>CAVOIU010000033.1:0-20386 GCA_963695965.1 uncultured Solirubrobacterales bacterium
TGCACCACGCCAGAGTCGACCCGGACGCCGGGGCCCCCCGGCTCGAATAACAAGGCGATCGTCCCCGGCGACGGCGCAAAGTTCTTGCTGGCGTCCTCGGCGTTGATCCGGCACTCGATCGCGTGGCCTCGAAGGTCGAGGTCCTCCTGGGCGATCGAAGCTGCTCGCCGGCCGCGACCCGGATCCCCTCCTTGACGATGTCGATCCCCGTCACCATCTCGGTCACGGGATGCTCCACCTGGACCCGCGTGTTCATCTCCAGGAAGAAGTACTCGCCCTCCTGGAGCAGACCCTCGATCGTGCCCGCGCCCGTGTACGCGACCGCCGCGGCGGCGTCGGTGGCGATCTTCCCGATCCGCGCCCGGAGCTCCGTCGTCGACGGCGGGCGCGGGGGCCTCCTCGATCAGCTTCTGATGCCGGCGCTGGATCGAGCAGTCCCGCTCGCCGAGATGGATCACGTTGCCATGCTTGTCGGCGAGCACCTGGACCTCGACGTGCGCGGGTCGGGCAGGTAGCGCTCCAAGTACACGGTCGGTCGCCGAAGAATTTCTCGCCCTCGCGGGCCGCGCCCTCGAACGCCTCCTGGAGCTCGTCCTCGGTGAGAGCGACCCGGAAGCCCTTGCCGCCGCCCCCTCCCGCGGCCTTGACCGCCACCGGATACCCAATCGTCTTGTCGATCAGCTTGCGGGCGTCCTCGACCGCGCCACCGGCTCGGTGGTTCCCGGGACGATCGGCACCCCCGCCTGGGCCATCAGCTCCCGCGCCCGGGTCTTCGACCCCATCGCCTCGATCGCCGAGACGGGCGGCCCGATGAAAGTGATGCCACGCTCCTCGAGCGCGGCCGCGAACGCCGCGTTCTCGGCCAGGAACCCGTAACCCGGATGCACGGCCTCGGCGCCCGAGCGCTCCACGACCTCGAGCAGCTTCTCGATCGCCAGGTAGCTCTCGCTCGGCCGGGCCGGGGCCGAGCAGGAACGCCTCGTCGGCCCGCTTGACGTGGGGCGCGTCGCGATCGAGCTCGGAGTAGACGGCGACCGTCCCGATCCCGAGCTCCTCGCACGCACGGATGATTCTGCACCGCGATCTCGCCGCGGTTGGCGATCAGGACCTTCGCGAACATGAGCGCGGCGGACTCTACCGGCGGCGGGCCGGCCGGGACTAGCTGCTCGAAGCGTGCAAGACCATGCCGGCAGCGACGGTGTCGTTGGTCGCCTCGTCGATCAGGATGAAGCTCCCGGTCGTGCGGTTGCGCGGGTAACGGTCGACCATCACCGGGGCGCTGCAGCGCAGCTTGACGCGGCCGATCTCGTTCAGCTCGAGCTGGAGGTCTCACGTGCTCGAGCGTGTTGACGTCGATCCCGTATTCGAGCTCGTCGACGATCGCGCGTACCGAGCGGGTCGTGTGCTTGATCGCGTAGCGCCCGCCGGGCTTCAGCGGCATGAGCTCATCCAGCAGACCATCGCCTCGAGCTCGCGGTCCGGCGACGGGCGGGTCGTCGGCGTTGACGACCATGTCGCCGCGCGAGATGTCGAGGTCGTCGGCGAGCCGTAGCGTCACCGACATCGTCGGGAACGCGGCGTCGACCTCCCCTCGGTAGTCGTCGATCGCGGCGATCCGAGTGCGCTGGCCGCCGGGCATCACCATGACCTCGTCGCCCGGTCGCAGCACGCCGGCGGCGACCTGGCCGGCGTAGCCGCGGTAGTCGTGGTGCTCATCGCCCATCGGCCTGATCACCCACTGGACCGGGAAGCGCACGTCGACGAGGTTGCGGTCGGTGGCGATCACGACGTGCTCGAGGTGGTAGAGGAGTGGCGGGCCGCCGTACCAGCTCATCGCCTCCGAGCGGTCGACCACGTTGTCGCCGTGCAGCGCGGAGATCGGGATGAAGGTGATGTCCCGGATGTCCAGGCGGGCGGCCCAGTCGGTCATCTCGTCCTCGATCCGGTCGAACACCTCCTCGTCGTAGTCGACGAGGTCCATCTTGTTCACGCACACCACCAGATGCGGGATCCGCAGCAGCGACGCGATGTAGGCGTGCCGGCGGGTCTGCTCGGACACGCCCTTGCGCGCGTCGACGAGGATCACCGACAGGTCCGCCGTCGAGGCGCCCGTGACCATGTTGCGGGTGTACTGCTCGTGGCCGGGCGTGTCGGCGATGATGAACTTCCTGCGCTTGGTCTGGAAGTAGCGGTAGGCGACGTCGATCGTGATGCCCTGCTCGCGCTCGGCCCGCAGCCCGTCGGTCAGCAGCGCCAGGTTCATGTACCCGTCGCCACGGCGCTCAGAGGTCTCGATCACGTGCTCGAGCTGGTCTGAGAGCACCGGCTTGGAGTCGTACAGCAGCCGGCCGATCAGCGTCGACTTGCCGTCGTCCACCGACCCCGCCGTCGCGATCCGCAGCAGCTCAGTATGGCGGGCACGGGTCGCGTGCCCGTTGGACGCGGGGCCGGGAGCCATTAGAAGTAGCCCTCGCGCTTGCGGTCTTCCATGGCCGCCTCGGTGACGCGGTCATCCGCGCGGGTTTCGCCCCGCTCGGTGATCGTTGTGGCGGCGATCTCCGCGATCACCTGCTCCATCGTGTTGGCCTCCGATCGCACCGCGCCCGTGCAGGTCATGTCGCCGACGGTGCGGTAGCGCACCGAGGTCTCGAACGGCTTCTCGCCGTCGATCAGCTCGACATGCTGGCTGAGCGCGTACAGCATCCCGTCTCGCTCGAACACCTCCCGGTTGTGCGCGAAGTAGATCGAGGGCACCTCCAGCCCCTCACGGACGATGTACTCCCACACATCGAGCTCGGTCCAGTTTGAGATCGGGAACACCCGGACGTGCTCGCCCTTGCGAATCCGCCCGTTGTAGAGCGACCACAGCTCGGGCCGCTGGGACTTGGGATCCCACTGACCGAAGTCGTCACGGAACGAGAACACCCGCTCCTTCGCACGCGCCCGCTCCTCGTCACGCCTGGCGCCGCCGAACGCGGCGTCGAATCCGTGCTCGGCGATCGCGTCCAGGAGCGTCGTGGTCTGCAGGCGGTTGCGCGACGCGCGCGGCCCCGTCTCCTCGGCCACCCGGCCGGAATCGATCGAGTCCTGGACGTTCGCGACGATCAGCCGCTCACCGAGCTCACCGATCAACCGGTCGCGGAACTCGATCACCTCCGGGAAGTTGTGACCCGTGTCCACGTGCATGATCGGGAACGGGAACCGCCCCGGGCGAAACGCCTTCTCCGCGAGCCGCAACAGCACCAGCGAATCCTTGCCACCGCTGAACAGCAGCACCGGACGCTCCAGCTCCGCCGCCACCTCCCTGAAGATGTGGATCGACTCGGCCTCGAGCGCGTCGAGGTAGGACAGCTCGTAGTGCGCCGGGTTCATTTAGCTGTGCCCCCGAAGGGCCCTACTCGTGGATCCCGCACTCGGTCTTGTCGAGCCCCGCCCAGCGACCCTCCCGGCCGGCGCCCGGCCGCGTGCACGGCGCGCAGCCGATCGACGAGTAGCCCTGGTCGTGCAGCGGGTTGTAGGGAAGGTCGTGCTTGTTGATGTAGCGCCACACGTCCTTCTCGGTCCAGTCGACCAGGGGGATGACCTTCCAGATCCCGCGCGCCTCGTCGCGCTCGAGCTTCTCGGCGCCGCGCGGGTCGAGGCCTGCTCCCGGCGGATCCCGGTGATCCAGGCGTCGACGCCGTCGAGCGCGTGCTCGAGCGCGGCGACCTTCGCGTCGCCGCAGCAGCGCTCGAGCGTCCACGGCTCGTCGGGGCTGCCCGCGTCGACCACCTCGACCTGCACCCGAAGCGGTCCTCGAACTGCTTCCAGGTCTGAAGCGTCTCCCGGAACAGCACGCCCGTGTCGATCGTGAACACCGCGCTCGGGCGCTCCTCGAGAGCATGTGGACAGGACCGACTCCTCCTTCTGGAACGAGCAGGCCATCGTCAGCCGCGGGTGGAAGCGCTCCACCGCGTAGGTGATCACCTCCTCGGCGGAGGCGGTCCTAGCAGATCTGGGCTGGTCACGGCCATGCTAGACCGCGCACTCACCCTCGCCCGCGGACGACCTCGAACGGGGCGCTCTTGGTCCAGTCGATGAAGTAGCTCATGTTTTCGAGGTTGAACTCGATCGGCATCGTCAGATCCTTGACCCGCGCTTCGAACTCCGGCGTCCCGATCCGCTCGACGAACGCGTTGAACTCCTCGCCGTCGGCTCGATCGGACTCGTAGAAGCGTACCCAGCGCTCGACGGCCTCGGGCACGCGCTTGGCCGGCAGCCGCGCCTTGAGCCGGTGGCCATAGCGAACGTCGCCACCCTCGAAGGCACCGCCGATGTGCGGGATGTAGGCGGGGATCGTGTGCTCGCCGACCTTGAACGAGGCGCCGTAGAACCCGATGTTGGCTATGTGATGCTGGCTGCACCCGTTGGGGCAGCCGCTCATCTTGATGTGGATCCGGCGCGTCAGCGGGTCGTCGATCTCCATCGCGACCAGCCGCTCCTGGATCGCCTGATTGAGACCCATCGAGCTGGTGATTCCGAGCTTGCAAGAATCCGTGCCGGGGCAGCTGACGACATCGGTGATCTCGTCGGCTCCGGAGTCGCCGAGGCCGAGCTCGGACAGCCGCTCCCAGACCTCGTACACCGACTCGTCGCGCACCCAGCGCAGGATCAGGTTCTGGTGCACGGTGGTGCGCGCGTAGCCACCGGAGTACTCGCGCATGATCTCGCCGAGGCCGCGCAGCTCCTCAGGAGTGAGGTCGCCGCGGGTCACCTTCACCTCGACGGTCGAGAAGCCGTCCTGGCGCTGGGCTTGGACATTGGTCTCCTCGAAGCTTGCGAACTCGTGGACGTCGCCGTTGGGGGTTGCGTAGCCGTCGGGCTTCTCGGGGGCGTTCGCCTCCTCGTCGTGGTCGAACAGCAGCGGCTCGACCGAGAAGTCACGCTCCGACACCCACTCGCCCTCGAGCTCCTCCTCGACCTGCTCGCGGAACGCGTCGATCCCGATCTTGTCGATCAGCACCTTGATCCGAGCGCGGGCGCGGTTGACCCGCAGGAAGTCCTGGCGGTCGAAGATCCGCATGCAGGCCTCGGTGACCTTCAGGTAGTCGCCGTTGTCCAGCTCGACGAACTCGTACAGCGTCGGCGCCAGCCGGGGCATGATCGAGGTCCCGCCGCCGACCCGCACCTCGACCCCTCGGACGCCGTCTCGCACCTTCGGCACGAAGGCCATGTCGTGGATCCGGGTGATCGCGTTGTCCTCGTCGGTCGCGGTGAACGCCGTCTTGACCTTCCTCGGCATCGCCTGAGTCGTGGGATGGCGGACGAAGTAGCGCACATACGCGCCGGCATACGGCGTGATGTCGAACCGCTCGCCCTCGAGCGTCCCCGCGCGAGGATCGCCGGTCACGTTTCGCATCGTGTTGCCGCAGCCCTCTCGGCTCGAGAGGCCCGCGTCCCGAGCTCGCGGATCAGCTCGGCCGCGTCGGGCAGGGGGATGTGGTGCATCTGGATGTTCTGGCGGGTCGTGATGTGACCCTTGCGCAGCGGCACGTACTTCTCGATCACGTCGGCGAAAGCGTCGAGCTGGTCAGGCGTGACGCCGCCCATCGGGAGCTTCACGCGGACCATCTGGACGTCCGGCTGGCGCTGGCCGTAGACGCCCTGCTTGAGGCGGAACTTGATGAAGTCGTCCTCCTGTAGCGCGCCCTTCAGATAGCGGGTGGACTCCGTGTCGAAGTCGTCGAACTCCCGCTCGAGGATCGGGATCACATGGCCCGGGACGTTCTCGAGCACCTCGGGATTCTCGAGCGAGCCGTTACGGGCGGATGAACCGTTACCGTCACTGCCGTTCTGCGCCTTGGTGGTGTCCAGCGATGTGGGCTCCATCGAAGGGGCCTCCCGGGTGGTCGATCAGCGGACAGTCAAATGTACCAAAAGGCAATCTGAAAACATCAGATTTGCCGCGAGGGGTTCCCAGGATTTGCCGCAGGGGTCCACCCGGCCCCCCTTGCCCGGCCACTCGGCGACCGCAATTCACCGATTCTGTGGACCGCGTGGCAACTTCCCCCGACCTGGCGTGTTGTGACGGAAAGGGGGGCCGGGGGTCTGTGAAAAGGGTCCGGCGCCGCGGCGGTGGGGGCTCCGCCGCGGCAGCCGGCGCGCTCTAGCCGGCGCCTGTTAGGCGGGCCAGCATCGGCTGTGGGGGCTGAGCGATGCCGGCGAACACCGGCCATGGGCGAGCGCGTCTACGAGCTGCGCCGGCAGGTTCCTGCCGGCTCGGCTCGGGAAACTGGTCGGTCCTATCCCCGCGCCCGGTTGCCCCCTTGACCTCAATGCTCAGAGCCCCTCACTGCTCGCATGCCGCGAGCGTCGAACGGACAAGCCCCCGGTCGGCCCATCCAGTGAGGCCCACGCTCGCATACCGCCGACGTTCTGTCAAGACTCGAGCGTCACACCGAGGGCAGCCGGAGCGTCAGCTCCAAGGCAGCGGCTCGGCGGGCGCGCGCGCGACTCCCTCGCGCAGCGCGGCCCGCTGCCATGGGTTGCGCTGCGACGGCGCCCGCGCGGGCGGCGGCGCCGTTGCGCGCATGAACTGCTCGAGCGCCGCGACCACCGCAGCGGCCTCTTCTCCGGACGCGTTGGGGGCGACGATCGTCAGCTTCGGTCGCCGGTTCACCATGCCGGCGAGAGTATCGTGCCCCCGCCGTGCCCGAGCTTCCAGTCCTGGACTACGACGCCGTGCTCCAAGCCGTCGCCGCCGAAGACGCGATCGAACGCGTGCGCGACGCGCTGGTCCGCTTCCACCGCCGCGAGTGGACGATGCCGTCGAAGGTCTACCTCCCGAGCCCACCGTTCGGCGACTTCCGCGCGATGCCCGCGCGGGGCGGCGAGCTCGCATCGCTCAAGTGGGTGACCTCCTTCCCGGGAAACCCCGAGCGCGGGCTGCCCACCGTCACGGGCGTCGTGTGCCTGTCGGACGCCGGCACCGGGGAGCCGCTGATGCTGCTCGACGCACGGTCGGTCACCACGCTTCGAACCGGCGCGGTAGCGGCCGTGGCCGCGACGGCGCTCGCGCGAGACGAGGCCCGCACCGTCGGGATCATCGGCTGCGGACTGCACGGAGCCTGGGCGGCGCGCTGCCTGGCAGCGGCGGGTTATGGGCCCGGCGTCTGTCACGACCCTCGGGCGGATGCCGCCAACGCACTCGCGGCCGAGCTCGATTGGGACCCCGGCTCACGCGAGCAGGCGCTGCGCTCCGAGATCGTGTGTTGCGTGACGCCGGGGACCACGATCGTCGTCGACGCCGGCGACCTGCGGCCCGGCCTGCACTTGAACATGCTGGGCGCAGATGGCCCTGGCAAGTCGGAGGCCAGCGTCGGGGCGATCGCGTCGTGCGCGCTGTTCTGCGACGAGTGGCAGCAGGCCTCGCACGGAGGTGAGCTGACCGCGGCGGTCGATGCGGGGGTGGTCCGCCGCGAGCAGGTCACCGAGCTCGGAGCCGTTCTCGCCGGCGACGCGTCCGGGCGTCCGGGTCCCGAGGCCGTGACGCTGTTCGACTCCACCGGCCTGGCGATCCAGGACCTTGCGGTGGCCGCCGCGGCGCTGGAGGCCTGGCGAGATGGACGGGTGGAGGCGCAGTTGGTGCGGCTCTGAGAGCGCCCGTACCACCACTCTGAGAACCCTCGCATGGGAGTACCCTGAGCCCCGTGGGATTGAGGGTTGGTCGCTTCGCATCGCTTGCCGCGGCGCTCGCGATCACCTGTAGCGGCGCCGCCCACGCGGCCGCCTCGCCCGCGCTGTTCCGGGCCGGCGCCGCGGACCGGAGCATCAACCCATCGGTGCCGGTCTACTCGGGCGGCTTCTCGCTCAGCCCTCCGATCAAGAAGCTCCACGATCCGCTCGAGGTCCGCGCCTTCTACGTGAGCAATGGGCGCACGGCGCTCGCGTTCGCGACGATCGACGCCCAGGGCTATTTCTCGGGCTACCAGGAAGGGGCGGACTTCGGCGCGCTGGCCGATCGCATCGATGCTGCGCGTGCGGCAAGCGCGACGGGCGGCGTGAGGATGTCGCAGGCGGACGTGATCGTGCAGGCGACCCACACGCACGCGGGTCCGACGCTCGAGGGCATCTGGGGACCGGTGCCGGTCACTTACCTCAAGCTCGTCCACGATCAGGTCGTCTCGGCGATCGCGGCGGCGGCGCGCTCCGCCCGTCCCGCCCACCTGCAGTTCGCGACCTTGAACGACCCCAATATCGCCGGAGTCAACATCAACCAGGACAACTACCAGGGGTGGGTCAACGACACGCAGATCTCGATCCTGCGTGCGGTGAGCCCGTCGACGGGCGCCACGATCGGGGTGTTCGCGAGCGTCCCGACCCACGGAGCGCACGTGTGCGGCCAGTGCCTGGGCATCCTGAGCGCCGACTACTTCGGTGCGGTCCGGGCCAGGCTCGACCGGCTGCTCGGAGGCGTCAGCGTGGTCGGCCCCGCGTCTCTGGGGCGGCTCGAAAGCCCAGTTGAGACGACCGGGTTCGCGAACATGGAATGGATCTCGGGCGTGATCACGAACGACCTGCTGGAGTCGCTCGCCCACGCGCAGTGGGTCACCAGCCCAACGCTCCAGGCGCACGAGTCCATGGTCCAGTTCACCGCCACGAACGAAGCGCTGCTGGCCCTCAACGACGCGTGGTCGCTGCCGGACGCCCAGAAGCAGCAGGAGGCTCAGGCCACCGGTATCTATCCGATCGACCGGGCGATGCGCGCTCCGTTCCGAACCGGCAACACGTTCGGCACCTGGCTGACGGCGTTCCGGATCGGGCAGGACGCGTTCCTGTCGATGCCCGGGGAGCCGTTCCCCGAGATCCGACTGACGCTCGCCAAGGCGACCGCCGCCAAGACCGTGGTCGCGCTGTCCAAGGGGCAGGACGACTTCGGCTACTTCTATCCGGCCTTCGACGCGCCGTACCCGGAGGTCTACAACTCCGACCACGCGGTGTTCAACGTCTCGCCGAGCCTTGGAGACCAGATCATCTCCGCCCAGGAAGGGCTGCTGTCGGCGATCGGATTCCACACCAACGCTCTTGCCGCGTCGCCGCTCGCCAACGACTACGCGCAGAAGAAGCTGCCGGGGCTGCAGACGCTGGCCTCGCCGTCGACCGGGGACGCGGGGCGCTCGGGCAGGTTCACGACCACGCTGCAGGCGATCTATATGCCGGCCGCGGAGATCGACGCTCCGCTCGCGGGGCAGGTGCGCTGGGACTTCGGCGACGGCAGCCGTGCCGAGCACCGGCTATCTGTCGGTGGGTCAGGACTACGGGCAGACCGGGCAGGGCCCGCACGGGAAACCGGTCTTGTTCACCCACTCGTTCCGGCCGGGCACCTACCGCGTGCGCGCGTCCGGACAGGACACCGACGGCAATCCGGTCTCGTGGACGATCACCGTGCGCGTGTTCGCCCGCCTTCGCGTGAGCTGCTCGGGACGGGTGACGGGCGGCGAGGGCACGGTGCTGCGACGGATCCGCCGGCGCCACTCGATCACGGTGCTCGACGCGGCGGGGGGGTTGGCGAGCGCTCGCTGCCGCTGAGTGGACGCGGTCGGCATCGGATGCACTCGCGCGCAGCGCAGGTGCATCCTAGGTGGACGCGATCCGCTAAAGCGGGATGTTCCCGTGCTTGCGCTTGGGCCCGGCGACGCGCTTGTTCTGGAGCGTCTCGAGCGCGGTGATCAGCTTGGGCCGGGTCTCATGAGGCACGAACACGTCGTCGATGTACCCGCGCTCGGCCGCGACGTAGGGGTTGGCGAAGTGCGCCTTGTAGTCGTTGATCAGCTTCTGGCGGCGAGTGTCCGGGGTCGGCGATGACTGGATGTCCCGGCGATAGATGATGTTGACCGCGCCCTCGGGCCCCATCACCGCGACCTCGGCGGTCGGCCACGCGAAGTTGAAGTCGGCGAGCATATGCTTGGAGGCCATGACGTCGTAGGCGCCGCCGTAGGCCTTGCGGGTGATGACGGTGATCTTGGGAACCGTCGCCTCGGTGTACGCGTACAGGAGCTTGGCGCCGTGGCGGATGATCCCGCCCCACTCCTGATTGGTCCCCGGCAGGAAGCCCGGGACGTCGGTGAACGTGATCAACGGGATGTTGAAGGCGTCGCAGGTGCGCACGAACCGCGCGGCCTTGACCGAGGAGTCGATGTCGAGCACGCCGGCCAGCTGGGACGGCTGGTTGCCGACGACGCCGATCGCGTACCCGTTCAGGCGCGCGAAGCCGCAGACGATGTTGCGCGCATAGTGCTCGTGGACCTCGAAGAACTCACCGTCGTCGACGATCAGCCTGACGACGTTGCGCATGTCGTATGGCTTGTTGGCGTTGTCGGGGACGACGTGGTCGAGCTCGGGGTCCTGCCGGAGCGGGTCATCGGTCGGCTGCACGCGGGGCGGCGTCTCGAGGTTGTTCTGCGGCAGGAAGCTCAGGAGGTAGCGCGTGTCCTCGAGGCAGGCGTCCTCGTCATCGCACGCGAAGTGGGCGACCCCCGACTTCTCGTTGTGGGCCATCGCCCCGCCGAGCGACTCGAAGTCGACCTCCTCACCGGTGACCGTCTTGATCACATCGGGGCCGGTGATGAACATGTGGCTGGTCTCCTTGACCATGAAGATGAAGTCGGTCATCGCGGGGGAGTACACGGCGCCGCCCGCGCAGGGCCCCATGACCAGGCTGATCTGCGGGATCACGCCGCTGCACATCACGTTGCGCACGAACACGTCGCCGTAGGCGCCGAGCGAGACGACGCCCTCCTGGATCCGCGCCCCGCCGGAGTCGTTGATCCCGATCACCGGGCAGCCGATCTTGGCCGCCAGGTCCATGATCTTGACCATCTTCTCGCCCATCACCTCGCCCAGCGAGCCGCCGAACACGGTGAAGTCCTGGCTGAACACGCACACCCGGCGGCCGTCGATCGTCCCGTGGCCGGTGACGACCGCGTCGCCCCAGGGGCGGTTCCGCTGCATGTCGAACTCGTACGTGCGGTGGCGCACGAACGTGTCGAGCTCCTGGAAGGACCCGGGGTCGAGCAGCTTCTCGACGCGCTCCCGGGCGGTGTACTTGCCTTTCTCGTGCTGCTTGGCGACCGCCTGCTCCGAGCCCGCGTGGACCTGCTCTTCGCGAAGCTCCTGGAGCTGCTCGAGCTTCTCCTCGTAGGTCTCGGGTGCCTTGTCGCGCATCGGGGCGCGAGTTTAGGAGGTCGCGGACGAACCGGCCCCGGAACCCAGCCCCGGGGACCGTGCCAAGCCCCCACGGCCGAACGATCAGGACCTCGAGAACGGCCGGTGATGCGCCTGGCCGAGGCTGTCGAGCGCGGCGGCGAGCACCTTGGGGGCGTCGACGGCGGGCTCCTCCGGCTGCGGCGCGGCGGGCTCCGGCTCGGGCTCGGTCGGCTCCGGGGCCACCGCCACCGGCTCAGGCGCCGGCTCAACGGCCCGCGGCTCCTCGGCGACGGGCTCGGGTTCGGCCGGGACCGGGGCAACCGGCTCAGGCTGGACCGGCTCACCCGCGACCGGCTCAGCGGCCGGCTCGGCCGCGGCGGCCTCCAGGGTCGCCTCGGCCGGCTCGGCCGGCTCGGCCACCGGAACGGGGGGCGCAACCGGTACCGCCGCCGGTTCGGGCCTGAACAGCGCCCGCATCCGCATCAGAAGGCCCCTGCGCTCAGCCCGCACGGCGACCGGGGGCTCCTCGGCCAGCGAGCGCGGGGGCTCCACGGCCACCGGCGGCGGGGCCTCCACCACGGGCGCCGGCTGGGCGACGACAACCGGCTCCTCTTCCTCGACCGCAGCGGCCTCCTCCTCGGCGACCGCAGCCGTCCGCTCCTCCTCGACGACCGGCGGCGACTCCTCCTCCACCGCCGCCGGGGCTTCCTCGGGCACGACGTCCACCGCCGCCGGCGCCTCCTCCGCTTCCATCAGCGCCGTCAGCGTCACCCGCGTTCCCCATCCCGATGGCTCGATCCGCACCGTGCCGCTTGCACATTCGCCCTCCCAGGCTACGGCGGTCTCGGGTTCGAGCCTCGTGATCTTGATTTCTCCGAAAGACCCCTCAAGATGCCGGCTCAGCGAGTTGACCTCGCTGCATTCGGCCCACAACTCGGGGGGTGACTTGACCAGGGTCCTGCTCGCCTCGTGCTGTGTCATGCCTCGGAGTTTCGCGTGGCCCCGCGCGACTCCTTCAGCGGTCGCGAGCTTGCAGATCGAATCAGCGCGGGGAGGTCGCCCCGGTGGGACAGCGGCCCCCGCCGCGGGCAAACGCACCGCGTAATGGCAGATCCCGGGAGGAGCTCCCGACCATTACGCGGTCGCACCCTCGCGCGACCCTCCAGTCCCCGAGCGCCGTGTCCCAGTAGGACAGGGACCGCGCGTCGAGGACGAAGCTGACCCGGGTTCGCCGGCCCGGGGCGAGGATCACCTTGTCGAAGGCCTTGAGCTGTTCGGGCGGCTGGGGGGCGCCCGGTGCGACAGGGAGACCCACGTAGAGCTGGGGGACGGCGGCGCCCGCCATCCGGCCCACGTTGGCGACGGTCACGCTGACGCGAGCGCCGGTGGCGGTCGGCCTCAGAACCAGATGGCGGTATGTGAACCGCGTATAGGAGAGCCCGAAGCCGAACGGGAAAGCCGGAACGAGCTTGTGCGCGTCAAACCAGCGGTAGCCGACGAACACGCCCTCCTTGTAGGTCTCGCTGTTGGCGACGCCGGGGTAGGACGCCGGGTCGCCGGCGGTCGGCTCCTGGGCCTCGGACTTGGGGAAGGTCACCGGGAGGTGCCCGCTCGGATCGACGTCGCCGAACAGGACGCGGGCGATCGCCGCGCCGCCCTGCTCGCCGGGGTACCAGGCTTCGAGCAGACCGTTGACCTGCCCGCGCCAAGGGGTCAGAACCGGACCGCCGGTCTCCAGCACGACAACCGTGTGCCGGTTGGCCGCAGCCACCTGGCTGATCAGCGAGTCCTGGTTGCCATACGCGTTCGGGCACTCGAGCGTCAGGCACTGCAGGTCGACGCCCTCGATCTCGTAGTCGGCCGCAACGACGATCGCGACGCTGCTCGACTTGGCGAGCGCGGCAGCGCTCGCGGGGTCGCTCCCGTCGTTGTAAACGACTCGCACGTGCCGGCCCGCGCGGGCGATGATGCCCTGCAGCGGGCTCACATATGAGTACGGCGTCACGGCGGAGGAGCCCCCGCCGGTCAAGAACGAGTTCGCGACCTTGCCGATCACCGCGATCGACTTCAGCCGCTTGGCGTGCAGCGGGAGGATCGCCTGCCGGTTCTGAAGCAGCGTGATCGCCCCCTCCTCGATCCGCTGGGTCTCGGCGGCATGCGCGGGCTTGTTGATCGCCGCCTCGTTGGCGGCGTACGCGGGCCGGTCGAAGACGCCGAACGCGAACAGCGTCCTCAGGTAGCGGCGGACGTGGTCATCGAGCTGCGCCTGCGTGACTGCGCCGCTGGTGACCGCCGCGGTGACCGGCCCCGGCCCGTAGACGGCTCCTGGCCACGGCTCGAAGTCGAGGCCGCCCTGGAGCGAGGCGATCGTGTTGTGCGCCGCCCCGTAGTCGCTCAGAACGAATCCCTTGAAGCCCCACTGCTGCTTGAGGATCCCGTTCAGCAGCGGGCCGTTCTCGCAGTTGTAGGTGCCGTTGACCAGGTTGTAGGCGCACATCACGGTGCCGACATTCGCCTGCTTGACCGCGGCCTCGAATGGAGGCAGGTAGATCTCGCGCAGCGTCCGCTGATCGACGTTCGCGTCGATCGTGTAGCGACTGCCGACCGTCGCCCCCCCGAGCGGCGCGCCCGGCATGCCCGAGGACCCGGTCGGATCCTGGCCTTCCTGGTTGTTGGCGGTGTAGATGTTGGCGTTGGCGATCACTCCCTGGGACTGGATCCCGTCGATCAGCCCGACGCCGGTCTGCGAGGCCAGGAACGGATCCTCTCCGACCCCCTGGAAGGTGCGGCCATCCAACGGCGTGCGCATGATCGTGAGCGTCGGCCCGTAGATCACGTCGTCGCCCTTGAGCTTCGCCTCGTCGCCGAGCACCTGGCCGTCGGCCGCCGCCACCTGCTGGTCGAAGCTCGCGGCGGTCGCCAGCTCGTCGGGCATCGCAGTGGCAGCGCCCCCTCTGATCCCGGCGGTCCCGTCGGTGAAGTTGACCACAGGCACCAGCCCTGGAACGCCTCCGTTGGTGCCGGTGTGGCCGCTCCCGGTCACACCGAGCAGATTGTTGCCCGCCAGCAGCGAGATCCTCTGGCTCTGGGTGAGGTGGTCGAGTAGCAGCTGCGCCCGCTGGTCGGCGGACAGCGCGGTGTTGCACCACGGTCCGGCGCCGCCGCACTGGGTCGCCGCGCGAGCATTCGGGGCCAGCGCCGCGACGACGACAATCGCCGCCACCCACGCCCGTCGCTCGAGCCTCATCCCTGGGTCTCCATTTCCCTCGCTCTCCGTCCCGCCAACCTATAAAATACGTGCGTGCATTCAAAAGTCAAGGAGGTGCCGTGGCGCGGCGAGCCGCTCCCTCGGGGACGCCACAAGCTCCCCGCCGACGCGGTCCGCTCCTCGCAGCGTGAACGGCTGCTTCGCGCGATGCTCGAGTGCGTCGCCGAGCGCGGCTTCGACGGCGCGACCGTGCCGATGGTGGTGTCGACCGCCAGGGTCTCGGGCAACGCCTTCTACGAGTTCTTCGCCGACAAGACCGACTGCTTCCTGGTGGCGTGCGACGGCGTCGCGGGTGAGCTGCTGTCGGAGCTCGTCGCTCTGACCGCCGAGCCCGACTGGATCCAGGCGATGCGGAAGGGCACCCGGATCTACCTGCAGTGGTGGGTGCAGCGGCCCGCGTTCGCGCGCGCGTACCTGCTCTCGCTTCAGCGCGCCGGCGAGCGAGCGGATGAGCAGCGCGAGCGCACGTACGAGCTGTTCCGCACGATGTTCACCGACCTCGGCCGCCGGGCGCGCGCGGAGCAGCCGTCGCTGCCCCCACTCTCCCCGCTGGTCCCGCGGGTCCTGGTGGTCGCGATCACTCAGGTCGTAGCCGAGGAGGTCCGCGCCGGACGCGCCGACCGGCTGCACGAGCTCTCCGACGAGATCGCGCGGCTCGCGATCAGGCTGCTGGCCGACGACGCCACGGCCGCCAGCGCGGTTCCATGAGGCGGGCGACGGCCTCCCTCGCCGCGTGTATCGCCCTGGCGCTCGCTGGCGCGCTGGCACTCGCTGGCAGCGCGACCGCCGCGACCCCCGGCTGCCACCCGCACTGGCGGGTGTCGGTGTACCGCGCGGCGAGCGGCGTAAGCCACCCCGCGCACGCGGGGAGCGTGCCCGTCGCGTGCGCTGTTTCGACCGGCTATCCGACATCGGAGACGACGCTCGCGGTAGCCAATCGAGGCGCGATCCTTTTCTCCCCCGCCAACAGCGAGAACACACTGGCCAGGTCGACCAACACCGGGGCGAGCTGGCAGCTCGTCGGGCCGACGCGGCTTCAGTACACGTCACTGTGGAACACGGTCGATCCGCAGGTCGTGGTCGACAGGCGCACCGGCCGGCTGTTCTGGATCCACACGACGTACACCGAGGACCTCCGCTGGCCGCTGCCCGACCAGTCGCCCGCGTCGTGGCTGGTGCCGACGGCCGTCGCCAACGCGCACGGGTTTCAGGTCTACTCGAGCGATGATTCCGGTCGTAGCTGGCGGACGGCGGACTACAGCTCCGAGAACACCGCCGACTGGGAGAAGCTGTTCGTGGGGCCGGCGCCGCCAGGGCGCACCGGCGCGCCGCAGCCCTCCCACTATCGGGACGTCGTGTACATGTGCGCGAACGCGCCGACCGAGGTTCTCGGGCCCGGCCGGGCGTGCCACAAGTCGCTCGACGGCGGCGCCACGTTCACGAGCACGGGCTACGAGTTCCCCTCCTCGGCGGCGCCCTCCGACTGCCCCGCGCTCGCCGCCAACACCGGCATCGTCGCTCCCGACGGGACCGTCTACATCCCCCAGAGCTGCGCCGGCGGCACGTACCTCGCCGTCAGTCACGACGAGGACAGCAGCTTCAACTGGGTGGCGGTCCCCGGCGCTCCCTCCGATACCGGGCTCGGCGCGGTCGCGCAGCTCGCCAGCGACGCCGCGGGCAATCTGTACGTCCTGTGGCTTGGCTCCGGGGCGCTCGAACTAACGAGCTCGCGCGACGGTGGCCGGAGCTGGAGCCCCCCGCTCGCCGTCTCACCACCGGGCCTCCACAACATCCTGCTTCCGGCGCTGGCCGCAGGCCGGCGGGGCGAGGTCGGGATCGTTTTCTATGCCAGCAGCAATCCCGCGGCGAAGCAGCTCGACGGCTACCTCTGCGAGACCAACAACGCGCTCGCGCCAGCACCCCTGTTCTACGGCGGACCGGTCGACGACCAGGCCCACCCGATCTTCGAGAACTACGGTGACTCCGACAGCCCGCGCGCGGATTTCGTCGGCGCGGCGTACGACGCCCACGGACAGCTGTGGGGCGGCCTGGTCAAGCAGCTCGGTCCACCGGACGCGAACAACCGGATCTCGACGACGGGCTACGTGGCCCGGTTGGCGTTCACCCGGGCGGAGCGGTAGACGACGCCGCCGTGAGGCGGGACCGTCACCACGGTGGAACGCTGCCAGCGGATGCCCCATCCGCGGGTATCGGCGGCGCCGTCGAGGGGCCCGCCGCCGAAGGCGCGCATCACATCGACGGGCTCGTGGAAGGTCATCGTGCGGGCGCCGGAGCCCGGATTGACGACCACGGCCCCGCGGGCGTATCGCCGCGCGTACAGGCCACCCGCCGTCCGCAGGGCACCGATGCTCGCCGGCGGGGGACCGAGCGCCGGCCCCAGATCGACCCCGTATTCGGGGAACCACTGGGGCTCCTGGCCGATCCACATGTTCAGGAATGTGTGCGAGCCCTTGACGAGCAGGTAGGAGGCGAGCACGAACCCGCGGGCGGTCATGTCCGCGGCGCCGAGGTATGACTGCGCGAGGATCACCTTGTCGCGCCGCACCAGGCCCAGCACCCGGTTCATCTCGAGCTGCCAGTCCGACGGCGCGTAGAAGTCCGCGGGGCCGCCCTCGGCGAAACCCTCGATCATCACGCCGTCCGGGATCAAGTAGTCGGTGCGGTCGCGCGTGGTGATCCACGAGCCCGCGTTCGGGATGAACCACAGCCGGCCCCGCAGGCGCGCCTTCTCGTAGCGCATGAACCTGTCGATCCTGGCCGTCCACGCGCCCTCGCCGACGAAGTACTGGAACGGCGGGCTGAAGTTGTCGGCGCCGAGGTATTGCGGGACGCTCAGCGAGTCCGCGAACACGCCGTCGTCCCCGAGCTCCGAGGAATTTCGCAGCACGCTCGATGCCCAGTACGAGCGCCAGCCGCTGTCGGGGTTCATCAGGTACCAGTTGGAGGGCGTGTTGAGCACCCGCCGGCGCCCCACGTGCCAGAACCAGGATTCGTGGTGGGTGACCGAGCCATAGTCAGAGGCCCACCGGCTACCGAGCCGGAACGGAACCGGCCCGTCGCCGATCCCCAGCCGGTAGTAGAGGACCAGGAAGCCGGGGTTGACCGCCCGCAGCCGCCGAGCGGTCTGCAGCGACACCTTCTGGGTTCCGTCCACATGCCGGGCCACGAACCGGATCTGGGCGTCCGTCATCGAGTCGGGGAGCTGGTCGTCCCAGACGTGGACCGCGGCGCTGGTGTTGGGAATCGGGCGCAGCGCGAACGCGCTCCCAGGCCAGCCCATCAGCGCCACGAGCACCGCACCGGTCGCCCCGGCGAGCGCGAGCCGCATCGCTCAGGCTTGGACGGTCATCAGGAAGACCGTGACCACGATCAGCAGGGCGAGCAGCGTCCCGAAGGCGCCGATCCGCTTGACCTGTGCCTCGTACTCCGCGCTCCAGCTCACCGCATCGGCTCCCGCGGCCGCGACGTCACGCGCGGCCAGCTCCGCCAGCCTCCCCTCGCCAGGGATCATCACCGCCCCCTCGAGCGCGCCGATCACGACCGCCGCCGCCAACCCCCATCCGACGTAGAACGACTTCCACTGATGCAGATCGGAGGCGAGGTAGATCCCCGCGATCAAGACCACGGCCAGGGCCGGGTTGATCAGCCGCCGGCCGACCATCTGCTGCATCCTGTGAAACCACGGCATCGCGCGCGGGTCCAGACGCCCTCCGACCAGCACGAACAGCGGGTAGGCAAACACGACTCCGAAGCCCGCGACGACCGCGATGATGTGGATCGCAAGGACGACCTGCCAGAACTCGACGGCCTCGACCAGCACGCCTTAGAACGTCGGCTGGTACTCGCCGAACACGTCGCCCATCGCGGCGCATACCTCGCCCAGCGTGCAGCGGTCCTTGAGGGCCTCGCGCAGCACCGGCAGCAGGTTGTCGGTGCCGCGGGCCGCCGCACGGATCTCGTCCAGCCGCCGCTCGACGACGCCGGCATCCCGGTTGGCCTTGAACGCTTTCAGGCGCTCGACCTGCTGGCTCTCTGACTCTGGGTCGACGCGCAGGATGTCAGGCACCTCGGGGTCGTCCTCGACGAACTTGTTGACGCCGACGACGACGTCCTGGCCGATCCGGTAGCGCTCGTGGTAGCCGAAAGCGGATTCTTCGATCTCGTTCTTGATGAAGTCGATCGCGTTCACCGATCCGCCGAGCTCGTCGACCTTCGCGATCAGCTCGCGCGCGCTCGACTCGAGCTCCTCGGTCAGCGCCTCGACGAAGTACGAGCCCGCGAACGGATCGACCGTGTCGGCGGCTCCGGACTCGTGGCCGATGATCTGCTGGGTGCGAAGCGCGATCTTCGCGGCACGCTCGGTGGGGAGCGCGAGCGCCTCGTCGTACCCGTTGGTGTGCAGCGACTGGGTGCCTCCGCAGACCGCCGCGAACCCCTGCAGCGCGACCCGGACAATGTTGTTCTCGGGCTGCTGGGCGGTGAGCGTCACCCCGCCCGTCTGCGTGTGGAACCGCAGCCGCCACGAGCGCTCGTCCTTGGCGCCGAACCGCTCGCGCATGATCTCGGCCCACATCCGCCGCGCGGCCCGGAACTTCGCGACCTCCTGGAAGACGTTGTTGTGGCCGTTGAAGAAGAACGCGAGCCGCGGCGCGAACTCGTCGACCGCGAGCCCGGCGTCGAGCGCCGCCTGCACGTACGCCGTCCCGTTGGCGAGCGTGAACGCGACCTCCTGGACCGCCGAGCACCCCTTCTCACGGAAGTGGTAGCCGGAGATCGAGATCGTGTTCCACTTCGGGACCCGTTGCTTGCAATAGGCGAACAGGTCGGTGGTCAGGCGGATCGCGCCCTCGGGCGGGTAGATGAAGTTCCCGCGCGCGATGTATTCCTTGAGGATGTCGTTCTGGGTGGTCCCGCGCAGCTGCTCGGCGGGGACGCCCTGCTCCTCCCCGACCAGCTCGTAGAGGAGCAGCAGCACGCTCGCGGGCGCGTTGATCGTCATCGAGGTGGAGACCTGGTCGAGCGGGATCCCGTCGAACGCCACGCGCATGTCGTCGATCGAGTCGATCGCGACCCCGGTGCGCCCGACTTCGCCGAGGCAGCGCGGGTGGTCGGAGTCGAGCCCCATCTGGGTCGGGAGGTCGAAGGCCATGCTCAGCCCGGTCGAGCCCTTCTCGAGCAGGTAGTGGTAGCGCTCGTTTGACTCCTTGGCGCTGGCGTAGCCGGCGTACTGGCGCATCGTCCACAGCTGCTCCGGTACATGTCGCTGTGGATGCCACGGGTGAACGGGTACTGGCCGGGCTCGCCGAGCTTCTCAGGCAGTGCGTCGGGGACGTCGTCCTCGGTGTAGAGGCCCTTGATCTCGATCCCGGAGTCGGTGAACCGGCGCGGATCGTCGGGGCCCACGATCGGCGCAATCGTGCGGTGATCGTCGGTGGTGGCCATGACCTGGAGGTTACCCGCGGCGCTCGGCCGAGCGGCAGCCAGCGCCGATCAAGCTATCGCCGCCCGCAGAACACCGACTCGATGTTGGTCCCGTCAGGGTCGAGGGTCGGTATGCGGAGTAATAGCCCGGGTGGTATCGGCGTCGTTCGCCCGGTGCTCCGTTGTCGCGGTAGCCGGCGCCGGTCGCCGCCTCGTGGAACTCCTCCACCGTCTGACGGTCGGGTGCCGGGAACGCGAGGTGCAGCTGCTCGGTCGCGGGCCTGCCGTCCTGCACCAGCGAGAACGTCGCCCAGGCGCCGCGGAACTGCACCCCGCCGTCCCACCGGCGGCCCTCTCGCAGGCCCGTGTGGCGGGAGATCGTTCGGTAGAACCGCTCGCCGCGTCGAGGTCCCGCACTCCGATCCACAGATGGTCGATGTGGCCGCCGCGGCGGGTGTCTCCATGGTGCACGACCTCGGCGCTGTTGCCGTG
>CAVOIU010000034.1:0-59583 GCA_963695965.1 uncultured Solirubrobacterales bacterium
GGGCCCGTCAATGCAGGCGGAGGACCGAGACCCCGCCGCCGCGCCCGGGGAGTTGCGCCTTCTCAGCGCGCCGCCCGGCTCAACTGAGCGTGTACAGCGCCTCGATCTCGGCGGCGTACTTCTGGGCGATCGGCTTGCGCTTCAGCTTCATCGTCGGCGTGAGCTCGTCGCCCGCCGGCGGCCAGTCACACGGCAGCACCTTGAAGCGCTTGATCTGCTCGACCCGGGACAGATGCGAGTTGGCCCGCTCGACGCCCGCCTCACCTCGTCGAGCACGCTCGCCTCGCCCGCCATCGCCTCGGGCGAGGCATCGGCGAGGCCGTGCTGCGCGGCGAACGCGGACGGCGCGTCCGGGTCGAGCACGATCAGCGCGACGTTGTACGGCCGGCCGTCGCCGATCGCGACCGCCTGCCCGATCAGGGGACTGCCCTGCTTCAGCTGCTGCTCGATGTTCGCCGGCGACATGTTCTTGCCGCCGGCGTTGATGATCAGCTCCTTCTTGCGGTCGACGATCTTGACGAAGCCGGCCTCGTCGATCTCCGCGATGTCGCCGGTGTGCAGCCAGCCGTCGGCGTCGATCGTCTCCGCGGTCTTCTGGGGCTGGTTGCGGTACCCGGCCATCACCGTCTCGCCGCGGACGAGCAGCTCGCCGTCCTCGGCGAGCCTGAGCTCGACCCCGGGGATCGGCGGCCCGACGGTCCCGAGACGGACGTTGTCCGGCGGAACGATCGTCGCGATCGACGTCGTCTCGGACATACCCCACACCTCGCAGATCGGGATCCCGATCGCCGCGAAGAACTCGAGCACCTCCAGCGGGCACGGCGCGGCGCCGATCATGTACCACTGGCAGCGCTCGAGGCCGAGCTGGGCGCGGATCTCGAAGACCGCCTGCTCGGCCGCTCATAGGCCGCCGGAGCTCCCGGGCCCGGCTCGCCGGCCTGCTCGGCCCGACCTGCGCAGGCCGACCTCAATCGCCGCGCGCGCCGCGCCTCGCCGCGTCGGCTCGCCTCGATTCCGGCCTCGAGCGCCGCCTTGAGCTTCTCCCAGATCCGCGGGACCCCGCCGCAGAACGTCGGGTGGACAGTCGGCCACGTGCGCGAACACCTGCGTGATGTCGGGGCAGCAGGTGACCGTGTGGCCCCAGGCCATCTGCGCGTAGTGGCTGAGTCCCCGGTCGGCGATGTGGGCATGCGGCAGGAACGAGACGACCGCGCCCCCCGGCGCCGGCTCTGCCGACAGCGTCGACGCCGCGGCACTCGGCCAGCTCGTTGGCGTGCGTGAGCTGGACGCCCTTCGGCGGCCCGGTCGTCCCCGAGGTGTAGATCAGCGTCAGCAGATCGTCGGGCTTCACCGCACGCCAGGTGGCATCGAAGTCGAACCCCGGCGGCCGGCTCGGTGAGCTCGAGCTCGTCCAGCGCGAGCGCGCCCTCGACCGTCGCATCGAGGACCACGAGGTGCTCGACCTGTCCCGCCTCCGGGTAGCCTCGCGCGCGCGGTCGAGGAACGCCGCCTCGACGACGAACACGCGGTTGCCGGCGTCGCCGAGCAGGTAGGCGATCTGCTCGGGCGAGGACGTGTTGTAGATCGAGAACGGCGTGGCCCCGAGGTGCATCGCGGCGGTGTCGATCAGGTGGAACTCGGGACGGTTGGCGAGCATGAACCCGACCGTGTCGCCGCGCCTCACCCCCAGCGCATGGAGGCCACCGGCGAGGCGTCGGACGCGGTCGGCGTACTCGGCGAAAGTGATCGACACTCCGTCCTGGATCGTCCGCAGGGCAACCTGTCGGCGCGTTCGGCGGCGGTGACCTGGAACGCCTCGCACATCGTCGAGGCGCCGAGCGCGCGGGGGCTCGCAGCTCTGCGCGGGCCGAGTCTGGACTGCGCCCTCCATCTCAGCGCTAGGTCGATCAGCTGTCAGGGATGAGCGCCAGTTAGAGCCCGTCGAGCGTGACGGACCGTCCGGCGACGAAGCCCTCGCCGCTGACGACCTCGTCGAGCACGGCGCCGGGTACCAGAGAGTCGGTCGTGATCACCATCGCCGCGAGACGACCCTCTCCAGCGGCTGTGTCGTCCGCCTGCCGTCCGACCGCCGCGGACACGATGTTGATCCCGTGGACGCCGAAGATCGTGCCGACCCGGCCGATCATTCCGGGGACGTCGCTGTATCGCAGCAGCGTCAGGTGCTCTTCGAGCTGGACGTCGAAGCGCTGCCCCCACGCCTCGAGCAGGTGCGGGCGGTTGCGCCTTCCGATCAGCGTTCCAACCACCCTCACGCTCTCCTCGCCACTCGTGACCGTGACCCGGATCAGGTCCGCGTAGTCGCGGGCGCTGGTGCGCTTCGTCTCCTCGATCTCGATCCCGCGCTCCTCCGCCATCGCGGGCGCGTTGACCGCGTTGACCTCCTCTTCGGTATGGCCGCCCAGTACCCCCAGCAGCACCTGGATCGAGAGCAGACGCGTATCTCGTTCGGCGATCCGGCCAAGGAACTCCGTCTGAACGCGATCGATCGACGACGCCGCCGCGAGCGCCGTCGCGATCCGCCCCAGCCCCGGCAAAGCGCCACGAACGGACCCAGCACCTCGACGTCCTCGCTCGAGATCGACGGCACGTTCACGGCACTCGTGACGGCCCCGCCCGTCAGCGCCGCGATCACCTGCTCGGCGGCCTGGTAGCCCGCGCGGTCGGTCGCCTCCGCGGTCGAGGCCCCCAGGTGCGGCGTGACGATCACGTTGGGGTAGCCCAAGAGGGCGTCGTCGGTCGGCGGCTCGTGCGCGAACACGTCCAGTGCGGCCCCCCCACCTTGCCCGAGTCGAGGCCCGCCTTGAGGTCCTCCTCGACCACGAGTGGCCCACGGGCGACGTTCAGTATCCGGACTCCGTCCTTGCACTTCGCGAGCGCCTCGGCGTTCAGCCACCCCTTCGTCTCCGGCGTATTGGGCAGGTGCAGCGTGAGGAAGTCGGCGACGGCGTAGACGTCGTCGGGCGACTCCGCCTTGTCGACCCCGAGCTCGCGGTAGCGCTCGGCCGACACGTACGGATCGAACGCGATCACGCGCATGCCGAAGCCCCTCGCGCGCTGGCGACCAGCTGCCCGATCCGCCCGAATCCAAGGACTCCGAGGACCTTCTCGTACAGCTCGACGCCAGAGAACTTCGAGCGCTCCCAGGCGCCGCCGATCAGCGAGGCGTGAGCCTGCGGGATGTTTCGCGCGAGCGCGAGCAGCAGCGCCATCGTGTGCTCGGCGGCGGTCACGACGTTGGACTGCGGTGCGTTCGCGACGACGATTCCGCGCTTGGTCGCGGCGGCACGTCGACGTTGTCGACGCCGACACCAGCTCGGCCGATCGCGCGCAGCCGGCCGGCGCTCCCGATCAGCTCGGCATCGAGCTTGGTCGCCGACCGGATCAGGATCCCGTCGTAGTCGCCGATCCGCTCGGCCAGCTCCTCCGGCGACCAGCCGTTGGCGACCTCGACGTCGAAGTGCCGCTCGAGCAGCTCGACCCGGAGGGGCCGATGTTCTCTGCGACGAGCACCCGGTCATGTACCGCTCCAGGACCCAGTCGATGCAAGCGGTGAGCGCCCGACGTCGTCGGATCGGTCGCCGGGAACATCGCGATCCGCAGCTGGTTGCGCCCGAGCTTGCGGTACGGCTCGACGTCGACGATCCCGTTCGCGCGCAGCGTCGCGGCCAGCGCCGCCGGCGTCGACCTCGTCGGCGAAATCGATCGTCCCGACGACCAGCGAGCGCTTGGCCGGATCGCGCGACGAACGGCGTCGCATGCGGGTGGCGCCTCGGCCCACCCGTACAGGTGGTCGAGGACTCGCTCGTCCGAGCGACCATCGCGTCGAGCCCGCCGCGCTTCGAGCATCCACTCGAGCTGGTCGGCGAGCAGCAGCAGCGTCGCGATCGCCGGGCGTGTTGTAGGTCTGGTCCTTGACGGAGTTCTCGAGCGCGGTCTTCAGCGACAGGAACTCGGGGATCCAGCGCTCGGGGCCGATCGTGGGCCGCTCCGAGGCGATCTCCTCGATCCGCTCGAGCGCGGCGGGGCTGACCAGCGCCAGCCACAGGCCGCCGTCGGAGGCGAATCCCTTCTGTGGGGCGAAGTAGTAGACGTCGGCCTGGCCGGCGTCGAGCGGAAGCCCGCCGGCGCCCGACGTGCCATCGATCAGGACGAGCGCGTCTCCCGCGCCTGCGGGGCGCGCGACGGGAACCATCACGCCGGTCGACGTCTCGTTGTGCGCCCAGGCGATCACGTCGGCGGCACGGGTCCGCGGCCGGCTCGGGTGCGTCACCCGGCTCCGCCTCGACGACGACCGGCTCTGCCAGGAACGGGGCGCCACGGGTGACAGGCCGCGAACTTTGAGCAGAACTCGCCGTAGGTCAGGTGCAGCGCCCGCTCGCGCACGAGGCCGGACGTCGCCGCGTCCCAGAAAGCGGTCGTGCCGCCGTTGCCGAGCGCGACCTCGTAGCCGTCTCGGGAGCCACGAACAGCTCCCGCAGGCCGGATCGGACCCGGCCGACCAGCTCCTTGACCGGCTTCTGGCGGTGCGAGGTGCCCATCACCGCCGCGCCGGCGCCGGCGAGATGCTCGAGCTGCTCGGGCCGCACACGCGAGGGCCCCGAGCCGAAGCGCCCGTCGGCGGGCTTGAGCTCCGGCGGGATCTGCAGGCGGTTGAGATCTCGGACATGCGCGCTCCTCGAACGTAGCGGGTCTGCATGCCCAGGCGCGCGGCTGATTCGGCGCCGCCGCTCCCCGGTGGTCAATCCACCTTGCTCGCGCCAGTCACGACGGCCGAGCAAGTCTAACGAACGAGAATCCTCACCCCGATCCTCAGGAGCCGAGGAAGCGATCGACCACCGGGTGAACGCGGCGCGGTTGCCGAACAGGAACGCGTGAGCGCCCGGAAACACGACGAATCTCGCGCCCGGGATCCTCGCGGCGATCCGTTTGAGGTTGACCGGTGGCACGACCGGGTCCCGCGACCCGCCCGCTGCCAGAGTCGGAGCCCGGATCCCAGCCAGCTGCCTGAAGTTGACGTTGCTGCGCAGCCACGGGTCCTCGGCCGCGACCTGGGCACGCGTCGTTCGGGCCGGATCGTTGAAATCGTCGGGGATCTCGCCGCTGTTGCTGGCGGTGTCCAGACGGCGCAGGAACGCCCACCCTTCGGCCTGGTGGTTGGGCGGGTAGAGCTCCTTGAGGATCTCCTTGTCCGACGGGTTGGGCCGGCTGTCGATCTGCTGGGCCTTCGCCGTGCCGAGCACGGTGAGTCGCCGCCGGGGTTGGTGGCGGCGAGGACCAGGTGGCCACCGCTTGCGGATGGCGGATCGCGAGGCGCTGCGCGACGAAGCCGCCCATCGACCAGCCGAGCACGTCGGCCCTGGACACGCCGATCGCGTGCATCAGACCGGCGGTGACATCCGCGAGCGAATTGAACGAGCGACCACGCCAGCGACCGGACAGCCCGATCCCCGGATAGTCGAACATGATCAGCCGGTGCTGCCGGGCCAGCAATTCGAGCAGCGCAGGGTCCCATTCGGCCATCGTCGAGCCGGTGCCCATCAGCATCACCAGCGGCGGCCCCTGTCCGCGCTCGTACCAGGCGATCCTGGTGCCGTCCACGCGAGCGAACCGGACCTGGGCAGGAAATGGCCGCGCCACGGCCTGACCGCAGCCGAGCAGCAGCGCGGACGCGCACAACAGGCCCCCGAGGCGGAATCGCATCCCCGCAAGCGTACGACGAGACGCTCTACTCGACCACCGCCCGTTCGGGCGCCGGTGGACCCGCCTACTCCTGAAACTCCGTGTCGATCCAGTCCATCTGCGCGCGCAGCTCCTTGCCGACTACCTCGACCTGGTGCCCGGCCTGCTCCTCGCGCATCCGCTTGAAGTTCTCCTGACCGGCGCGGTTCTCGGCGATCCACTCGCGGGCGAAGTCGCCGGACTGAATCTCGCCGAGGAGTTGCTGCATCGCCTCGCGGGTGGCGTCCGAGATCACCCGCTTGCCCCTCGTCAGGTCGCCGTACTCGGCCGTGTTCGAGATCGAGTAGCGCATCCCCGCGATGCCCTTCTCGTATATCAGGTCGACAATCAGCTTGAGCTCGTGGAGGCATTCGAAGTACGCCAGGCGCGGGTCGTAGCCGGCGCCGACGAGCGTCTCGTAGCCCGCCCGGACCAGCTCGGTGACGCCGCCGCAGAGGACCGCCTGCTCTCCGAAAAGGTCGGTCTCCGTCTCGTCCTTGAAGGTCGTCTCTATCACTCCCCCGCGGGTTCCGCCGATCCCCTTCGCGTACGCGAGCGCGAGGCCCAGCGCCTTCCCGCTGGGGTCCTGGTTGACCGCGACGAGCGCCGGCACACCGGATCCCTCGAGGAACTGGCGGCGCACGAGATGGCCCGGGCCCTTGGGCGCAACGAGCGCGACGTCAACGTCGGCGGGGGGCTCGACTTCGCCGTAATGGATCGAGAACCCATGCCCGAACAGCAGCATGTTGCCGGCGTCGACCCCGTCCCGAACGCTCGACTCCCACACCTGCCTGTGCAGCTCGTCGGGGACGAGCATCATCACGAGATCGCCCTCGGCGGCGGCATCGGCGGGATCCTCGACGCGCAGCCCGTGCTCGCGGGCCTTGGCGACGCTGCTCGAATCGGACCGCAGCCCGACCACGACCGAGACCCCGGAGTCCTTCAGATTGAGCGCGTGGGCGTGGCCCTGGGAGCCGTAGCCGATGATCGCCACGGTCTTGCCGTCGAGGAGCTGGAGGTCTGCGTCGTCGTCGTAGAACATGGCGACTGAGCGTAGCGTCAGGAGCTCGGGTCGGCGGTCAGGCGCTCGCCGCGGCTGCGAGCGAGGTCGCCGGGAAGCGCACGGACCCGTCGGCGTTGGTGAACGGCTCGGCGAGCTCAGCGATCCGCGCTTTGACCTCGCCCCATTGCTCGTCGGACAGGCGCTCCCGTACGTCGCCGAACGGTTGCGACAGGGCCAGCGTCTCCTCGACGTACTCCTCGACGTTTGCGGCCGGACGCGACAGCTCCACCGGCTCGATGACCACCTCGACGAAACCAGCCGATTCGAGCAGCTCGCGCACACGGTCGGCATCGCTCAGCGCGAACATGCCCGGCGCGGTCGGGTCGGGCGGCTCGGCATGGCCGAGCTCGACCAGCGCCCGCGTCGGGATCGTCGCCCACGGGTTCAGCTCGGGACCGGTCCACACCGCCAGCGCGGCCCGCCCGCCCGGTCTCAGCACTCGGCGGACCTCCTGGAGCGACGAACCGGGATCCGCGAGGAACATCAGCCCCCACCGGCACACGGCCGCGTCGACACTGGCCGTGTCGAGATCGAGCCACTGGAGATCGAGCTGCTTGAACTCCACGTTCTGCACCCCCAGCCTCTGCGCCCGCGCACGCGCGATGTCGAGCATCGGCTCGGCCGCGTCGCTGGAGATGAGAGTCCCTCCCGGACTGACGAGCTCGGCCGCCATGAACCCGGTGTCACCCGGCCCTGCGGCCAGCTCCAGCACGCGCTGGCCCGGCTGGAGCCTCAGCTGATCGATCATCCACACCGACACCGGCATCCCAAAGCCCCTGATCGAGTCGGCCTGTGCGGACCAGCCCGCGGCCGACCGCTCCCAGCGCTCGAGGATCTCCCGGTCGCCCGCGGTGTCGGACATCAGCGCTTCTGCTCCGAGAGCCGCCGGGTGATCTCACTGAACGCGCCATCGACCTGCGTGCTCAGCGTCTGCTGGAAGATCGTGATCAGCGCCTCCGAGGCCGCGGGGCGCAGCCGCTCGACCGCGTCCTCGATCTCGGGCCACCGCTCCGCCGGCATGTCGGCCCGGGCAAATGGCTTCCAGACCTCCTTGATGAACAGGCTTACGAACGACCGTGACACGGAGTCGCAGTGCCGGTTGATCTCGGCGATCACCGCGAGCGCGGCTCCCAGGGGTATGCCGCTCTTGACGGCCTCGTCGGCGACCGCGAGCAGCGACGGATTGGGAGCCTCGTAGTTGTCGCCGCCGAGCGGGATCAGGACGCCCAGCTTGATCGCGCGGGCCAGCAGCTCCCGGCCCTTGGAGGGATCCTCGATCCCAAAGCGCCGCCCGAGCTCGACCGCGCTCAGCGTCTCGGTCGGCCGGCCCTGCCACCTTCGTCGTCAACGATTGCCGAACGCGGAGCAGCCGCTCGGCAGTGCCGTGCGGTGTCCTCGAGCAGCCGCTTGATCCCGCCGAGGTTGAAGCCCTCGTCCTGAAGGTCGCGGATCAGTCGCAGCTGGGCCACGTGCTCGGGTCCGTAGTAGCCGACCCGCATCCGGACCTCGGGGGCGCTCAGCAGCCCGCGCGCCTGATGGGAGCGGATGTTCCGGACCGACATTCCGGTCTCGGCCGCCAGCTGCTCGATCGTCAGCTGGTTTGGAGAGCTATCCGCCGCCGGTACCGCCTCGAGCTTTCTGGCGCTCGCCACGACACGATCATACGATCAGGACAGCTCACGGCGAAGGAGCTTCCCGGAGTCCGTACGAGGGAGCGCCGCGCTGAATTCCACGGCCTTGGGCACCTTGAACGCGGCAACCCGTGCGGAGCAGAACGCGCGCAGCTCCTCCGGCTCGATCTGGGCGCCGTCGCGCGGCACCACTGCGGCCACCACGGTCTCTCCCCACTCCGGATCGGGGCGCGCGAACACGCCGACGTCGGCGACGGCGGGGTGCTCGAGCAGCACCGCCTCGACCTCCACCGGTGACGACGTTCTCGCCGCCGGTGACGATCGTCTCGGACCTGCGGCCGGTGATCAGGAGCCGCGAGCGCTCGTCGAAGGACCCGAGGTCGCCTGTGTGCAGCCAGCCGTCGTGGGCGAGCGCGCCGGCGGACACCATCGGCCCGCGCACCACCACCTCCCCCGAGGATGTTCTGATCTCGGCCCCCGGCAGCGGCCAGCCGAACGTCGCGATCTGCGAGCACGCCTCGGTCATCCCGTACGTGGGCGCGACCGGGACGCCCGCAGCTTCGGCCTTTGCCAGCAGCGCCGGGGCGATCGGACCTCCCCCCAGCAGCGCCCAGCGCAGCGTGGGAGGCTCGTGCAACCCGGCGTCGAGCAGTCGCGCCAGCATCGTCGGCACCAGCGACACGATCGTGATCCGCCGAGCGGGATCCATCAGCTCGTTCAGCACGGCCTCGGTGTCGAAGCGGCCGTGGAGGACCGCGGTGGTCGCATAGATCGCGCTCCGGATCGGGATCGAGAGCCCGCCGACATGCGTGAGTGGCATCGGGCACAGCCACCGCTCGGCGGGGTCGAGCCCGAGTGCGACCGCCGAGCCGAGCGCGCTCGCCTGGAAGTTCGAGTACGTGAGCACCACCTGCTTGGGCGCGGCGGTGGTGCCCGACGTGTGCATGACGGCCACCGGGGGATCGCCGCCCATCAGCATCGGCATCGAACCCGGCGCGCCGCCGGGCAGCGGCTCGGTCACAACGAGCTCGGCGCCGGCGAGCCGCTCGGTGCGCTCCGCTTCGCTCAGGCGCAGATCGACCGGCACCGCGGCGATGCCCGCGAGCAGGCAGCCGTGGAGCGCGATCACGAACTCCTCGCCGGCCGGCAGCGCCAGCGCGACCCGCTCGCGCGCCCCGACTTCGCCTGATGGCGCGCGACCGCGCCGGATCGCAGCCTCGGACAGCTCCGCGTACGTAAGGCTCCGCTCGGGACCCTCGACCGCGAGGCGTTCGGGGTGCTTCGCGCGAGCAGCGTGAACCCAGAGGGCCATGCGACAAAGGTAGTCTCGCGGCGGTGAGCGTGACCTGGGAACCAGCCGGTGACTACGAGGACATCCTGTACGAGCTGTCACCGGCGACGACGCCGGAATCGCGAAGATCACGATCAACCGCCCGGAGGTCCGCAACGCGTTTCGTCCGGAGACGGTCGTCGAGCTCTCCGACGCGTTCGAGCGGGCGCGCGAGGATCAGGCCATCGGCGTGGTGATCCTCACCGGCGCGGGCACCGACGCGTTCTGCTCGGGCGGCGACCAGCGAGTCCGGGGCGCCCTGGGGGGCTACGTCAGCGGCGCGGACCCAGCCGAGGCGGGCTCGCATACGGCGGTCGGCCGGTTCCATGTCACCGACCTCCACATCCAGATCCGCCGGATGCCCAAGCCGGTCGTGGCGATGGTCGCCGGCTACGCGATCGGCGGCGGGCACGTGCTCCACGTGCTCTGCGACCTGACGATCGCAGCGGATAACGCACGGTTCGGCCAGACCGGCCCCAAGGTCGGGTCGTTCGACGGCGGCTTCGGCGCAAGCGTCCTCTCGCGATTGGTCGGACCCAAGAAGGCCAAGGAGATCTGGTTTCTCTGCCGCCAGTACGACGCCGATGAGGCGCTCCAGATGGGACTCGTCAACGCCGTCGTCCCGCTCGCCGAGCTCGAGGACGTCACCGTCTCGTGGTGCCGGGAGATGCTCGCCCTTTCGCCCTTCTCCCTTCGCCTCCTGAAGGCGAGCTTCAACGCCGACGAGGACGGGCTCGCCGGGATCCAGCAGCTGGCCCACGACACCAACCTGCTCTTCTACATGAGCGAGGAGGCGCAGGAGGGCCGCAACGCCTACCTGGAGAAGCGCAAGCCGGACTTCTCGAAGTTTCCCCGCAGGCCGTGAGTGCCGCTACGGGCGCGCCGAGCGGCGTGCGGATCTGGCTGATGGCCTCGCGGGTGCGGACGCTCCCCGCCGCGATCGCCCCCGTGCTCGTCGGGACCTCGCTCGCCGGGTACGTCGGCGTGTTCCATCCGCTGCGGTTCCTCGCGGCGCTGGTCGGCGCGATCTTCATCCAGGTCGGGACGAATCTGTCGAACGACTACTCCGACGCGCGACGCGGAGCCGACACCGAGGACCGGCTTGGCCCCGTCCGGGTGACCGCCGGGGGACTGGTCCCGCCCCGGCCGCGTGCTCGTGGCGACATACGCGTCGTTCGGCGTGGCGGTGCTCGCCGGCATCTACCTGATCGCGGTCGCCGGCTGGCAGCTGCTCCTCGTCGGCGGCGCTTCGATCCTCGCGGGCGTGCTCTATACGGGGGGTCCGAGGCCCTACGGGTACGAGGGACTCGGCGAGGTGTTCGTTTTCCTGTTCTTCGGGGTCGTCGCGGTCGCCGGATCGTTCTTCGTGCAGGTCCGCCACCTCGACTGGGAGGCGTTCGCGCTGGCGGTCCCGGTCGGACTGCTCGCGGCGGCGATCCTGGTCGTCAACAACGTCAGGGACATCGAGACCGACCGCCGGGCGGGCAAGCGCACACTCGCGGTGAGACTCGGCCGCCCGCGCACACGAGAGCTGTTCGCCGCGATGGTCTACGCCGCGTACCTGCTCGCGCCCGTCACCTGGCTGTTCGGCCCGCTCAGCGGCTGGTTGCTGCTGCCGTGGCTGACGCTCCCGTTTGGGGCGGCCGTCGTCCGGACCGTGCGCAATCACACCGACGGGCCGTCGCTCAACGCGGCGCTCGCACGGACCGGGATGCTGCAACTGGCGTTCTGCATGCTGCTCTCAGCCGGGTTGCTGTTGAGCCAGTGAAGCTCGAGCTCCACCTGGTGCGGGCCCGCATGCGCGCGCCGTTCGTGTCGGCGGGGGCATCGCTCGAGGCGCGCGAGCTGATCCTGGTTCGCCTCGAGGACTCGACCGGTGAGGTCGGGTTCGGCGAGGCTGCACCGCTGCCCGGCTACGACGGCGTGAGCGTCGACGACGTCCAGGTCGCGCTGGAGGACTGCCGCGAGGTGCTGGCCCGCGGTGAGGGCATGGAGCGGGAGGAGCTGCTTGCCGAGTGCGGCCGGCTCGCGGTGCTCCCTCAGGCGGTGGCCGCAATCGATCTGGCGCTGTGGGACCTCGCCGGTCGGCGGTCCGGGCAGCCCGTGTGGAGGCTGCTCGGCGGCGCCGAGCCCGACGTCGAGGTCAACCAGTCGATCGCCGTGCCCGACCGTGCGCGGGCCGCGGACGAGGCCGCGGCGGCGGTCAGAGACGGATTCCGCAGCCTCAAGCTGAAGGTGGGAATCGGCGATGACGCCGGTCGCCTCGCGGCGGTGCGCGCGGCCGCCGGGCCGGAGGTCGGAATCCGGCTGGACGCGAACGGCGCGTGGACCGTGGAAGAGGCGGTCGCGGCGCTGCGGGCGCTCGAGCCCGTCGGGATCGAGCTGTGCGAGGAACCCGTCTCGGGCCTCAACCAGACGGCCGAGCTCGCCAGGCTCACCGGCTTGGCGCTCGCGATCGACGAGAGCACCGCCCTGCCCGGGGCGCTCGAGCGTCGTGTGTGCGACGCCGTCTGCCTGAAGGTGGGGCGCTCGGGAGGGATCACGGGGCTGATCGAGTCGGCGGCCGTGGCGCGTGCCGCCGGCTACGAGGTCTATCTCGCGTCGACCCTCGACGGCCCTCTGGGGATCGCGGCGGCGCTGCATGCCGCGACCGTCATCGAACCTGACCGTCCGTGCGGACTGGCGACGCTCGCGCTGTTCGCGGATCGTGAGGATCCGCTGCCGGCCCGCGGGGGCCGGATCGTCGTGCCGGCCGCGCCAGGACTGGGTGATGGGCTGCTGGGCTGGTACGGACGCGGGCAATGATGCCTTCAACTTCAACCAGCTTCGACGCCGAGCCCTTCGCCGGCAATGATCTCCGCGACGCGCCGGGGCGCCTCGAGATGGACCGCGTGGCCGGCGCCTGGAACGACGACCACCTCCGCCTCCGGGATCTCGACCGCCATCTCCCCGGCGATCGCCCGGAACTTCTGATCGCGCTCACCCACGATCAGCACCACGGGCATCGCCAGCTCTCCTAACCGCTTCCACAGCGACGGCAGCGCGCCGGTTCCGAGCCCCCGGAGCGCGCGCGCCAGCCCCGCGGGGATGTTCCGCAGGCGATCTGCGCGCACAGCTTCGAGAACGGCGGTGGGCTGGCCGGTGAGCACCGGCGTCGCCTCCCACCGCTCCGCGAACTCCTTGATGCTCGAGCGCTCGATCACGTCGGCCAGACGCTCGTCGGAGCGGCGCCTCGCGTCGCGTTCGCGGCGATCGGAGATGCCCGGACTCGCGCCGATCAGGACCAAGCGCTCGACTCGGGCGGGATGCGCGAGCGCCAGCTGCAGCGCCAGCCGGCCCCCCATGGAGTAGCCCGCGAGCGTGAACCGGTCCGGCGTGAGCGACTCGATGTCCGCCAACACCGCGCCAAGCGTGACGGGCGCTCGGCCCGACGCCGAGCCGTGCCCGCGGATGTCGGGCGCGAGCCCCCGGTAGCGTTCGCCGAGCTCAGAGCGCACCGGGTCCCAGCTGGCCCCGGTGTGCGTGAAGCCGTGTAGGAGCACCAACGTGGGCGCCATCGCACCAGCATCATGACCGCCACCGACACCTATCTGCTGCTACGCGCCTTCTGCGACGAGCTCGCGCGGTGCGGCATGGAGCACGCCTGCACGTCTCCCGGCTCCCGTTGCGCGCCGCTCGTGCTGTCGCTGGCTCGCGAGCAGCGGATTCGCAGCTGGTCGCACATCGACGAGCGGTCCGCGGGGTTCTTCGCGCTGGGAGCCGCAAAGGCCTCGGGGCGCCCTGTCGGCGATGACGTGCACCTCCGGTACCGCTGCCGCCAACTTCGCGCCCGCGGTGATCGAGGCGCGGTGGGCGCGGGTGCCGCTGATCGTGATGACCGCCGACCGGCCGCCCGAGCTCCGAGAGGTCGGGGCCGGCCAGGCGATCGACCAGCTGAAGCTCTACGGCGACGCGGTCAAGTGGTTCTTCGAGGTCGGGGTGACACGACGCGACGCCCGACCGGCTGCGGTGGATCCGCACGCTCGCCTGCCGGGCCTACTGGACGGCACTGGAGGGGCCACCCGGGCCCGTGCACCTCAACTTCCCGCTGCGCGAGCCGCTGGTGCTCGACGGGCCCCTCCCCGCCGAGGACACCGGACGAGGCCGGCGGACAGCCATACGTCATCGTCGAGCCTCCGCATCTACCGGAAAGCGGCCCAGGGGCCCGGACCGCATCCGTCGGGACGGCTCGTGATCGTCGCCGGCGAAGGGACTCCCGATCCGGTCGGACTCGCCTCGTTTGCCGCGCGGGCCGGCATCCCGCTGCTCGCCGACCCCCTGTCGGACGCCAGACGCGGCGCCGCCGCCGTGGCCCACTACGACCTACTCCTGCGCGAGCCGCGGTTCACGCGCAGCTCCGGGCCGCAGTTCGTCTTCCGCCTGGGGGAGCTCCCGACCTCCAAGCCGCTGCGCGCGTGGCTCGCGGGCCTCAATGCCGCACAGATCGCGTTCGACCCGGATCACACATGGCACGATCCGGACAGCGTCGTGGGAATGCGCCTGCGCAGCGCGCTTCCACGGCCGGATGAGCTGTCCGTGGAGCCTGGATGGCTCGACGCCTGGCGGGACGCCGATCGAGAGGCGGGGCGGGGTGATCGATGCCGCCCTCGGCGACGAGCTCTCGGAGCCGGCTGTCGCCCGGCAGCTGCCGGGCTGGCTCGGTCCGGGCGCCACGCTCGTGGTGGCCTCCTCGATGCCGATTCGGGACGTGGAGTCGTTCCTCGCTGCGGACGCGGATGCGCCGCGCATCCTCTCCAACCGCGGAGCCAACGGGATCGACGGGACCGCTTCGACGGCGTTCGGCGTGGCCGCGGTCTCCGACGGTCCGGTTGTGCTGCTGACCGGCGACGTCGCGCTCGCGCACGACCTTGGCGGCATGCTCGCCGCGCGGCGTCTCGAGCAGGCGCTGACGATCGTGCTGCTGAACAACGACGGCGGCGGGATCTTCCACTTCCTCCCGGTCGCCTCGGAGCGCGACGCCTTCGAGGAGCACGTGGCGACACCCCACGGGCTTGACTTCGCGCTCGCCGCGGCGCTCTACGGGTGCGAGCACGAGCTGGCGCAGACGGTGCGATCAGCTGCGCTCCGCGGTCCAGCGATCGGTCGAGTCCGAGGCCACGACGATCGTCGAGGTCCGCACCGACAGAGAGCAGAACCTCGCGCTGCACCGGCGGATCGCCGGCGCAGTGGTGGCGGCTCAGGGCGAGACTGGCGGCGCCGGCGTGTTGTAGCCGTCGGCGAACGGCCACGGCTGCTGCGGCGAGGGGCCCTGCGGCACGACGTCCGTCGCGGTCAGCGCTGCGCAGCGAGGCTGGGCTGCGCCCGGACCGTAGGGCTTGGGGTTGCCGGGCGCCCTTGCGAAGCCGATCGCCTCCGTCGCCTTGACCTGCGTGCAGTAGTCGTGGTCGCCGTAGTTGGGGCTGACGTTGAAGAACGAGTTGTCGTTGCCCGGCTCGCTGTAGGTGATCCAGGCGTACTCGCTCCCGGGCGCGATCAGGTACCCGAGCTGGTCGTTTGCGAGGCCGAAGGTGAACGTGTCCTGCATCCCGGTCAGCACCTTCATCACCCCGAAGCGGATGTCCGGATACGCCTCACCGGGATTGGCGGTCAGGAGGATGTCCCCGATCCGGTGCACCGACACGAACGTTCCGAGGACGTCACCGCTGATCCACGGCGCGGTGACCGACCGATACGCGCCGTACCCGCGGGCAGGCGCCTCGCCGCTGTAGCTGACCCCGAACAGAGCGGGGTTCGTCACCACCTCGCGGGTGAACACCTCGCGGCTGGCGATCGTCGTCCCACGCACCGGCACGGCGTCCTGCACGGCCTGGAGAACCCACGGCGTGAATAGCCGCGTCCACGTCGCGAGCGCGTCGGCGTTGCAGTCGACGTGGCCAGGGGTGTTGCATTTCGGATCGGTGAACGGCCGCGGCGGCTGGGTCCGCCCGACGTCGGCCGGCATCGTCACGGCCACCGGCTCGTTCAGCGAGAGCTCGGTCGCCCGCGCGACGGTCCCAGGCCAATCCGCCGAGTAGAGAAGGTTGCCGCTACCCATCACGTCAGCGTGGGCCGCATAGTTGATCAGCGTGCCCAGCGGCCTACCTGCGGCGTCGTAAGCCTGCAGCACCCGCAGCTGGGTGTCGACGAGGTCGTCGCGGTAACCGGTGCCGGTCGATGGAGTCCCCGCAGGCGGCGAAGGTACGGGCACGCCCTGCTGTTGCGCCGTCGTGACGACACCGGTATCGGCGCCGAACTGGCTGTGGTCCAACGGCTCGCCGGTCGTCGCGGAGCCGGGAACGTATCCGCCCACAGCCGCGCTGGGCATGAGCGGCGTGTCGGTGCCGACGTCGAGGGTCGCGGGGACCCGGTGGCGGTACGCGAGATCGAGTGCCTTGACCGCCTGCGAGGCGACCAGCCGGAGGTAGCTGACCGGGACACCGCCCCACAGGCCGATCAGGTCGGGGCCAGAGTGGCTGTGGTCGCTGTTGATCACGATCGAGTTGACCGGGACCCCGGTGTCGTGGGAGACCTGGACGCGAATGTCATAGAGCCCGTACGGACCTTGCTTGTACGCGGCGAATGTCCCCTGATTCTCGAGGTCGGCGAGCAGCAGCGTCCGCCCGCCACGGTTGCTGATCGCCACCGCGCGGGCGTAGATGCTCTCGACGTGGCCGTCGGGGTCCACGAGCGGGCCGAGCGACACGCGGGTCGGGCCGAGCCCGAAGCCGCCCAGGTGGAAGTTGTTGTTGAGGTCGCACGGGATCGCGGGATCGCTCGACGGGCAAGGCCGCGGATCGATCGACTCCTTCGCAAAGCCGACGAGGAACGGCAGCCGCGCCGCGGAGGCGTCGCCCGGTGCCGTTGCCAGGACGCCGAGAGTTGCGGCGGCCGTGGCCGCGACGACGCCGGCCCGCGCCAGCAGCGCACACGCACGACCGCCCGATCGACCCTCTCCCGACCACATCCGCCGCACAGTAATGGCCGCATGCCCGAGCCGGCGAGCGTGTTCGGCCGTATTTCGTCCGGGCCTGGGGCTAGCTCGCGACCGGTTGCTCCACGGGATCGCCGGAGGTGGCGCGCAGCGGGGCGGGGACGAGTGCCGCGCCCGCGATGACGAGTCCGAACGCGAGGAGACGGCCGACTATCCCAACGGCGCCGGAGCCGATCGGCTCACCGAACACGAGGATCCCACCGAGGATCGCGGCGAGGTTGGCCGCGACGGACGTGATCGCGACGACCTCCACGGCCTGGCCAATCTGCAGGCTGCGCGCGGACGCATAGAACGAGACCACGAACGCGATCAGCGCGGTGAGCGTCCACGGGCTGAGCAAACCGAACACCGGTCCGTGCGCGTGGGTGAGGTATTTGATCGCGACGTCGGAGACCCCGAACAGGACTCCGGCCGCGGTGGCAAGTAGGAGCGCTTCGCCGCGGTGCTCGACGTCGCGGCGGGTCGAGATCCTCACAAGCCCGATCCCGAACGCCAGGATCGCCGTCTCGACGGCGATCAGCGCGGCCAGTGAGGAGCGCTGCGGGCCCTCTGCCGTGGCAGTGAGACCGATGACCGCAAGCCCTGTCGCGGTGATGATCACCCCCGCCCATTGACGTCTCCCGAGATGAAACCCGAAGAATCGCTCGGCGAGCACGGCGAGGAACACGAGGCCGCCCGAGAGGATCGCCTGCACAGTCGAGAGCGGGGCGAGTGCGAGCGCTTCGATATGCAGGCCCCACGCGAACAGCGCGAGGATCCATCCGATCGCGAACCACCGCTGGCGAAACAGATCTGCGGCGCTCCGCAGCGGATGACGTACCCGGATTGGCCGGGCGAGCACCGCGCCACGCGCCTTGAACAATGCACTCAGGTTGGTGCCCAGCGCACACACCAGCGCGAGGCCCAGCCCCAGGATCATCGCGTGTCGATCATCCGACCGAGTCGGGCTGCCGTGCTCGGCGCAGCCGTGCGCCGACGTTCTTGGCGTCGGCCAATCGCCACTTGCGGACGTGGGAGCGAAGCGCGAGGTATCCGCCGATCCCGGGCAGCGTCGGGAGCCAGAACGAGATCGCGCGGTAAGCCAGCACCGCGATCAGGGCACTGCCGGCGGGTACGCCAAAGGCGACGAACGCGCCGATCATCCCGCCCTCGACCCCGCCGATGCCGCCCGGGAGTGGAAGCAGGCTTCCGAGCGTACCGAGGAAGTAGCCCATCACGAGGACGGCGACCGGGACGACGCTCCCGAACGCGTGGAAGCAGACACCGAGCACGGCGATGTCGAACCCCCAATACGCCACCGCTCCCAACAGGCCCAGACGCCTCTCGCGAGCGAGCTCGCCCGCCGTCCGGACTCCGCTGCCAAGGGTGTCGGGGGCCTTCGCGAGCAGCCTCGCCAGCCAACCGAACGGCCGCGGACTACTCCCTAAGCGCTCGAGGCGGTGCTCGAGGTCGCGTGGCAACAGCGCAAGGCTGACGACGGCCACCGCCAGAACCGCCGCGCACGCGGCGGGCAGGACCGTGATCAGGACGGAGCCGCCGCCGCCGAACACTCCGGCCCACAGGCCCAGTCCACAGACGATCACCGCTCCGAGGTAGACCGAGTACTGCACCACCAGGCTCGCGACGATCCGGCACGCGATCACCGGGGCGGACATACCGGCCCGGCGCAGCGCCCAAGCGGTCACAGCCACCCCGCCAGCGCCGGCCGCCGCCACCAGGCGAATCGCCGCGATCCCGGCGAGCGGGATCTCCACACTCGCACGCCAGTCGATCCGCGGCACGCCGCGACCGAAGACCGTCCGGAACAAGATCGCATAGCCGGCTATCGACAGCAGCTCGAGCGCGGCTCCCGCCGCGAGCCAGAGCGGATCGCCCCGTCGAAGCCGGCCCCACGTCTGCCCCAGACCGGCCAGCTTCGGGATCAAGAAGTAGACGCCGATCAGCCCGACCACGATCACGACCCCCGCGATCAGCACTCGCCTGCGCGTGATCAGCACCGGCGGCCCGTCCTCGTGCACCTTCGGCTCGCGGACGGGCGGCGCCCCGGCGACATCCCCCGATCGCCACTCAGCGCAGAACGGGACTCAGAGCCTCCGACATGCGCTCCGGGCATTCAAATCTCTCCTCACCCTTCACTGTACTTGTCGCGATGCGGGCGATCGATGAAACGGACGCCGTGGCAGCGGCAGCGCCCGAGCCTACGGTGATGTGTCGGTCGCGGCCGGCAGCACGTCGCACGCCCAGGCCGACCGCTTCCAGTCCGGAACCGGAGCCTCCCGGCCGGCGCGCGGGACGAATCGCGATCGTTCGATGAGCGCCATCCGGTGGATGTATCGCGGGCAGTTCGGGAACACCTGCGTCGCGCTCACCCGCACGATGAACTGGGCGCCGGGGTACTGGTCGGTCAGCTCGTCGGCTTCGTCGACGCTCGCGGTCCCGTTGAGTCGCAGTCTCGAGGGCCGCGCGGAGACGAAATCGATGAACAGCATTCCGATCTGCGGGTTCTCGAGCAGGTTGCCCAACGACAGGTACATGCCGTTGCCGTCGTAGTTCGGGAACGCGACCGTGCGCTCGTCGAGGACCCGGACGAAGCCAGGGTCGCCGCCCTTGTACGAGCATTGGGGGCGCCCTGCCCCGTCGGCCGTGGCGAGGAAGAACATGTCCATCCGCTCGATGAACGCCCGGTCGTCGGCGTCGATCACCCCGCGGGAGACGAACTTGTCGTCGAGGCGGTCGGCGAGCCGGCGTGTGTCGAAGCGGTCCTGCAGGCTGCGCGAGCCGCCGTTGTACGTCGAGCTCACTCGCTTGGCACCGCGAGCTCGGGATCATCGTGCGTGAGCACATCCTCGCGGCTGTAGTGGCCGACCGAGTCAAACCACCGCTTGGCGTGCAGGCCACTGCGCAGGTCGCAGTCGGCGAGGACCATTCCCTCCTCGTCATACAGAGGTCCGCCGATCACGTCGCCCCGGGTCGGCTCGATCACGGCTGCGCCACCGCGGCCGAACACCTCCTTCCCTTCGGGCAGCGGCACGGGGAAGTCGTCCGGGAACGCAGCGGCGGGAATGAACTGCGGCACGGACACGACGAACGCCCCGGACTCGATCGCGATGTGACGCATCGACGCCAGCCACCCGTCGCTGTCATCGGCCGTCGGCGCGACCCAGATCTGCGGACCGCCGCGATACACCTGGTAACGAGCGAGCGGCATCCGGTTCTCCCAGCAGATCAGTCCGCCGACTCGTGCGCCGGCGGCGTCGACGACCGCCAGGTCCTCGCCGGCACCGATCCCGTGGAAGAGCCGCTCATGCTGGGTCGGCATCAGCTTGCGGTGGCGTGCGAGCAACCCCGATGGCCCCAGGTAGACGAGCGTGTTGTAGAGCGTTCCGGGTCGCTCGGACTCCCGCTCGTTGACGCCCAGCACGCAGAACAGCTCGCGCTCGCGGCAAACCGTCACGAGACGGTCCAGCAGCGGCCCCGGCACATCGACCGAGTTCGCCCACAGGCGCTCCCACATCTGGTCCCATCCGCCGAAGCCGGCCGCCTGGACCGCCCACGAGTTCGACGGGTAGAGCGGGATGAAGCACTCGGGCAGCACCGCAAGCTGGACGCCGCGGTCTGCCGCCTCGCGCAGCAGCTGCTCCGCCTTCTGCACGCAACCCTCCGCGTCGAGGATGATCGGGGTCGCCTGGATCGCGGCAACCCGTACGGTCGGAAACGTCGTCACGGTCAGCGACCGACGCCGCTTGGGACTCTACGCCCACTCCATCGGCGTGTACCCGCTGGTCGTCGGCGCCGAGACGATCAGCACGGAAGCAGGCTCCGAGGAGCCGTTGCGTACCGTCCGCCGCAGGGCAGGGTCGAGCCGGGCGAATGTCCCCTGCGGCGCGGGATGCTCCTCGCCGTCGATCACCAGCGTGGGCGAGCCGGAGATCACGAAGAACAGCTCCTCCTGGTCGCGGTCGGTCTCATCGTGCTCCGGGATCGACTCGCCGGCGGGGATCTCGACGAGGTTGACCCCGAACGCCCGGCAGCCCAGCGACCGTCGCACGAGTGCCCAGTTACCGGACCGCTCGAGCTCGTCCCGATGCCAGACCACGTAACCGTCCCTCCGTGCCACGCCGTTATTCTGACCTACTAGTAGGTAGAAAGTCAAGGCGCCGTCTGCGACAATCGCCGGGATGCCGACAAAGCCCACGGGCCCTGCCATGAACGCGGTGCCGGACAAGCGGGACACCGCGCAGCGGATCCTCGACGTCGCCGAGCGACTCGTCCAGGTGCGTGGCTTCAACGGGTTCAGCTACGCCGACGTCGCCGCCGAGCTGGCTCTCACCAAGGCCAGCCTCCACTACCACTTCCCCGGAAAAGCGGAGCTGGGGCAGGCACTGATCGACCGATACACCCGGCGGTTCTCGGACGCCCTGGAGCGGATCGGCGGCCGACCTGACGACGCGGTGGCGAAGCTCGATGCCTACGCCGGTCTATACGCGGACTCGCTGCGCGGCCGGCGCATGTGCCTCTGCGGGATGCTTGCGGCCGAGTACCAGACCCTTCCGAAACCAATCAGGGACGCGGTCATCGCATTCTTCGATGCGAACGAGGTGTGGCTGGAAGGTGTGCTCGAGCAGGGCCGGTCGGATGGGGACCTGAGTTTCAACGGATCCGCCACGGACACCGCACGGATGATCATCAGCGGATTGGAGGGTGCGATGCTCGTCGCCCGGCCGTACCGCGACCTGGCGCGATTCCAGTCCAGCGCGAGGACTCTGCTGGCAAGCATCGCCCCCGCCGAACGCGCGCGAGACCTGAACGAGACCAGAACGAGACGGTAATTCCGCCCTTTGGCTGTAGGTTCGGCTGGCTCCCTATTCCGGGAGACCAACCAAAGGAGAAGAAGGGGCATGGGACTACTCGATCGGGTCAAGACGGCACAGCAGCAGGCAGCCGGTGCGATGGCGAACGCGGGTGGCATCAAGGGCATGACGGGCGGCGGCGACATGGCCGCGCAGGCCGCGTACGCGCAGCTCGCCAACAAGCTCGGCGCCTCGGGCGTTGAGGCTTCCGGGCTGATCAAGGCGATGCGCCCCACCGGCGAGATGGACATGGGCGGCGGCCAGAAGACGGAGGTGGACGTGACGATCGCGCCGGCCGACGGCGCGCCGTACGACACCACGATCACGCAGAGCTTTCTGCCGGCCCAGCTCGAGGGGCTCGCCGCCGGAAGCCCGATCACCGTCAAGTTCGACCCTGACAATCCGTCGGCCGCGCTGATCTACGGCTGGTAGCACTATCCATCAAGCCAAAGGGGTGAAGAGATGAAGCAGTTGTCCGATGACGATCTGCGGATGAACGAGCAGGCGGTCAACGTGGCGACGAAGGCCGTCGGCGAGCTGGTCGAGGCCGCGGCCCGCTGCGAGCAGGCGACCCAGGACATGATGCTCGGGGCCGCCGGAGTCGGCGCGGTGAACCGGGGATTCGTGAAGGGTGCGAGGGGGCTGAGCCGCGTGATGATGCCGCGCACGATGGGCGGGATGGATCAGATGCAGACGGGTGGGCTGCCGAACAGCTTCGTGCTCGCGGCTTCGGCCACAAAGGTGTACGCGATCGAGGACAAGCAGGACCACGGCAACCTGGTCCCCGGAAAGATCCTCAAGACCTGGGACCGCGACGGCTTCAACGCGAAGCGGAACGAGCTCCAGGGGATGAACGTGACGATGGGTCTACCCGACGATCGTCAGATGCTGATCATCTACCTCTCGCTCGAGGGCAACAAGAGCAAGTACATGCAGGCGGCGGCGCGCCAGATGGAGGCGTACGGGTCACCCGGGCAGCCCACCCGCTTCGCCCTGGCCAAGGACGAGGCGAGCGACAAGCTGATCGACGCGGTCACCGCAAATGCCCCGGCACCCGGAGCCAACATCATGATCGGCGGCCAGAGCCTCGCCGACATGCAGGCGGCAGCCGCGCAGGCGGCGGCCGGCGCCACCGCGGCGCAGACCGACCCGACGGCACAGCTCGGCCGGCTCGCGGACCTGCACGACCGCGGCGTGCTGACCGATGAGGAGTTCGCCACGCAGAAGGCAAAGGTCCTCGGGACGAGCTAGTCCACAGCGACCCCCGGAGCGCATCTGGAGCGGGTACGCTTCGGGGGTCGTGGAGGAGGGGCATCCGAAGTCACCGCGCAACGCGCGTGATCAGGGGGCGACGCTCGCCACCCGGCTCGCGGATCGCGATCGCGAACGGTTTGTGGGACGCGAGGCCGAGCTCGGCCTGCTCGAGCGGTGCCTCGGCGAGGAGGATCAGCCGGCGGCCGTCGTGTTCGTACACGGGCCGGGCGGGATTGGCAAGAGCACGCTGCTGCGGGAGTTCGAGCGTCGCGCCTCCGCGCGCGGCTGGGAATCCTTTTCGGTCGAGGGCCGGGAGCTCTCCCCCGCTTCGGACGCGCTCGAGGAGGCGCTCGGACCGGCGCGCTCGAGCTCGCGCCCGCTCGTCCTGATCGACACCTACGAGCGGATGACAGGCCTCGACGGGTACCTGCGCCGGTCGCTCCTGCCCTCGCTTCCCGGATCGGCAGTGATCGTGATCGCGGGCCGCACGGCTCCCGATCCAGCGTGGCTCACCGGTATCTGGGAGGGAGTGGCGACCGAGGTCCAGCTCGAGACGCTCTCGGACGGGGAGGCGCTCAGCCTCCTGGCCACTCACGGTCTCGACGACGAGCGTGGCCCCGCAATCGTCGAATGGGCCCAGGGCTACCCACTCGCACTCGCCCTGGCCGCCGAGGCGGCGAGCGGTGACCCCGACTGGACGCCCGTGTCCGGCAGCGAGCAGGCCGACCTGCTGCGACAGCTGATCCGGCGATTGGCCGAATCCGAGCTTCGGGGCGTGCGGCTGTCGGCCCTGGCGGTCGCATCGATCGCCCGCGTAACCACCGTGGAGCTGTTGGAAGCGGTGCTCCCGGATAGCGATCCACGCGCTGCCTACGAGCGGTTGTCGTCGCTGACCTTCACCGAGCCGGTGGGTGACGGGCTGGCCTTGCACGAGCTGGTGCGCAAGGCGCTGCGGGCCGACTTCCGCCACCGGGATCCCGACCGCGAGCGCGAGCTCCGCCGGCGGATCGTCGACTACCTCTACGAGCGCGCCCGCGACCGCGACCCCCTGCTCACGATCGACATGGCCCACCTGATCGACAACGCCACCATCAAGTGGGGCTTCGGCTGGCAGGGCAGCGTCGACTACAGGATCGATGACCTGCGCCCCGGCGACGCGGACGAGATCGCGCAGCTGGCGCTGACCTACCGGTTCGACGACTGGTGGCAGCTCACCCGCCCGTTCTTCGAGCGCTCGCCGGAACGGGTCGCGATCGCACGTGACCGGACCGACCGATTGTGCGGCTACATGGTGTGCATGAGCGTGCAGACAGCTCCGGAATTCGCCTGGGAGGACCCGCTGGTCGGGCCGTGGCTCGAGCATGCGCGCGACGACGCCGGGCTCGGCGACTCCGTCCTGTGGCACGACTCCGTGGATCTCACGCGGGACCGCGCGGCAAGGGTGCAGGCGATGCTCGGGATCGCGGGGATCCTTCGCTCCGGGGTCCCGAATCCGCGGTTCGCGTACATGCCGATCAACCCGGACATCCCCGGGGCGCTCGAGTTCGCACGCGCACTCGGGGCCGAGCACATCCCAGAGCTCGACCTCAACGTCGGGCAGGTGTCTATCCAGTGCCACCGGATCGACTATGGGCCGGGTGGGTTGATCGCTGCGCAACACGGTGTCGTGTACTCCGAGCTGGGACTGCCGAGCCCGCGCCGGGAGGAGCAGCGCCGCGAGATCGACGTCGAGTCGGTGCGGGTCGCGCTGCGCAACTTCCGGGTTCCCCACGAGCTCGCCCGCAGCCCGCTCGCCACCGGCGAGAACCCCGAGGAGCGGGTCGAGTCCGTGCGGATCCTCTTGCGCCACGCGGCCGATCACGCGTTCGGTGAGAGCGCCAACGAGCAGCTCCTCAAACGCGTCGTGGTCCGCGGCTATATCGAGCCGTCCGCCAGCCACGAGCAGGTCGCATTCGATCTCAACCTGAGCCGAGCCGCGTACTTCAGACGCCTGCGCGTGGCCGCCGAGCGGGTCGCCGACTACGTCGTCCAGAGCAGCTCGAGCGCGGCTGCGAGCAGCTGAAAGAGCACGACGCACGCGCGCCGGCGCGGGCCGAGGGCCACCGGGCTACCCGGTTGCCTCCGCGACGAGTGCCAGCACCTCCGCTGCGTGGCGCTCGACGAAGGTCGGTCCGATGCCCTTGATCGTCGCGAGCTCGGCCAGCGACCGCGGCCGCAGCGTGGCGATCGCCTCCAGGGTGCTGTTGTGGGCAACCGTGTACGCGGGTTTTCCCTTGCTGGCGCCCACGCGCCAGCGCCGCAACGTCTCGAGGAGCCCGGCGTCGGCCGGATCGACCGGCGGGGTGTCGGGCGCGCGGCTGCGCTTGGATCGTGTCGGCGTCAGCGACGCTGGGTCGGGAAGGCCAATCGTGGCGGGGTCGCAAACGTCGCAGCAGCGCCCGAGCGGCGCGCCTGGACGGCTGTCGCCGAAGTGATCGAGCAGCGCACGGCGCCGGCACTCCGCCGAGGGCGAGCTGAACGACTCGATCGCGCGGTAGGCACGCCATGCACGGTCGCGCGCGACTCGACAGATGGACGTGACCTCGCGGGGATCTCCTGAGGCGGAGAACGCGACTTGCAGCCTCCCGCCGGGCGCCGGCTCGAGCGCGCACAGGCCCGCCCGCTCGGCGATCCCGAGGCAGACCCGGTCGCGATCGGCTCGCGGCGCGTCGATCACCGCCGTCTCGCCTTGGCCGGCGGCCTGCAGGCGCCGCGTGTAGGCGAGCACGTCCTCGGTCTCGACCGAGTCGCCCTTGATGAAGTTGATCAGCCGCCCGAGGTCGGCTCGGCTCGCGAGCAGCAGCGCCCGGGCGGGCCGGCCGTCGCGCCCGCCACGGCCGACCTCCTGGTAGTAGGCCTCGACGCTCTTGGGAATCGCCCAGTGGGCGACCGTGCGGACGTTGGCCTTGTCGACTCCCATCCCGAATGCGTTGGTCGCGACGACGATCTCGGCGTCGCCCTCCATGAAGCGATGCTGGGCGGAAGCGCGCTCGTCGGCTGGCATGCCGGCGTGGTAGCCGACGGCGAGCAGGCCCTCTGACCGCAGCCGCTCTGAGACCTCCTCCACCTCTTTGCGAGTGCCGCAGTAGACGATCGCCGGCCGGCTGGCGGGATCTGAGAGCGCGATCGAGAGGAGCATGTGCTTGCGCGCCTTCGACCCCGGCCCCTCGAGCGCGATCACGTCGAGGCTCAGATTGGGCCGGTCAAACCCGGCTCGGAGCACATGCGGGTCGCGCAGGCCGAGCCGCGAGCTGATCTCCTCGGCGACCTGCTCGGTCGCGGTGGCGGTGCAGGCCATCACGGTCGGCGAGCCGAGCCGGTCGATCACGCCGCGGAGCCGTAGGTAGTCGGGCCGGAAGTCGTGACCCCATTCCGATACGCAGTGAGCCTCGTCTACGGCGAACAGGCCCACACGGCGCTGCGCCAGCGCCGACATGAAGCTCGAGGAGGCAAAGCGCTCGGGGGAGCACAGCACGATCCGCGCGTGGCCGTCTCGGACGTCCGCCAGGGCGCGGGCGGCGGCGCCCGGATCCATCCCAGAGGCGATCATCGCGGCCGGATGCCCGCCCAGCACCAGCCGCCGGTACTGATCGGCCATCAGCGCGATCAGCGGCGAGACGACGACCGTGAGCGCATCGGTCGCGATCCCGGGCAGCTGGTAGCAGAGGCTCTTGCCGCCACCTGTGGGCATCACCACGAGGCTGTCGCGGCCCGCCAGCGCCGCGGCCACCGCCTCACGCTGTCCCGGACGGAACCGGTCCAGGCCGAAGTGCGTGAGCAGGGCGTCCGGGTCGCCCGGCCCGTCGTAGCGGCGCTCGGGCGGCGCGTCCACGTCGATCCGGTCCAACCCGCTGAGCGCGAGCTGAGCGGCGGCGTTGTCATCGGCGAGCGGCGGCGGCGCAGCGCGCCGCTGGGCCTCGGCCAGTGCACGCGCCGAATCGGCTGCCTCGAGGCGCTCGGCAGGAGGAAGCGAGCGCCAGACGGCCCGCAGCACCTCGAGCTCCTCGGCCAGGCGCGGGTCCGGCCGTTCGGACTCGATCCGGTCCACGAGCGAGCGGGCGCGGACGGAGAACTCGTTCATCACCGCAGCGTAGGCGCCGGCAAGGACGGCGCGACCGTCAGTCGCGGCTACGCGGCTACCCCGCGAGCAGCGGCAGCAGCGCGCCGAGCTTGACCTCGGTCTCCCCCAGCTCGGCGGCCGGATCGGAGTCGGCGACGATCCCGCAGCCCGCGTACAGCCGTGCCGTCGACCCCGAGCAGCGCGCAGCGCAGCGCCACGCAGAACTCGCCGTCGCCGGCGGCGTCAGTCCAGCCCACGGGCCCGGCGTACCACCCGCGGTCGAGTCCCTCCAGCGCCGGAATCAGCCGCATCGCGCCGTCGCGCGGCTCGCCGCCGACCGCCGGCGTCGGGTGGAGCGCTCCAGCGAGCTCGATCGCCTCGACCGGGGAGGCGAGCTGCGCCGGATCGGGGTCGCCAGGTGCTGGATGTTCGCGACTCGCACCAGCGCCGGCTCGGGAGCGGCGGTGACCCACACCGACAGCGGTCGCAGTGCGCGCGCGATCCTGCGAGCCACGATCGCGTTCTCCTCGCCGATCCTTCTCGCTGCGCAGCAGCCGCTCGCCCAGATGATCGTCGACCGCCGGGTCGGCGCTCCGGCCGATCGAACCCGCCAGCGCGACCGTGCTCGCCCGCTGTCCTTCCTCCGGACGAGCAGCTCGGGGCTGGCGGCGACGAACGTCGCCTCGCCCCTCCCCACCGCGAACACGTAGCAGGAGCCGAACTCCTCACGCAGCAGCCCCAGCAGCGCGGCCGGGTCGTGGTCGACCGGTGCGTGCACATCCACTTCCCTCGCCAGCACGATCTTCTCGAGCTCGGCGCTTCGGATCCGCTGGACCGCGGCAGCCACGGCCTCCTCGTAGTGGGCCGGCGGCAGCGGGCTGTGGACGGGTACCCGCCGACCGGCGCGGGATCCAACAGCGGCAACTCCCGTTCGGCCAGCTCGCGGAGCCGCCGGTCGACTCGGGTGCGGAGATCCTCGGGGGTGTCGTCCGGGCGAGCTCGAGGTTGAACGTCACGCGGCGCGGTCGCCCCGGCGGGCGAGCGAGACCTCCGGGACGAGCAGCGAAGCGGGCGCGAAGCCGTCCAGTCGCCGCGCGCGCCTCCGTCGGGCGCGAACGCGAAGCCGCCGACGCGCCACCGGGCCCGACCCCGGCGGGCCGTCGCGGGAGGTCCGTGAGCGCGCCGCCGATGATCGCGCGCCAGCGGCGCGCGATCGGCTGAAACCGGTCCTCGCCGGTGGCTTCGAGCACGCGGGCACAGCCGAGCGCCGCGAGCGCCCACCCGTCCCGGTCGGGCTGCTCCAGGCAGAACCAGTCCTCGCCCGGCCGCCGTGATGCGGCCACGATCGCGGTCGGGTCGATCGCGGCCGGCGACCGGTGCGGTCACGCTGACGAGCGTCGGGCCGCCGGTCGAGCGAGATCGCCGCAGACCTGCCTCGATCCGCCGATCGAGCCGCGCGCAGGCGCGCCGCGATCGAGCCAGGGCCGGCCGAGCGGCGACAGCCGTGCCGTCGTCCGTCCTCACCGGACGGTGGCGCTAGGTCTCCGCCCGGCCACGGGAGATGGCGATCTCGCCGGTTCGGGCCATCTCGATCAGCCCGAACGGCCGTACCAGCTGCTCGAACGCGTCGACCTTGTCGTGCGTGCCGGTGACCTCGACCACGACCGAGCGGCGCGTGACATCGACCACCTTGGCCCGGAAGATCTCGCAGATCTGCATCACCTCGGCGCGCGCCGGCCCGTCGGCCGAGACCTTGAACAACGCCAGCTCGCGGGCCAGCGTCTCCTCCGGCTCGAGGTCGCGGATCTTCAGCACGTTGACCAGCTTGTGCAGCTGCTTGGTGACCTGGTCGATCGGGTGCAGCGCTCCGTCGAGCGTCAGCGTGACCCGTGACAGGCGCTCATCCTCCGTCGGGCCGACCGCGAGCGTGTCGATGTTGAACCCGCGCCGGGCGAACAGGCCGGCGATCCTGGTCAGAACACCCGGCTTGTTCTCGACGAGGATCGAGACGATGTGCTTGCGGCCCGTCCGCACGCCGACGGCGGCGTCCAACTCCTCCAGCGAAAGGACCTCCTTGGTGCCTGGCTCGCCCATCAGCCGACCATGTTCCGCGCCGGCTGGCCGGCCGGGATCATCGGATACGTGTTCTCCTCGCGCGTGACGCGAACGTCGGCGAGGACCGGCCCCTCGGTCTCGATCGCCGCGCGGATGTCATCGACCAGCGTGCGCTTGTCCTCGAGCCGCACACCGGTTGCTCCGTAGGCCTCCGCCAGCTTGACGAAGTCGGGCCACTGGCCCATGTCCACCTGGCTGTAGCGCTTGTCCCAGAACAGCTCCTGCCACTGGCGGACCATCCCCAGGTAGCCGTTGTTCATCACGAACACCTTGATCGCGATGCCCTCCTGGGCGCAGGTCGCCAGCTCCTGGGCGTTCATCTGCACCGAGCCGTCGCCCGCGACGCACACCACCGTCTGATCCGGGCACCCGACCTTTGCGCCCATCGCGGCCGGTAGGCCGAAGCCCATCGTTCCCAATCCGCCCGAGTTGATCCACCGCCTCGGCGCCGGGAAGTGGAAGTACTGCGCGGTCCACATCTGGTGTTGCCCGACGTCGCTGGTGACGATCGCGTTGCCGCCCGTCGCCTCGTACAGGGCCTCGATCATGTACTGGGGCTTGATCTCCGAGTCCTTCGAGTCCTCGTAGCGGAGCGGGTGGCGCTGCTGCCAGGCGCGAACCCGGGACCACCATTCCTCCAGCCGTCCGGAGTCGGGCTCGAGTGAGCGGTACTCGGCGGTCAGCCGAGGGAGGATGTTCTTCGCATCGCCGACGATCGGGATGTGCGCCGGGACGTTCTTTGAAATTTCAGCCGGGTCTATGTCGATATGGATGAACTTCGCGCGCGGGGCAAATTCGTCGAGCTTGCCGGTGATCCTGTCGTCGAAGCGCGCGCCGATCGCGACGATCAGGTCAGCCTCGTCCATCGCGTAGTTGGCCGCGCGCGTGCCGTGCATGCCGAGCATTCCGAGCCACTGCTCGTGGGGGGCGGGAAACGCGCCCAGCCCCATCACCGTGCAGGTGACCGGGAAGCGGTCGGCGGTCCCGAGCTCGGTCAGCTCGGCGGCCGCGTTTGCGCTGACGACGCCCCCGCCCGCGTAGATCACCGGCCGGCGGGAGTTGGCGAGCGCCTTGGCGGCGAGCCGGATCTGCTTCTGGTTGCCGTCGGTGGTCGGCTGGTAGCCGGGGAGGTGCACGTCGGTCACGGGCTCGTACTCGATGTCGGCACGACTGAGATCCTGTGGAATATCCACGACCACTGGTCCTGGACGACCGGTGCGTGCGATGTGGAACGCCTCGTGGATCGTGCGGGGGATCTCCAGCGGGTGCTGGATCATGAAGCTGTGCTTGACGATCGGCATCGTGATCCCGATCGTGTCGGCCTCCTGGAAGCCGTCGGTGCCGAGCAGCTCCGTGCGGACCTGACCGGTGAGGAACACCACCGGCACCGAGTCCATCATCGCGTCGCAGATCGGCGTCACCAGGTTCGTCGCGCCAGGACCGCTGGTCCCGATCGACACGCCCACCTTCCCGGTCGCCTTCGCGTAGCCCTCGGCGGCGTGCCCGCCGCCGGCCTCGTGACGCACCAGGATGTGCTTGATACCCGCGTCGTAGAAAGCGTCGTAGGTGGGAAGGTTGGCGCCGCCGGGGAGGCCGAATACGACGTCCACACCCTCGGCCTTAAGGCATTCCATCAGGGCGTCGACTGCACGCATGGCGCTGTCCTCCTTTCGCGACTCGGGTTCGGGGTGCGTTCGTTTCCGAGTACCCCGCAGGTCCTCCGCGGTGGCTCGGAAACGCCGAGTCTACCAGCGGGTTTGCGGCCTCACCAACGGTGAAGCGGTCGCTGCATGGTCGTTCGGGCTACGCGGTGCGACGTCGAGCCGCGGCCTCGGAGACGATCGCGACCTCGGGATACTCGAGCTCGGTCCCGCACTTGATGCAGAGCGCGTCGTGCAGCTTGACCACGCGTCCGCACCCCGGGCACTTCCGCCTGAGCTCGCGGTCCTCCCACCGGTAGCAGATCGCCGTGATCAGCCCGATGAACGGGATCAGCCCCGAGATCAGGAACCACAGGAAGAACGAGCTTCCCTTGATCCGACCGATCACGCCACCGGCCAGCCCGAAGAACAGGCAGATGACGACGTAACCTGCGCCCGCCACGGGCGCGCCTACCAGACGAGCGTCTTAAGGGCCCAGAGGACCGCAAGCACGATCGCAATGATGGCGACCGTCCAGAAGATCGCGATCACGAAGCCGATCACCAGCTTCAGCGCGAGCGCCACTGCGACGACCAAGACCACCCCCGCGAACGCCTTCCGGACAATCGGAGTGTGATGCGGGCGGGCTTCGACTTCAGTTTGCATGTCTCAAGCGTACCGCTCGGATCCGCTGGACCCGGGGCGACTTCGGATTTTCTTAGGCGCCGCCAGGACTCCGCGGTGCTCGCGATCGGCTCCAGCACGGCGTGAATGGCTGGACGAGGGCCTGAGCGTCGGCGTCAGGTTCCATGTGAAGGTCGCGGTTCCCATTGGCTGATCGGCCGCGGCGCCCTTCACCTGCGCCAGCTCCCCTCCCCAGGAGCTGAACGGGCCGAAGCTGTAGTAGCCGGCTTTGATCCCGGTTGTGTCGGTCGGCCCGGCTGCGTAGACCTGGATCGTCACGCTCCCCGACAGGCTCAGCCCCGCCGGCACGGGCAGGTAGGGACTGGTCGCGGTGTCGTTGATCCCACCGTCGTCGGGCGGGGGTCCGTCACCGGCCTGAATCGTCGCAACGGCGCCGCTGACGGCGAGCAAGTACGTGCATGCCGCCGGATCGAACGTGACCGACACCTGCGAGTTGGTCGGGTCCGGAGCGCCGCTGCCCTGCGCTGTCGTGTGCGACGGATCGCCGGAGCTCGGGACGTAATCGTCAACCTGGTTGACGGACACCGTGCCTGAGCTGATCGGGCCGTCGAACGCAGCGTTTCCGACGTCCGAGCTGTTCAGCGGGGCGCTCAGGGCCAGCCCGCTCGCGCTGTGATGCAGGCTGATCGACTCGTGGTCACCACCTGGGTAGGTTGCGGAGGCCGAGCCGTCGAACGAGAAGCTCGCCGTGCCGTTGAACGCGCTGACCTTCGTGTAGTCAGGACACCCGCAGCTGGTGAACAGCGGCGAGATCTGAAGCTGCCCGGTGAGCGTGTTCTTGGGGTCATAGTCGTGATTGGAGACGACGAGGTAGATATCCGTCACGCTGTCGGGACTCGTGCAGATCGTGGTCTTGCCGGCGCCGAGATGCTGCACCTGCCATGACCCGTTGACGTTCTTGACCGCGTCGAGATCGAAGCCGCCATCCGGCGAGAGCTTCGAGCCGTCCACGACCACCTGACCTACGTTCGGGTCGACCTCGAAGTGGTAGTACCACGCGCGCAGCACGGGGACCTTGAGCGATTCGGAGATTGGCGGCGCGTCGCCGGTCTGCGGTTCCAGCGATCCTTCATTGATCTCCGGTTGCTCGCTGTCCGGGAAGTCGGCGTGGAGCTCCTGGTAGCGAGGGGTGATCGGCGACAAGTCGCCGGTGTCGAACGTCGCGGAGTCGTCGAGGTTGCGCAGCGCGAACTTGCGGAAGCTCGAGGCGAACGACACCTGGTTGTCGACCGCGTTCATCAGCGCCTGGCAGTCCGAAGCGCTCTCGGCGTCCTTGTAGACGCCCGCCACCGAGTCGGCTCCCGCCTGCTGCTGCATGAAGTAGGGCCAGATGAACGAGGCGTATGGATGGTCGCTGTCGTTCTCATCTTCGAGTCCCCAGGTCGTTCCGGCCTGGAACGTCGCAAACCTGTCGTACACCTCCTCCGGAGCCGTGCGGGGCACGAAATACGACTCGGCCCACGTCGCCGACGCCTCGTCGAACCAGAACCGGTCGTGGGGGCACGAGTTCGACGTCGTGGCGTTGTGGGCGTCTTGGAGCGCGTGGAAGAACTCATGCGCGAGATCACTCTTGAATCCCGTTGAAGAGAGCCGATTACGCCCCACGAGGAGGAACCCGCTCCTCCCGTGCGGCGGGTGATGGGCGGCGGAGGTGCCCGTTGTCACCTCCGCGGCCAAGTCGGCGCCGATCGTGCGTTTGCGACCCTCCCGGCGGACGACCTGGCTGGGCTGCACGACATAAACATCGAGCATGCTCGAGTCGTTGCCGCTGTCCTGCCCCTGTTGTCCACCGCTGCCTTTCGGAACATCGGGTAGCGGCTGGCCCATCAGGTTCGTCTCAGGCCCCCACAGCGAATCGAGCAGGCTGACCGCGGCGCGTAACGCGCTCGCATCGGCGGTGGCGTTCGACGTCCCGAGCGTCCACGCCTCGAACGGGTGCTGCCCGCTCCGCAGCGAGCACCAGCGCCCCTTCTTGCAGGAAGCCTTCGACCGGCCCCTGTGGTTCCCGCTCGCGGCTGGAGGAACGAAGGCCAGGAGCACCGCGACTGTCGTCACGAGGACGCCCAGGCCTCGGCGAATCTCGAGCCGGGAACCGCGCGCAGCGACCGTCCCGACCAAGCTTGCCCTCATCCTCCGTGGCCCCGTTCCTCCGATGCGACGAACGTTCCCAAGCCCGAGCGAGCCTGTCAAGCCGCCCGCGCTCGGCGGCCGAGTCCCCGCACCCGCGGCGCGCGCGGCCCACTACCGGCGGATAACTTGCCGGGCTCTTAGTCGTGGGAGCGCTTCAGGTACTCGAAGCGCTTCCCGGGATCGGACGGGGCGCCGTCGAAGCGGAGCCGGGCGAGGCGATAGCGCCGGACCGGAGCGTTTCCGGTCGGAGCCGAGCCGCCGCGGCGATCCTCGAGGAGCATCACCCTGGAAGTTGCGGCTGGACGTGTCATGGCCGGAATCATGCTCCCGGCACCTAAAGCCCACATTGGCCCGAGGTATAAAGATGTTGAGCTCCCGTCGGCCGAGGGGCCTTAGGCCTAGGCGCGGGCGGCGGCGACCGCTGCCGCCAGCGCCGGCCGGGGGGCGTCGGTCAGCCTCCGCCGAAGCCGCCACGGCGCGCCGGCGAACGCGAGATTGGCGACCGTCGCGAACCCCGCCTCGTCCTCGCGCAGCGCGAGCACCAGGTGCGCGATCCGGTCGCCCGGGGGCAGCTCCGGGTCGCTCGCCTTCACGCAGTAGCAATTGACCCGGCGTCCGCCCGGCCTGACGAGCGCGGCGCCGGCCTCCCCGACGAGCCAGACGCCGAGCCGGCCTCGCTCGAGCACGAGCCCGGTGCGCGCCTGCAGCTCGCGTGTCCGGCGGTCGAGCAGGTCCCCGAGCAGCCCGAGCGCCACGCGTTCGGCCCCAGGGTCGGCGCCTGCGCCGGGACGCAGGACGTTGGCGCCCCTGGCGGCGTAGAGCTCCGGGATCGCCCATGCGTGCGCGATCAGGATCAGGTCGACCGGCAGCGTGATCGGCTTGAGCGCCGCGAGCGCGACGGCGGCCGCGAGAAACGGGAAGCTGTGGGCGACCGTGATCAGCGTCCAGAGCCGGCCGCTGCGGATCAGGCGCCGGTCGGTGACCCGCGGGCGCCAGTAGACGGCTTCGAGCTCCGGCAGCGCCGCGGCCACCGCTGGGCCCGCTCCCACGCGGCGCTCCTAGCCCCCGGCGATCGGCCGGCGGAGGATCACGAGCGGCGCGTCGAGCGGGAGCTCGCGGACCTGCTCGGCCCGGCCCTCGCCCTCGGAGACGACCGCGAAGTACCCCTCGTGAAGCTGCTCGCGGAACGCGGCCACGGCAGCCTCCACGCTCGCTGGGTCCTCGGCGGTCCACTGCGCCACGGTCGTGTGCCCGGTCTGGTCCATGCGAATGAGTCGTGACATCCGTCGGCCTCCTGAAGACGGTTACGGAGCGCTCAATCCTACGCCTGCGCCGAGCGGCGGCTGACGAAGCCGCGGCTACCCCAGCCGCTCGCGGATCAGCTGCGTGATCTCCTTGCCGTCGGCGCGGCCCTTTGTCTCGCGCATCACGAATCCAACGAGCGGCCCGATCGCCCGCATGTTGCCAGCGCGGACCTGCTCGGCGGCCTCGGGGTCCGAGGCGATCGCCCGATCGACGACTCGACGAGCCCGTCCTCCTCGGCCGAGATCGCGCCGAGCCCCTCGCGCTCGACGATCTCGCGTGGGTCCCCGCCGCTCCTCGACGAGCTGCTCAGGACCTCGCGCGCCGCGTCGCGGCTGACCGCCTTCGCCTTCACCATCGCCGCCAGCGCGCCAGGCTCTCCGGCGTCACCTTGGAGGCGCCCGGGTCCGCGCTCGAGCCGATCCGCTCGATCAGCTGCTCGATCCAGTTGGCGATCGACCACCGGATCGCCGCTGCTACCAGCAACTGTGAGCGCGCGCTCGAAGTAGTCGCCGAGCTCAGGCCGGAACGCGAGCATCCACGATCGCTCGGCGCTCAGGCCGAGCTCGCTCGAACCTCGCCGCGCGCTCGGTCGGCAGCTCGGCGGCAGCTCGCGCGCGGCGCTCTCGCGCATCTCGTCGGTGGCGAGCAGCGGCACCAGGTCGGGCTCGGGGAAGTAGCGGTAGTCGTGCGCCTCCTCCTTGGACCGCAACGGCGTCAGCCGGTCGCTGGTGGGGTCGAAGTGGAGGGTCTCCTGGACGACCGTGTCGCCCGCAGCAGGAGCTCGACCTGCCGTTCGATCTCCGGTGACCCCACGCTCGAGGAACGCGAACGAGTTCATGTTCTTCAGCTCGGTCTTCGTCCCGAGCTCGTGGGAGCCGCGAGGGCGCACCGATACGTTCGCGTCGCACCGCAGCGACCCCTGCGACATGTCGACGTCCGAGACGCCGAGCTGGCGCAGCGTCTCGCGTAGGACCACCAGCCAATCGCGCGCCTGCTCGGGGGAAGTGATGTCCGGCTCGGTCACGATCTCCACGAGCGGCGTGCCGCAGCGGTTGAAATCCACCCAGCTGCGGTCCGCCCCGTGAATCCGTCCGCTCTGGCCGAGGTGGTTGAGCTTGGCGGCGTCCTCCTCGAGATGGACGCGGTGGATCCGTACGTCTCCCAGCCGGCCTCCACGGCACAGCGGGATGTCGTACTGGGAGATCTGGTAGCCCTTTGGGCTGTCCGGATAGAAGTAGTTCTTCCGGTGGAAGATCGAGCGGGACGAGATCTCGGATTGGAGCGCGAGCCCGATCCGCAGCGCGAACTGGACTGCGCGCTCATTGGCCACCGGGAGCGCTCCGGGGAGACCGAGGCACACGGGGCACGTGTGCGTGTTCGGCGGGTCGCCGAAGGACACCTCGCACCCGCAGAACATCTTCGTGCGCGTCTTGAGCTGCACGTGGATCTCCAGCCCGATGACGGGTTCGTACTCGATGCCCCCGGCGCTCACCGGCGTGCCTCGCCGCCGTCGAAGCCGATCGTGCGCTCGAGCGCGAAGGCGGCATCCAGAAGCCGCGCCTCGCTGAACGCAGGACCCGCCAGCTGAAGCCCGACCGGGAGGCCGTCACTGAGCCCGCATGGGATCGAGACCGCCGGGATCCCGGCCAGCGACATCGGGACCGTGCAGAAGTCGTTCAGGTACATCGTCAGGGGATCGTCGGTCTTGGAGCCGAGCTCGAACGCGGTCCACGGGCTGGTCGGGGTGACGATGAAGTCAAACGATGCAAACGCGTCCCGAAAGTCCTCGGTGATCTTCGTCCGGACCTTCTGGGCCGTGCCGTAATAGGCGTCGTAGTAGCCGCTCGAGAGCGCGTAGGTCCCGAGCATGATCCTGCGCTTGACCTCATCACCGAAGCCCCTCGAGCGGGTGTGGTTGTACATCGAGATCAGATCACCGTCGCCGTCGACGCGCAGTCCGTAGCGAACGCCGTCGTAGCGCGCGAGGTTGGCCGAGGCCTCCGCAGGGGCGATCAGGTAGTACGCCGACAGCGCGTGGGGAGCGTGTGGAAGCCGGCACGGCTCCACCGAAGCTCCGAGCTTCTCGGCGAGCAGGAGCGTCCGGTCGAAGCACTCGCGCACGCCCGCCTCCACCCCACCCTCGGTGCCGGCCAGCTCCTCGGGCACGCCGAGGCGGACTCCCTTGAGGTCCTCGGCGCTCGGCAGCGCGATCTCGTCTGGGAACTCGAGCGAGGTCGAGTCGAGGGGATCCCGCCCGACCATGTGGCTAAACAGCAGCGCGGCGTCGGTCACGTCGCGGGTCAGCGGGCCCGCCTGGTCCAGCGAGGAGGCGAACGCGATCATCCCGTAGCGCGAGCACGCGCCGTAGGTGGGCTTGAGGCCGACGATCCCGCACAGCGCCGCGGGCTGGCGAATCGAGCCGCCGGTGTCGGTGCCGATCGCCCACGGAGCGAGTCCCGCCGCGACCGCGGCGGCGCTTCCCCCCGATGACCCCCCGGGAACTCGGCTGCGATCCCACGGGTTGAGCACCGGGCCATATGCGGAGTTCTCGTTCGAGGACCCCATCGCGAACTCGTCCTGGTTGGTCTTGCCGAGCAGCGGCGCGCCGGCTCGGTGGAGCTTGTCAACGACGGTCGCGGTGTACGGCGGGCGGTAGCCCTCAAGGATCCGCGAGCCGGCCTGGCTGGGGATCCCCTCCGTGCAGAACAGGTCCTTGACCGCGATCGGGACCCCTCCGAGGGGCGCGCCCTCGACGGCCCCTGCGCGGGTGGGCGCTCGACCACCCAGGTGAACGCGCCCAGCACATCGGCGGCGGCGCGCTCACGGTAGAGCTCGAACAGCTCGGCGGCGTCGATGTCCCCTGCCCGGACCCGGCGGCTGCGGCGGCCGCGGTGAGATCGAGGAGCTCGCTCACTCGGCGGCTGGTCCCGGGCTGGGAACGCCGAAGCCCTTGCCCGCAGCCGTCTCGACAGGTTCGGGAGCAGCCTCGAGCGCGGCCTCGAGCGGGAGGCACGGTCGTGGCTCGTCCGCCCTCAACACGTTCGATACGTCGATCACGTGAGAAGTCGGCGGGACCCCCTTCAGGTCGAGCTCGCGGATCTTGTCGATGTGGTCGAGCACCTTGGACAGCTCAGTGCCCATCCGCTCGACCTCGTTCTCGGTCAGCTCGAGGCGCGCCAGCCGGGCGACGTGGAGTACCTGGGCACGCTCGAGCATCGAACGGGCAATTCTAGGAACCGTCCCGCGCCCAGGGATCGACGGTGGGGATCACCGCCGGGGCGTCCCCGGAGAGATGCCCTCCCGGCGCAGCGAGGCAAAGCCGCCGTAGCCGATTGCGAGCGCGCCGGCCAGAGCGACCCACCCCCCGATCTTCCTCCCCGCCCGCCGGGTTGATTCCGACCCGGTAGATCAGCCATGCGGCTGTGAGCGTGCCCAGGACCGCGACGAACAGGCTGAGCGTGACCGGGAGCGCGGGCGCCGGTCGGGTCGCCTGGAAGAACAGCAGCGCAGCCGCGACGGCAAGCGTGAGGACAGCCAGCCAGCGAAAGCGTGTCAGCGCGTTCCAACCATCGACGGTGTGCGAGCCGCCGTACCACGGAAGCAGCAGAATCGAGACGAGCAGCAGCACGCTGCCCGCCCCGACGATCCACTCGCCGCGCCGTAGCCTCGATGGATCGAAGCTCATCCGCGGCAGATCACTGCCTGGTCACTGCGGGTCTCAGACCGCAGGCGGTCCCGATGATCCGGGCGGTCCCGTCGGTCCCGTCGGGCCCGTGGGAGCCGGCGGCCGTCGCGGAGCGATACCCGCCGCATGACGGGCCTGCATCGCGACGTAGATCAAGGCGATCACAAGCACCGCCCCGAGCCAGAAGCCGAACCCGAGGTTGCTGAAATGGTCCAGGTTGAACAGGAACTTCAGCGCCATGAACACGCCGGTGGCCGCCGCGAGGACGAACCGCGTCGTGACACGACTGCCGCCAATCGCCGGTACGGCCGTCTGCGGCGAGAGCCGCTCGAGCGCGATGTCGACGAGCACGAGCACACCCGAGATCACGGCAAGAACACCGAGCCACGCGTCGGGCGCGTCGGTCGCGGTCAGCGAGCCGCCGAACGAGATCGCCGTCGAACCGACGGTGACGGTGCCGCCGAACGAGAACCAGGCCAGGATTAGCAGATCCAGCACCAGCAACAGCGCGAGACCGCCGACGAGCCAGTCGTCGCGCCGGACGTTGTCGAGATTCACGGTAACCCCCTCCTGGAGGAGCACTGTGGGTAGGGCTATTGATTCGATGATCAGCGTCGCCCTCCTGCCGGATGGGACACCCGGCCCACCCAACACTACCGAGGGGCTCGCCCCGGAAACCACGGCATCCGGCGGCTTGGATGCCTGGATTTGTCGAGCGGGATCGGGCGCGCTGCCCGCGGATCGCCTCATACCCACCGAGCGCGATCCCGTAGGCGCTGATCACCCCGAGCACCGCCCCCAGCTTCTGATCGACCACCTGGGAGGGGGCGGGGAGGCAGATGAGCACCCGGTAGGTGAGCAGGAGCGCCGTCAGCGACCCCAGGCCGGCGACCGCGAGCCGGGTGAGCGCGACCGCGCTTCTGGAGGCGTCGCGCCCGTGGATCGGCACCCCGCCGCCGGCGGCGGCGACCGTCAGGAGATCACCAGCGCAGGACGGACAGGGCGCCCCACGCGTTCTCCGTGGTGACGGCCTCGGCATGCGCGGAGGTTCCAGGGATGCCCGCCACGGCGTACCACTGGGTGGCGAACATCAGGATCAGCAACGCCAGCGCGCTCGCCGCGGCGATCACGTCGCCGTGGGTCAGCCCAGCCCGCCGCTCGGGGCGAACCCTCGCCATCGCTCACTCCTGCTGGAGCCGAGCGGCCTCGACCGTGTTCCGCATCAGCATCGCGATCGTCATCGGGCCCACTCCGCCGGGAACGGGAGAGAGAAGGCCCGCCCTCTCGGCGACCGGCTCAAAGTCGACGTCGCCGGTGAGACCGTCCTCGGTGCGATTGATGCCCACGTCGATCACGGTGGCGTCGGGCTTGACGTGATCCGCGCCGATCAGCCGCGGGACGCCGACCGCGACGATCAGGACGTCGGCCCGCGAGCACACGACCGGGAGCTCTCGTGTCCGTGAATGGCACATCGTCACCGTCGCGTTGCGCTGGAGAAGCAGCTGGGAGACCGGCTTGCCGACGAGGTCCGAGCGTCCCACCACGACGGCCTCCGCGCCCTCCAGCGCAACGCCATAGCTGTCGAGCAGCTCGATCACCCCCAATGGTGTGCACGGTCGGAGGCCCGGCGTGCCCTGAGCAGGCGTCCGGCGCTGATCGGCGTGAGCCCGTCGACGTCCTTCTCGGGCGCGATCGTCGCCGTCAGCGCCGCGCCGTCGAGGCCGGCCGGCACGGGGAGCTGGAGCAGGATGCCGCTGATCTCCGGGTTGTGGTTGCCCTCCTCGATCGCCGCGGCCACCTCGTCCTGAGCCGCGTCGGCCGGAAGGTGGCGATGGAAGTCGCCGATCCCCACCTCCGCGCACGCCTTGCGCTTGTTGGCGACGTACACGGCGGACCCCGGATCGTCGCCGACCAGAATCGTGGCCAGACCGGGCGCGCGGCCCGCCCGCTCAGCCATCTCCGCCACGTCGCGGGCGACCTCCGCGCGCACGCGCGCGGCCACCTCACGGCCGTCGATGATCGTCGCTGGCATCTCGCTGGACGCTAGTGGATCGGCGAGACGGCGACCCCGGCGCTGCTCCTAATCCGATCCTAACCGCTTATGCGGTCTTACTTGGAGAGCCTCGTGCTGTGTATGCAAAGACAGCTGAGGAAAGGCAAATGTGATGACACATAAGCGCACACTCGCAGGGCTCATGACCGTAGCGGCCGTCGCAGCGCCGACCGCCGCATCCGCCGCGTCGACGGCGAAGCGCTGGCAGAACAAGGCGCTCTCGGTCGAGTGCGGCCTCAAGATCCACGCACCGGGGAAGCCGGCCAACACGCTCCTCTGTAGCGCGGTGGGGATCCCGCGCCCGAAGAACGGCGGGCCTGCGGGCGATCCGTTTGTCCAGATCACCAGGCGCGGCCGCGCTCAGCTGGTGCTGATCAGCCAGGCGTCATGGATCGGCAAGAACACCGCCACGCTCCGCCCCGGCGCCACCTGGAGCTCGGTCGGCGTCACCTGCACGATCGCGGCGAAGACCGTGACCTGCAGGAACACGTCCAGGCATGGCTTCACGATCGGCAACGGCAAGTACAGGTCGTTCTGAGGCCTGCGCGGGGCCGATCCGACCCGGTCGGCCCCGCCCGCGGATCTAGCGCCGGCTGATCGGCGCTAGATCCGCCACCAGCTTGCGCTCGGAGCGGTCCTTGCTGAAGCGGATCACGACGATCCCGCCCGGCTCGATTCCGGTGACCACACCCTCGCCGAAGGTGGGATGGGTGACGTCCTCGCCGAGCCGGTAGGCGACGGGTGCCGCCTGGTCGGGTGACCAGGCGGGCTGCGTTGCGCCACCCGAGCTCCAGGATGTGGCTCGGGCGCGGACCCCTGAGAACGTGGGCCGCTGCTCCTCGCGATCGGTCAGCCCGGCCGGGATTTCGCTGAGGAACCGGCTGGGCGCTCCCCAGGCCCGCGAGCCGAAGACGTTGCGGGTGCGGGCGTAGCACATGTACAGGTCCCGCTCGGCGCGGGTGATCCCGACGTAGCAGAGCCGGCGCTCCTCCTCCAGCCCGCCTTCATCGAGCGCCCGCGAGTGCGGGAACACGCCCTCCTCGCAGCCGATCATGAACACGATCCCAAACTCGAGCCCCTTCGCGTTGTGCAGCGTCATCAGCGTCACGAGGCCCTCGTCGTCTGAGCGCTCGTCGGCGTCGGAGCGCAATGAGACCTGCTCGAGGAACTCCTCCAGCGAGCGCGACTCCGACTCGGCGGCGTCGTACTCGGCGGCCACATTGACGAGCTCCTCGAGGTTCTCGATCCTCCCCTGCGCCTCGATCGTCCGCTCGGCCTCGAGCCACTCCATGTACCCGCTCTCCCGCAGGACGCTCCTTGACCAGCTCCGCGACCGGCGCACCCGACTCTGCCCGCTCGCGCAGGACGTGCATCGTCCCCATGAAGCGGCGTAGGGCATTGATCGCCGGCGGCCCCGAGCCCCGGGACCTGCTCGGGCTCGGAGGCCGCGTCCCAGACCGAGATCCCGGTCGTGTTGGCGAACGACAGGACGTGGGAGACGAGGTGGAACCGATCCCACGCCGGGGGGAGTTGACGATCCGGGTGAACGAGCCCGCGTCGTGCGGGTTGACCAGAGCGACCAGGTAGGCGATCGCGTCCTTGATCTCGGCCCGCTCGTAGAACTTGGTCCCACCGATCACCTGGTAGGCGATCTCCGCACGTGTCAGCGTGTCCTCGAGAACCCGGGACTGGGCATTGGTCCGGTAGAAGACGGCGATCTCCGATCGCGACACGCCTTCGTCGATCAGGCGCACGATCTCACCGGTCACGAACCGCGCCTCGGCGTGCTCGTCGTCGAGCTCGCGGAGCTTGATCGGGTCGCCCGGGCCGAGGTCCGACCACAGCTTCTTCGACTTGCGGCCGCGGTTGTTCTCGATCACCGCGTTGGCGGCGTCGAGGATGTTCTGGGTCGAGCGGTAGTTCTGCTCCAGGCGCACCACGTGGGCGTCGACGAAGTCGTCCTCGAACTCGAGGATGTTGCGGATGTCGGCCCCCGAAACTGGTACACCGACTGATCCGGGTCGCCGACCACCGAGAGGTTGCGGTGCTCTGAGGCGAGCAGCTGGAGCCAGCGGTACTGCGCGTGGTTGGTGTCCTGGTACTCGTCCACCAGCACGTGGCGAAAGCCGGTGGCGTAGCGGTCACGGACCTCCTGGAACAGCTCGAGCACGTTGACCGCGCGGACCAGCAGGTCGTCGAAGTCCATCGCGTTCATCCGGTGCAGCTGACGCTCGTACTCGCGGTACACGTCGGCGACGGTCTGCTCGAAGTACGAGCCGACGACCTGCGCGTAGGCGTCCGCGTCACGCAACATGTTCTTGGACGCGGAGATCTGCGAGCCGATCGCCGCCGGGGTGAAGCGTTTGGGATCGACCCCCAGCTCGTCGAGGCAGCGCTTGATCAATCGCCGCGAGTCGGCCTGGTCGTAGATCGTGAACTGCCGCGTGTACCCGAGCTTGTCCGCGTGAGCCCGGAGCATCCGCGCGCACGCGGCGTGGAAGGTCATCACCCACATCGCGCGGACGCGGCCGCCGACGAGCATCCCGGCGCGGTCACGCATCTCCTGCGCCGCCTTGTTGGTGAACGTGATCGCGAGGATCTCGTCCGGCCTCGCCGCCCCCGTCGCCAGCAGATAGGCGATCCGGTGGGTGAGGACCCGCGTCTTGCCCGAACCCGCCCCCGCGAGGATCAGCAGCGGGCCGCCCGGGTAGATGACCGCGTCCCGCTGCGGCTCATTAAGTCCCTCCAGCAGGGCATCCAGCTGCGTTTCGGTCTCAGGCATGATTGGGGCCTCAACGGTAGCGAGGAGGCTGGTCGTCGCAGATCTGCTGAATGAGCTCAGAGCGGCATGTGCCGTGGTCGCACAGCGTGCCCGTCACGTGTCGATCGACCGCCGGGTGATCCCGGCCTACGCGGCGAGCCTGCGGCTGGATCGGGCGCCGGCGAGCGGCGGCGGCGGGGACGATCTGCCCTCGCAAGCCCTCACGCGCACCGGCCAGCGCGAGGAGCTCGCCGCGTTCTGGGTGACCCTCGACGCGATCAACTTCGGCTCGGGCTGGTTCCCGACGCTGCACAAGCGCGAGGGGCGCTCCGGGTACTCGACGATTGCGGACGGGCTCCGGGAGCGGTTCTCCGAGCGCGGGCCGTGGAACGCCCGAGAGCTCATGCAGATCGAACCCGATGAGGTTGCGGACACCCTCGCCCAGGACCCTGGCCACGAGCTGATGGGCCTGTTCGCCGAGTCCCTCAACGACCTCGGCAGCCGGCTGATCGCCGAGCACGGCGGGAGCTTCTCCACACTGGTCGACTCTGCCCGAGGCTCGGCGGTCACGCTCGCAACCCACCTGGGCGGGTGGGAGTGCTTCTCGGACACCTCCCGCTACCAGGAGCTCGAGCTCGCGTTCCTCAAGCGCGCACAGATAACCGCGGCGGATCTCGCCCGGAGCGGCGTCGCCCGGTTCTACGACCTCGACAGGCTGACGATGTTCGCCGACAACCTGGTTCCGCACGTGCTCAGGCTCGACGGCGTCCTTGAGTTCGAGCCAGAGCTCGTCGCACGGATCGAGCGTGGGGAGCTGATCGACCATGGCTCCCCCGAGGAGGTCGAGATCCGCGCGTGCGCGCTGCATGCCGTCGAGCTGCTCGTGGCCGCCCGCCCGGTCCTCGACGCCGCGGAGGTCGACGAGCACCTATGGCTGCGGGGGCAGCAGCCGCGGTACAAGGCTTCGGCACGGCACCGCTCCCGGTGCACGGCGTACTGATCCGCTCTCGCGAGGCGCTCGGCCATAGGATTGCCGTTATGACCGGCTTGGAGCTGTTCCTGTTCAGCAGCGGAACGCTCGGCCTGGGCGGGGTCGAGGTCCCGGTGCCGTTCTACCTGCTGCGCCACCCAGACGGGGACGTCGTCGTCGACGGCGGCAACCCACTGCCCGTCGCGTATGACCCGAAGGCGCATTGGGGCGGGCTGGCGGACATCTTCGAGACACACATGTCGGCGGACCAGCACTGCGTCGCACAGCTCGAGCGGATGGGCGTCGCGCCGAGCTCGGTCCGTTACGTGGTCCACACCCACCTGCATATGGATCACACCGGCGCCCTCGGCCACTTTCCCGACGCAACGGTGGTGGCGCACCGGCGCGAGCGCGAGGCCGCGCTGGCGGCCGAGTCGGCGATCGCGACCGGCTACGTCCGGGCTGACTACGACCGCCCCGAGCTGCGCTGGCAGCTATCCGAAGGCGAGCTGGATCTGTTCGGCGACGGAGCGATCCGGCTGTTGGAGACGCCCGGGCACTCCGCAGGCCATACCTCGCTGCTGCTCCAGCTCGAGGAGACCGGCCCGATGCTGCTGACCGCTGACGCGGCCGACAACCGCGACCAGTGGGAGGGGCGGGCCCATCCGCGCGGCCTGTTCTCGCGCGAGGGCGCGAACCGGTCGCTGGAGCTCCTGCGCCGTCTCGCCGAGGAGACCGGCGCGCTGGTCGCCTTCGGCCACGACCCGGAGAACTGGCAGGGGCTCACCCACGCCCCCGAGAGCTACCGCTGAAACGGCCCCTTGCCTAGAAGCGGCCGCACACCCGGCCCGGGTCGATCAACGCGTACGCGCGCGACCAGCGCCACATCGGGTCGAGATACTCGAACCTCAATTCTGCGGCCGCGGCAGGACTCTCGACGATCTCGCCGAGCTCCTGCAGGCGGGCGGGATACAGGTTCTCAGAGCCGAGGTAGAACGCCTGATCGTCGACGGCGACGACCTTGGCGTGGTTCCCGAACCCCTTGCCGCCGGGCCAGGTGGCTCCCGGCCCGTTGTGCACGGTGGCGAGGCCCACGTCGCGGCAGACCAGGACCCTCGCCGCGTTGTAGCTGATCCGCCGCTGGCGCTCGACGACCTTGGTCAGGACCTGCGCGACGTCCTTGAGCGAGTACCCGTTGGCGTACTCGCCCGCGTGATCGCCGGACAGCACGATCTTGATCGGGACGGCGGCCCCGACCTTGGCTCCGAGCGCCGCGAACACGCGCTCGTCGAAGTACGCCTCGGTCGCGACGATCGGCTTGGGACGGCAGGAGAGCAGGTCCTGTTGCGAGATGAAGATCGAGCGGTGGGCAGTCCCGATCAGCGCACGCAGCGCGTCCTCTCCGGGGTTGCGGTACTCGTAGGCGCGGTCGTCGTTGGTCTGGGAGTAATCGCGCTGCAGGAAGGTGCACTTGTTTCCCCTCACCGGCGTGGCCGCGATCGGCGGGGACTGCCTCCCCGCTTCTCCCGGGACCTCGATCCCGTTGCCCAGCCGCCCCACGGTGAGGATCGGGACGCTGCCGGTGGCGATCACCGGCAGCGTCGGCAGGTGAGCGCCGCACCCGCTGATGCCGTGCGATGCGTAGTACACGTACAGCGGGTTCTTGCGGTGGGCGCAGGTCCAGCCCCAGAGCAGGTCCCCGAACTTCGACACGTCGTCAGCGGCCGGCCCCACTACCTCCATCGAGATGTCGTTGATCGGATGCGCCGTCTCCAGGTAGTCGCTCGTCCACCAGTTCATCCCGCCGACGATCGCGCTACGGCCGTCGACGTCCAGGATCTTGGAGTGGTCCCATGAGCTGGCGACCACTCCGGCCACCTGGCGCTCCCGATAGGTCGACATGTACGCCACCTCGATTGGAAGGACGCCGCCGAGGTCGTTTGAGAGGTCGCGCACATACGGACCGGGGCGATCGAATGGCCTGCCCGGGAACACCCCGATGAGGAATCTGACGGTGGGCCGGTACCCGCGCTGGATCGCCTGCCGGAGACCGGCCACGATCGCCTTACGGAACAGCTTCTCCGGCGGCGGGAACAGCCCGGCGAAGTCCACGCTCCGCTGGGCGCCGGCGACCATCTGGGTGACGCGCTCCAGGAACGCGACTCCTCCCGGCGGCGGCTGACCGCAGTGCAGGCTTCCCCAGCAGTCGGGCGTCTGCAGCAGCCAGCCGGACGGCAACTTGTTCCCGCGCGAGATCCACCACACCTTGCCTTCGGTCCCGGGAGCGTGGTGGCGGAGCGCCGCCGCGACGCGGTTCAGATACGGGGTCGCGCTTGCCGCGGCGCCTGCCGGGGCGAGCAGGCAGGCCCCCATCGCTACGGTCGCGATCAGCATCGTGCGGAATCGCATCGGCACGACTCTAACCCCGCCCCGGCCGCGTAGTAGCGCAGATCGCCGTCGTGTAACCCAGCTGCGGCTTCTCGGCGCCGTTGTCTTCATAATCGGCGGATGTTGCGGGAACACCGGGCGGCATAGGGAGGAAGGCTGAGCATGGGTCCGAGCCTCACATGGCTGGCCAGACGAGCTCCGATCGTGCTCGCGGTAGCGCTCGGAACGGGTGCCGTTCTCACCGGCTCAGCCTCGAGCCCGGCCGCGCGGGCGGCTGGCCCGAGCGGACCGGCCCTCACCAGATATTCGCTCGTACACGGTTGCTACGCGCTGCGATCATCGCCCGGCGGCCGTTCGATCGCGTCCGGTCAGGGCCCGTTCCGGATGCAGGCCGCGGCGCTCGGGGTGTACCTGCTGTACACGCGGGCCGGCGCATACCTGACGGACGCTGGGAGCGGCGCGCTCCAAGCGCAGAGCGCGCCGAGCGGCTCGGCCGAGTGGCGAGTCAACGGAAGCAGGCAGCGCGGGTTCACGATCACCAATGCCGGAACCGCGACCCGGCTCCGGGTCAGGTTCGCCCTCGCTACCGGCTGTGCCACCTACCCGGAGGCCAGCGTCGACGCCACCGGAGCGAACTTCACCGCCGCGAGCCCGGAATCCGACGTGCTCGGCACGGTCGAGGGACACGCGCACGTGACCGCGTTCGAGTTGTTCGGCGGGGACTGGCACTGCGGAGCGCCGTTTAGCCCGTTCGGCGCCCCGTACGCGCTGCCCGCGAGCTGCGCCGCCGAGCAGCAGGGGACCAACGGCGAGGTCGAGGACTTTCTCGACTTCGGCGGCTCGCCACGCCCCAGCGACATGCACGGCTGGCCCACCTTCAAGGAATGGCCGAGCCCCACCGCGCTCGCCGAGGAGGGCGACTATTACACGGGAATCGAGCGGGCATGGAAGGCCGGCCTGCGCGTGATGGTCACCAACCTCGTCGACAACGAGGCGCTCTGCGGGCTGATGACCACGCGCCATAACCCGTGCAACGACATGGCCAGCGTCGACATCCAGAACCGCGACCTGCACGCGCTCCAGGACTACATCGATGCGCAGTCCGGCGGCCCCGGCAGGGGCTGGTTCCGGATCGTCACCGATCCGTTCCAGGCCCGGCGCGTGATCAGCCAGGGCAAGCTCGCGGTGATCGAGGGCATCGAGGTCTCGCGGCTGTTCGGGTGCGGGGAGATGAACAACGTCCCGCAATGTGGGCCCGCCCAGGTCGATGCGGGGCTCAAGCACGTCGAGCAGCTGGGGGTGCGGACGTTCTTCCCCGTGCACGAGTTCGACAACGCGTTCGGCGGCACGAAGATGATCGCCGGCGCCACCGGGACGATCATCAACGTCGGCAACCGGGAGGAGACCGGCAGCTTCTGGACGCTTCAGCCGTGTCCCGCGCAGGACCAGGACGCCGAGCAGCTCACCGTGCCCCCGAGCGGGCCGCTCGCCCAGCTGATCAACGGGCCGCTCTCCTCGATGCTCAAGGGGAGCCCGGCGCCGATCTACGGCCCCGGCCCTCAGTGCAACACCCGCGGACTGACCGGGCTGGGGGCCTACCTGATCCAGCAGATGATCAAGCAGCACGTGCTGATCCAGCTAGACCACATGGACTCCAAGACCGCCACGGCGGCGCTGTCGATCGCCGAAGCCGATCACTATTCCGGAGTCGTCTCAGCTCACTGCTGCTCCTCGCCGCAGCTGTTCCAGCGGGTGTACGCGGCGGGCGGCTTCGTCACCCCCCCGGTCGAGCCCTCCGCGGCGTTCGTCGCGACCTGGAAGGCGGACATGGCCGTCCGTGACCCCGGATACCACGCGGGCTTCGGCTGGGGCTCGGACGAGAACGGCCTGGGCGATCAGCCCGGGCCTTCCAACACGCCGATCACCTACCCGTTCAAGTCCTACGACGGGCGGATCACGTTCACCCGAGAGCAGTGGGGCCAGCGGACGTTCGACCTGAACACGGACGGGCTCGCGAACTACGGGATGTACGCCGACTGGCTGCACTCGCTCCAACTCGACGGCGGCCCGTCCCTGATGGCGAGCATGTTCCAGGGCGCGGAGGCCTATCTGGAGATGTGGGAGCGGGCCGACGGGGTTCCGGCCACGAGCTGCCTGGCTGCGAGCGATCGGCTCACACGCACCGGCATCGGTCCCATCCGCGTGGGAGAGACCGCGGTTCAGGCGCTCTACCGCGCAGGGCAGCCGGTATCGCGACCCGGGCACGAGTATCGCTACTGCATGTCCGGCCGGCGCGGGGCCCCCGTGCGGGCCGTGTTCGACAGCCGCGGCCGGATCACGAAGGTCGCGATCTCCCGCTGAGCAGCGTGGCTCGGATCCCGGGGGCGGGTCGCTGATCAGGCGGTGACGGCGGCTCCGTCGGCGGCCTTCGCGTGGTCGCCGATCGCGCCGACGAGCTGCGGCCACGCGGCCGCGGGAAGGTCGTGGCCCATGCCGTCGACCATCATCAGCCGAGCACCGGGGATCGCCCGTGCGGTCGCCCGACCTCCCGAGGGCCGGACCATCCGGTCGGCGGTGCCGTGGATCACGAGCGTCGGGGCGCTGATCCGTCGGAGCGCCTGCGTCCGGTCGCCGGAGGCGACGATCGCGCCGAGCTGACGGCCCGAGCTGGTCGGGTCGTGGCCGCGGTCGTAGCTGCGCGCGGCGATCTCGCGGGTCCACTCGTCGTCGCGTGGGAGGCCGGTGGAGCCGATCGCGGCGTACACCCTCGTCAGGTACTCGACGAAGCCGGCACGATCCGCGGGTGCCCGGCGCAGCAGGAACCGGTAGATGCCAAATGCCGGCTGACCCTTCCAGCGGTTGCCGGTGGTCGACATGATCGACACCAGTGAGCGCACCGACTCGGGGTGCTCGGCCGCGATCGTCTGGGCGATCATGCCGCCCATCGAGACTCCGACCACGTGGGCCGGCTCGAGCTCGAGCTCGCGCAGCAGCAGCACGGCGTCCTCGGCCATGTCGCTGAGCGTGTACAGCACGGGATCGATCCGCCGTGTGAGCAGTTGCCTCACCGGCGGCGGCGGGCCGCTTACGCGGGTGGAGCGACCGGCGTCGCGGTTGTCGAACCGCACCACGTAGAAGCCACGATCGGCGAGCTGCTCGCAGAATTCGTCGGGCCAGGCGATCATCTGCGTTGCGAGGCCCATGATCAGGAGCAGCGGCGGTGAGCCCTCCTCGCCGAACGTCTCGTAGCAGAGCGTGATCCCGCGCCCCACATCCTTGAACTGCTCAGGCATCGGGCTCCGAAGCGGCCTCGGCGGCGACGCCGGCGCCGTTCGACGCGCCGCCGTTGGCCTCGGCGGCGGTGTCAGGCCGCGGGGCGCCAGCCGGCCGAAGCTCTTCCAGCGCCTCCCCGAGCGAGCCCATGATCGACCACAGATCGGGCATCTGCTCGCGGTCGGCGACGATGCCGAAGTCGAGCGACCCGCAGTAGCTCATCACGGTGATGTTGAGTCCCATCCCGTCGGTGATCACCGAGATCGGGTAGTTGGCCTCGAGCCGAGCGCCCGCCATGTAAAGAGGGAGCTGGGGGCCGGGAACGTTCGAGATCACCAGATTCCAGGCGGGTCGGCCTCGACTGCTCGAGGCGAGCGAGAACGTCAGCCGCGCGGCGCGCGAGAACACGGCCGGAGGGATGAACTGGTTGGCATCCTGGAGGAGCTCCGCGGGGAGCGCCTTGTGGCGCTCCTTCATCTCTGCCAGCGCCTCGTGGGTCCTCTGAAGGCGCCGGACCGGATCGTGCTCGTCGGTGAACAGGGGCGCCGTCATCAGCAGGATCCGGTTGCCATAGGTGCCCTGCTGGCTCTCCTTGCGCACCGACACCGGTATCTGCGCGACGAGCGGGTCGGCCGGCAGCTCGTTGTGCTGGATCAGCCAGCGACGGACGGCACCAGCGCAGATCGCGACGACGACGTCGTTGACGGTGCACCCGTAGAGGTTCTTGACCTCCTTGACCTCGTCCAGCGACATGCGCCCGAACACGAATCGCCGCTGGGCCGAGATCCGGCCGTTGAAGGAGGTCCGTGGCGGCGTCATGTCCAGTCGCCCGACCACCCGACTACCGCCGCCGAGGATGCTCTTGGCACGGGCCGCCAGCCGGCCGACGGGCTTCAGTCCCGGGATCGTCGCCCAGCGACGGCACCTCGCTCACGTTCGGTAGCGCCCGCGGAATCGAGCGCAGCAGCCGCACGGGGTATGCGCGATCCGCCGAGCACTCCGCGGGCGAGCGTCTCGAGCTCGCCCGGGGCGGGCGTCCGCTGCCTGGCTGAGAGGCGGCGGTGGTTCGCGACCCTCGGGGGGCGAGTCGAGAAGGGCGCCCTGGATTTCGGCCCCTGACATGCCGTCGATCACCGCGTGGTGGATCTTGGTCATCACCGCCACCCGGCCCTCGGGCAGCCCGTGAATCAGGTACAGCTCCCACAGGGCCGGGAGCGGTCGAGCGGGCGCGAGAAGATCCGGGCCACCTGCTCGGCCAGCTTCTCGTCGGTCGCCCTCCGGTGGCAGCGCGAGCTCCCTGACGTGGAAGTCGAGGTCGAAATCGGCATCGTCGATCCAGTAGTCGTAGTCGAGGTCGAACGGCACCTCGGCCAGACGCCAGCGGAACGGCGGGATCAGCGGAGGCCGCTCCGCGATCAGGTGCTCGAGGTCCGCGACGGTGACGGCGCCGCCCGGCGCGGTCGAGGGATCGAGCACGGCGAGCCGCCCACATGGCCGAAGTGGCGGCTGTTCTCGAGCGCGAGAAACTGCTGGTCAAGCGCAGTCAGCTGGCGCACTGCAAATCCACTCCTCTCTCGGTGAAAGGGAGCCTACCCGCCCGTGGCGCCCAGCAACTCTCATCGCATCGTCCAGCTCGCATCGGGGTCCAGCGCGGGGAACCGACCCGCGCGCGCGAGTGCCCGGTCGAGCGCGATCACGGTGCTCTCGCCGCCCAGTGGCTCGGAGGCCGTCGCGATCACCGTCAGCGATCCGCTGCCGAGATTGCGCGCCGCCCCCAGGGCCTTCCTCCCGACGTGGGCCGGCAGTCCCACCAGCGTGTCGATCAACACCACGGCGTGGGCGCCGCGCGCAGCCATCCGCCGAGCCTGCTCGACCGTTCCCTCGACGGCTTGGGCCTGCGCGTCCCCGGACGCGGCGAGGCTGAGCGCGACCGCGGGCGACGCGGGACCGTCGCGCCACTCGGGGACCTCCTCGGGACGAACCCCCACCAGCACCACCGACAGCTGAAGCTCCTCCTGGGCGGCGATCGACGCGGCCAGGCGCCGCAGCAGCTCGGTCTTGCCGGACTGCGCTTCCCCGACGATCGCGACCCGTGAGCCTCGCCCGATCGGCGGGATCGCTCCAAGCGCGGGGTCGTCTGCGGAATCGAGCGCGATCGCCTGCACCGGAAACGAGGCCGGCAGATCTTCGTAATGAGCGCCGTCGGCGAGCTCGGCGGCGGGACGGTCGTTGATCGTGTCGATCCGGACCAGCGCGGCGAACCGCTCCGAGCGACGCGGCGCTCGGCGGGGGCCTGCGACGCGATCGCCGGTGACGAGCTCGCAGCGGCGGACCTGGGCCGAGGAGATGTACACGTCCTCGTCGGAAGGCTCCGGCGGGTTGACCCGCACGAACCCCGAGCCGTTCGGGAGCAGCTCGACGACACCCTCGACTGGCTCATCGCGCTGGCGCTCCTCATCGCGCTGGCGCTCCTCACCACGCTGGCGCTCCTCACCACGCCGCCCATCACGCTGGCGCCCTCGTGTCCGCGGGCCCGGGTCGGGTCGCTCGCGCTCGGGCTCGATCTCGTCGGGACCGGCCTCGGGCTCGGCCTCGGCCTTGGCCTTGGGCTCGGCCTCGGGCTCCGCTTCCGATGCAGACTCGGTCTTCCGGCGGCGCCCGCGCCGGCGTGGTGCGGGCCGCTCGGCCTCGGGCTCCTCATCGGACGCCGCCGTGCTGGCCGCTGGTTCACCGCCCTGGCGCTCGAGGATCGTGTCGATCAGCTCTGCCTTGCGGAGCCGGCGGTATCCGTCGATCGACAGCTCCGAGGCGACCGCGTGCAGGTCTGCGAGGGGACTCTGCTCAAGTGACGACCGGTCGAGAATGGCCATTCTCGTGCCTCCTGGGGAATCGGTGGGCTCCGGCCGCGTTGGCGCAGCGGCCGGCGATGGACGAGGCCCAATGAGCGGGCGGCCCGGACCGCCTCGCTACGTATCCTGCTCCCAGCGCAGCTCGTCGGCCAGGCGGAGCTCGGGGTCCACCGACACCTCGCCTTCGAGCGCGGCCTGGACCGCGAGGAAGTCGGCCGCGGCGGCGACGTCGTGGACGCGGAGCACGTGCGCACCGGCGCGCACGCCGAAGGCAATCGCCGCGAGCGTCCCCGCGAGTCGCGCGCGCGGCGCGCGTCCCGTGATCGCGCCGACGAAGTCCTTGCGCGAGACGGCCAGCAGGAGCGGGCGCCCGAAGCGTGCAGCCGGTCGAGTGCGCGCAACGACTCGACGGTCTGTGCTGGCGTCTTGCCGAAATCCGGGCCCGGGTCGAGCATCAGCTGCTCGCGCTGCACTCCGTGCTCCTGCGCGACGCCGATCCGCTCCCGCAGAAACCCCTCCACCTCCTCCGCGACGCGGCCGTCAAGCGACGGATCGAGAAGCTTCTGCTTGGGCGCGGCACGAGTGTGCATCAACACCAGCCCGGCGCCCGTGTCGGCGCTACGTCGGCGAGCTCCGGGTTGCGCAGACCGCTGACGTCGTTCACGATCGCCGCACCCGCTTCGATCGCGGCGCGTGCGACCGCCGGCTTGTAGGTGTCGACCGACACCAGCGCCCCGAGCTCACCGGACACGCGCTCGATCAGCGGCGCCACCCTGTCGATCTCCTCGCCGGCGTCGACCGCCGCGCGGTTGGTAACGCCCGACTCGCCCCCGACGTCGATCAGATCCGCGCCGGCCTCGAGCAGCTCGTGCGCGAGCGCGACGCGATCGTCGAGCGTGCGCCGGCCGCCCGCGTCCGAGAACGAGTCGGGGCTCGCGTTCACGATCCCCATCAGCCACGGTCGTCCTCCTAGCGCCAGCGTTCCGCGCGTGGTGAGCAGCGGCCGCGCCGGAGCGCTCACCGCAGCCCGATCCCCTCGGCGTCCGCCTCCTCGTGGAAACTCCGTACCTCCTCCTCGACGCGCCGGGGGTCCCATCCGAGCTCCCGTCCGAGCGCCTCCGCCACCCGGAGTGGGGCCTCGGCCCCCGGTCGGCCAGCTCCCGCCCCGCGAGCAGGCCCAGGCGCGTGCGGCGCAGGAGACGTCGCCGACGCTGCGGGCCTGCTCGTGGCGGGCGGAGAACGCCGCTTCGGCGAGCAGGTCGGGCAGCTGCGGGAGGATTCGCTGGGCGAGCTCTGCCGCGCTCGCGGGCCACCGCGAGCACCTGGCTCGGCCGCGTGGCCGTAGCGGGCGGCCAGCGCCTCGACGACTCCGGCGTGACGCCCTCGGGCGGCTCAAGACGCTCCGGATCGATGGGCTGGCCGAGCGGGATCTCGGCGGTACGGCAGGGGGCGTCCCGGCCCTCACGCTCCACCAGCCGGTCGACCGCAAGCTTCGCCATCCGCCGCCAGGTGGTGAGCTTTCCGCCCGTGATCGTGATCAGCCCGCTCGAGGTCTCGTACAGCTCCGCCTTGCGCGAGATGTCGACCGACTTCCTGGTGTCACCTGACGAGATCAGCGGCCGCACACCCGCGTAGGCGCCGACGAGGTCGCCGGCGCCCAGCGAGGTCCCGAAGAAGGTGTTGGTCGCGTGGAGCAGGTACTTGACGTCGTCCGCCGAGGGACGCACATGGTCGATCTGGCCCTCGTAGTTGTTGTCGGTCGTCCCCAGCAGGCTGCGCCCGAGCCACGGCAGCGCGAAGATCGACCTCCCCTCGCCGGCAGGAACGATCGCCCCCCCCTCCAGCGGGAGATCGGAGCTGTCCACCAGCACGTGCGTCCCGCGGCTCGGCCGGATCCTGGGCACTTCCGCCTCGGAATGCAGCTCTTCGGGCCGGATCCGGTCCGCCCATACCCCGGTCGCGTTGATCACGTTGCCGGCACGGATCGCCAGCTCCTCGCCGGTGGTCGTATCGATCACCCTCACCCCGGACTCCTGGCCGTTCTCGCTGAGGAGCTCGACCACCTCGAGCCGGTTGGCGAGGATCGCACCGAACCGCTCCGCCTCCCCCATCACGGTCAGCACCAGCCGCACGTCGTCGGTCTGGCAGTCGTAGAACAGGTAGCCGCCGGTCGGGTGGCGCTGGGCGAGCGCGGGGAGCAGCTCGACCACTTCCTCGCCCGAGATCGAGCGATGCCGGGACGGGCTCCAGTCGCTGTCGCTGTCCTCGCCGTTGCGCTGCGGGCGCGACGCGCTCTGCGCCGCACGCCGCGGACGCATCCGGCCGCGGAGCGCGGGCGCGGCCATCACGTCGTACATGTTGAGCCCGATCCCCATCAGGCGGTCGGGCCGCGCGCCGTCGAACGCCGACACCACCAGCGGCAGCGGCTTCACCAGATGCGGCGCGAGCTTGACCATCAGCTGGCGCTCGAGCAGCGCCTCGCGCACGAGCCCGAGGTCGAAGTTCTGGAGATACCGCAACCCGCCGTGGACGAGCTTCGACGAGCGGCTGCTGGTGCCCGACGCGAAGTCTGACTTCTCCACGAGGGCCACGCTGTAGCCCCGCGACGCGGCGTCGAGGGCCACTCCCGCCCCGGTGATCCCCCCGCCGATCACCACCAGATCGAAGCGCTCGCTCTGAAGGGCCTCGAGCGCGCTGTCGCGGGCGATCATGAGAGCGGAGGGTAGCCTCCGCCCTCGGTGCTCAGCCTCCGGCCTGCTTGTAGAGGCCCAGCACGACCTTGGACCAGGCCGGGGAGGTCTCCTGGTAGGACGGGCAGCACGGCGGACCCCCCGGAGTGCTGATCCCGATCTCGATATGCGGCCCCGAGGAGATCCCCACGTCCCCGCACCCGACCTCGGCGATCGGCTCGCCGGCGCTCACATGCGCGCCCACCTTGACGAGCGCCGGAGCGGCGTGCCCGTAGTAGATGTAGCGACCCGCGTACGGCCCGCTCGAGACCTTCAGCACCGGCGCGTACGGGCCGAATCCGTCGATCCCCTCCTGGACGATCGTGCCCGAGGTCATCGCCACCTCGACCACCTTCGAGCCGCAGGCGGCGCCGACGGTGCCGATGTCGATGCCCTGGTCGAGGGACCAGTCGCTCGGCGGCAGCACCCGGCTGAGGGGCTTCAGCGGGAACACCAAGCCGGTCGTCGTCCCGCCGCCCGAGGACTTGAGGACCTTGCCGGCCTGCTTGACCGCCGCGAGCAGCGCCGAAGCGGTCTTGCGACCGACCACCCCGGTGACGGGCCGGAGCTTGTGGGCCTGCTGGAAGCTCTTGACCGCGGCCTGGGTGAGGGGCCCGAAGCTGCCGTCGGCCGATACGCCATATCCGACCTCGCTCAGCCACGTCTGGAGCGTCTTCACGTCGGCCCCGGAATCGCCGCGCCTGAGCGTACGCGTGAACACGGCGCTCGAGGCGCTGGCGGTCTCGATTCCCTTGGGATCGCGCTGCGGCACCATCGCCGCACCGCCCGAGCTGGCGCCGCTCGAGCTCGCGCCGCCGGCGCTCACGCCGCCGGCACTCGCGCCGCCGCCCGAGCTCGCGAGCGCGACCGGGGCGCCGGCGAGGATCACCACCCCGGCCAGGACGGCGATCAGCGTCAGGAACGTGGCGCGCGAGCGATTCATCTCGGATCCCACGTTCGGCGCCCCTGACCAGCTCTCCCTCGCGTGCTGCGGGTTTGCGCAAGTTATGTGTCGGAAAGCTTCAGAAACCCGCAAGCGTGGCGCTCCGCGAAGGCCGTATTGCAGTCGCCTGACGCCTACGGAGTTAGCTGACGGGCTAGCGCTCCTCTACAAGCGCATCTCACGGATCACCGCGAGACTCGCCCCAACGAATTGGGCTCCCCGCTCCCCGGGGCGGCATTCCGGGGATTCGGCAGGCGGGACGCTAACAGAAAAAACGGACGCCGGAGACGGGTTTGCGGCGGCCCGCCGATCAGCGGTCGGCCGGCGCGTTGGCCGGGTCGGCCACCCCGGCCGCCTGTCGCTCTTCGACGAGCTTCCTGATCCGCTCGACCGTCTCGTTGGACATCCGGCGGATCTCCCAATGAGTCAGCTTCAGGACTCGCATCGGGGAGGTCGCGATCACGTCGGCGTTCCGCGGCTGGCGCTCGAACAGGCCGATCTCGCCGATCAAATCGCCTGCCTTGAGCGACGCGACCTGCTTCCCCGTCCCTGGATCACGTCTGCGGAGCCCTCCTCGATCGCGATCAGCTCGACCGAGTAGTCCCCCTGCTTCATCAGGATCTGGACCCTCGGCGACGCTGGTCTCCGTCGCGAACGCCGCGAGCCGATCGGCCTCCTCGTCAGACAAGTTGGCGAGAAGATCGGAATTGCCTTCAGCCGGCTTGGCTCCATGGGTGGTCTTCCTCTTGACCGTTCGCGAGTGGGCGGGGCACTCTAACCTCACAGCTAGAGCGATTCTCTCACACATGCGCAGACGGGTGATTTCGCTGACCGACTGCTTGGCGTCCCCGAACAGCATGCTCGTCTGCGGTTCGTAGAAAGGGGGTTGTCGATCCCGGCGAAGCCGGAGGCCATCGAGCGCTTGAGCACGACCACCGATTGTGGGACCTGTCCACCTCGAGGATCGGCACCCGTAGATACGGCGAGCCGGGCTCGTTCTTGGCCGCCGGGTTGGTCACGTCGTTGGCGCCGATCACGAGCGTCACGTCGGTGCGCGCAAACTCAGGGTTGACCTCGTCCATCTCCTTCAGCCGCCTCGTAGGGCACCTGCGACTCGGCGAGCAGCACGTTCATGTGACCGGGCATCCGGCCCGCGACCGGGTGGATCGCGAACAGCACCCGCACGCCCCGCTCCTCGAGCGCCCGCTCGAGGTCTCGCACCGCGTACTGAGCCTGCGCGACGGCCATGCCGTACCCGGGCGCGATCACGACCTGGCGCGCGTAGGAGAGCTGGATCGCGACGTCCTCCGCGGTCGTCGACTTGACCGGCCCGCGATCGGTGTCGCCCTCCGCCGGAGCTGCGACCTCTCCGCCGAACCCACCCGCGACGATCGCGGGTACCGATCGGTTCATCGCCTTCGCCATCAGGTTGGTCAGGATCGTGCCCGAGGCGCCGACGATCATTCCGGCGACGATCAACGCGGTGTTGTTGAGCGCGACACCCGTGGCGGCGGCAGACAGCCCCGTGAACGCATTCAGCAGCGAGATCACGACCGGCATGTCGGCGCCACCGATCGGCAGCACCACCATGTTGCCGAGCGCCGCAGCGGTCACCAGGATCCCGAGGATGAAGAGCGCCTGCGAGTGGGTCCCGGCGGCGAGGATGATCGCGCTTGCGACCGCGATCAGGAACAGCCCACCGTTGATCAGCGCCTGTCCCGGGAGCTTGATCGGCGGCCAGGGAGGATCGCCTGGAGCTTCCCGAAGGCGATGTTGGAGCCCCAGAAGGAGATCGAGCCGACGACCGCGGCGAACAGGGACGGGGATCTCGATCCTCAATGCGTAGCTGCCGCCGAACTGGTGGCGGTACTCGATCCAAGCGATGATCGCTACGGCGCCGCCGCCGACGCCGTTGAACAGGGCCACCATCTGCGGCATCGCGGTCATGTGGACCCGGCGCGCGGCGGGAACCCGACGGCAGTCCCCAGCACGAGCCCGAGGGCGATCAGCCATGGCGTCGAGGAACCCGACAGGACGTGCGGCGTGAGCAGCGTCGCGACCACCGCGACCACCATCCCTGCGGCGGCGATCTGGTTCCCGCGCACGGCCGTGCGTGGTCCCGTAAGGCCGCTCATCCCATAGATGAATAGCGAGAACGCGACGATGTAGCAGGCGTCGATGAAGTTCGAGGACTGCAGGAAGATGGTCGCGCCGATCACGTGCCGTCGCCCTTCGGTTCCTCGGGTTCGGGTTCTGGCGCTGGCTTCCGCTTGAACATCTCGAGCATCCGGTCGGTGACGAAGAACCCACCGATCACGTTGATCGTCCCGAACGTGATTGCGATCACGAGCAGCAGGTGCTCGAGCACGCCGTGGGCCACGTGCATCAGCAGGAGCCCGCCGAGCAGCACGATCCCGTGGATCGCGTTGGTACCCGACATCAACGGCGTGTGGAGCGTGTTGGGGACCTTCGAGATCACCTCGAAGCCGACGAACGCTGCCAGCAGCGAGGATCGCGATATCGGTAACCAGGCTCATCGGAACGCTCCCTAGCTGGCGGTGGCGGCGCCGGCCGCCTGCTTGGCGCCTTCGTTGACGATCTCGTTATCGCGAGTGATGCACGCGCCTGCAATCACCTCGTCCTCGAAGTCGAGCTCGAGCTTGCCATCCTTGATCATCAGCCCGAGCAGCGCCTCGATGTTGCGCGCGTACAGCTGCGAGGCGTGCTCGGCCATCGTGCTCGGCACGTTCAGCGGGGCGGTGATGATCACGTCGTGCGCGGTGATCGTCTTGCCCGGCTCTGACAACTCGCAGTTGCCACCCGCCTCACCCGCGAGGTCGACGACCACCGAGCCCGGCTTCATCAGCTTGACAGCCTCCTCGGTGACGAGGATCGGAGCACGACGACCGGGGACGAGCGCGGTGGTGATGACCACGTCGACCTTCCCGATCGCCTCGGCCATCAGCTCCTGCTGGCGCTGCTGCTGCTCCGGGGTGAGCTCCTTCGCGTAGCCGCCGGCGCCCTCCAGGTCGCCGCCGAGG
>CAVOIU010000035.1:0-52040 GCA_963695965.1 uncultured Solirubrobacterales bacterium
ATGGTTGAGCCCGGCCGTGGTGTAAGCTGACCTCGGCCGGGTCAACGCCGACCAGCGCGGCCAGGAACGCGTGCGTGTCCCGGACCGAGTGGCAGAGCCCGAACACGCGCTGGAACGGCGTGCCCTCGTACACGGCCCAGGGCAGCATGGCCATCGGGTTGGTGTAGTTGAGCAGGTAGGCATCAGGGCACAGCTCGGCCATCTCCCGGCCGAGCCCGACCACCACCGGGATCGTGCGCAGGCCGCGGAAGATGCCGCCGATGCCCAGCGTGTCCGCGATGGTCTGCCGCACGCCGTACGGGGCCGGGATCTCGAAGTCCAGCTTGGTGGCCGGTAGCCGCCAACCTGGATTTCGTTGATCACGTAATGCGCGCCGCGGAGCACATCGCCGCGGTCGGACGACGACGTCACCGTTGCGCCGCAGCCAGTCTGGGCGACGATGCGGCGGCCCAGCGCGTCGGCGTGCGCGAGCCGTCCGTCGTCGATGTCGTGCAAGGCCAGCCGAGGCCGGAGCTGAACTCGCGGTACCCGCACAGGTCGGTGACGACGTTACGGGTGAACTCGATGCTGCCGGCGCCGATGAACGCAACCTTGATCACAGATCAATAGTGTTCCATTCCAATCTGTCTGCGAGCAAGAGCGCGCAGCATGGTGCAGAAGAGTGATCTTTGCCGCGGACCGGGTACCGGGCCGCGGTCATCTGCCCGGCCCTGCTCGCGCTGCCTGCGGCGGTGTTCCGTCCCAGCAAAGCGCGCGTTTGGCATGACACGAGCCCGCTAGTTCGCGCGATGATGTCTGAAACGTTCATGATTCGCGCAAGAGTCGTTGACGCGGTCGGCACTCCGGCGGCGGATGCCCGGGCGGCGGCGGCCGCGTGAGAGCGCGGGCTGCGGAGGCATGCCAGGATGAGAACGCACCGGCTCGGCGTGACACTCGGGGCCTGTATGACCGCTCTCGCTCCTGGTGGCCTGCGGTACCGGCAGCGGGGGATCGGGCGGGAACGGCAGCTCGATCCAGATCTGGGAGGGGTACACGTCGGCCGAGGCCAAGGCGTTCGCCCATCTGCTCAGCGAGTACGACCACCGCAACCCCGGCCACACGGTCACCAGCCTGTACGTCAACAACGACACCTCGCTGCAGAAGGTGCTCACCGCCGTGCGCGGCGGCAGCGCGCCCGACATCGCCTACCTGTACGGCTCGTGGGCACCCAACGTGGCGCAGATTCCGCAGGTGGTGACCCTGAACAGCATGGTGCGGCAGCCCGCCGTCAACTGGGCCGACTTCTGGGCGGGCGAGCGTGACGTCGCCACCGTCCACGGGCGGGTGATCGGCGTCCCGGCGCTGGTCGACAACCTCGCGGTCGTCTACAACAAGACGCTGCTGCGCCAGGCCGGCCTGCAGCCGCCTGGCCCGGGCTGGACCTGGCAGCAGTTCGCGGCAGACGCGAAGAAGCTCACCGACCCGGCGAAGAAGCAGTACGGAACCGCCTACGTGACCCCCGGCAGCGAGGACACCGTGTGGCACTGGGAGGCACTGCTGTGGGAGGCAGGCGGGCAAATCCTCACCCCGGACAACAAGAAGGCGGCGTTCGACTCCGCAGCCGGGCTGCAATCGCTCAAGACCCTGCAGCAGATGGCCGTTTCCGATCACTCGGTGTACCTGGACCCGACCGACCAGGCTTACAGCAACCTGTTCAACTCCGGCAAGATCGGGATGCTGGTCACCGGGCCGTGGGATCTGGCCGTGTTCCCGAACGTGCACTACGGCGTGCAAATCATGCCGTCGTTCCCCGGCAGCGCCGGCGGCCACCAGACGATCTCCGGCCCGGACAACTGGGTGATCTTCAACAACGGCAGCGCGCCGGGTGAAGGCGGCGGAGAAGTTCCTGCTGTGGCTCACCGCTCCGGCGCAGGTGAAGTACTTCTCGCTGGCCACCGGGGATCTCCCGACCCGCGCGTCAGTCGCCAGCGCCCCGGGGTTCTCCGCGCAGATGAACAAGGCACTGCCCGGCGTGAGCTCGTTCATCAGCAACCTGGGCAACGTCGGCAGGCGCGGCCGCATACTGCCCAGCTACCCGAAGATCTCCCAGGTGCTCGGCAACATGATCGTTTCCGTGCTGCTCGGCCGCAGCCAGCCCGCGGCGGCGCTGGCCAGCGCCGCGCAGCAGGTCAACCAGATTCTCGCCAACCCGAACGCGTGACGTGGCAGCATCCACCGCGTCGCTCCGCTGCAGGCGCCTGAGCCAGGCGGCCGCGGCCAGGGCCCGCGTCACCGGGTCCGAGCATTTCGCCGGCTGGGCGTTCGTGACGCCGGGCGTGGCGGTCATCGCGCTGTTCGGCGCCGTGCCCGTCGTCTGGTCGGCGGTCATGTCGTTCCAGCGCAGCAACCTGCTGTCGCCCAGCACGCCGTACGTCGGACTGCGCAATTACCGGAGCCTGCTGCATGATCCGGTTGTCGCCCAGGCGGCCGGGCACACGCTCATCTACACAGCGCTGTTCGTCCCGGGCACCATGGCCGCCGGCCTGTTCCTCGCCGTCGCGATGAACCGGAAGATCCGGTTCATCTCGCTGTACCGGACCGCCGCCTACGCCACGATGGCGATCTCCACGATCAGCGAGGCGATCGTCTTCATCTGGCTGTTCGACCCGTCCTACGGGGTCGTGAACTACTTCTTCAGCCGCTGGGCATCCCGCAGCAGCAGTTCCTCAACTCGCCGTCCGAGGCGCTGTACGTGATCGTCGCGATGACGATCTGGGGCTGGACCGGCTTCGCGGTGGTGATCTACCTCGCCGCGCTGCAGGGGATCCCGCAGCCGCTGATCAGGCGGCGGCGATCGACGGGGCCGGCCGGTGGGCAACGTTCCGGCGGGTCACGCTGCCGCTGCTCAGCCCGGCGTCGCTGTTCCTGGCGGTCTGGCTGACGATCAACGCGCTGCAGTTGTTCGACGAGGTGTACCTCAGCACGCAGGGCGGTCCGCTGAACTCCACCACCGTGCTCGTCTACTACCTGTACGAGCAGGCGTTCCAGAACTTCAACTTCGGCTACGCGTCCGCCATCGCCTACTTCCTGTTCCTCATCATCCTCGTGGTGACCGCGATCCAGTTCCGGGTCGGCCGGCGATTCACGCACTACCGGTCCTGAGGAGCGCGGTGACGCACGCCGGCGGGTGCAGCAGCGGCCCGGCTCCCGTTCAGCCCGTGGCATCTGGTCCTGCTGCCGGCCAGCCTGGTGCTGATCTTCCCGTTCATCTGGCTGCTGGTCACATCAGTCGAGACGCCGTCCGAGGCGCTGCACTTCCCGCCGATCCTGACTCCCCACGTGCTCAGGTTCGGTAATTACGGTGATGCCTGGCACGCTGCACCGTTCGGGACATTTTTCGCCAATAGCGCGGTGGTGGCGGTCGCCACGGTGCTGTCCAACCTCGTGCTGTGCTCGCTCGCCGGGTACGCGTTCGCGCGGCTGCGGTTCCTCGGCCGGACGGCCCTGTTCGCGGTGATCATGAGCACGCTCATGGTGCCGTTCCAGGTGACGATGATCCCGCAGTTCATCATCACCAAGTGGCTGGGCGATCCACGTGCTCGCCGGGGTGGGGATCAACCACATCGGCGCGCTGATCCTGCCGAACGCGGCCACCGCGTTCGGGATCTTCTTCCTCCGCCAGTTCTTCCGCACGCTGCCGGTCGAGTACGAGGAGTCGGCGCGGGTGGACGGGGCGAGCCGGCTGACCGTGCTGTGGCGGATCGTGCTGCCGCTGTCCTTGCCGGCCCTCGCGACACTGGCCGCGCTGACGTTCCTGGACTCGTGGAACAAATTCCTGTGGCCGCTCGATCGCCGTCACATCCACCAGCCAGATGACGCTGCCGCTCGGCCTCGCCACGTTTCAGGGCGCGCATGCCACCGAGTGGACGCTGCTGATGGCGGGCAACGTGATGAGCCTGATCCCGGCGCGTGACTCGGCCGAGTCGGCACCGTCTTCGCCACGACGCCTGGACCCCGATCTTGCCGCGCAGGCAGCCGCGAGGCGGACCACGCGAAGGCCGCCGCCGCCGGCAATCGACACCAGGCGCTACCAGCGGATGATCGGGCTGTTCGGGCTGGCGCTGGTGATCGTGATCTCGGTGTCGTTCCTGACCACGCATGGGGTCGGCACCGCGGGCATCCCCGCCGGGAAGAAGCTCCACTACTTCGCTGCCCCGCTGGCGACGTCCAACCTCAACGGCGACGCGAACACGAACCCTCCGTGCACGATCGCCCAGCACGATCCGCGTGCGCTCAACATCTGCCTGCTGGCGAAGCAGGCGCCGCTGGTGCTCGCGTTCTTCGTCACGAACTCGAGCGGGTGTGAGCGCGAGGTCGATGCGCTGCAGACGCTCTCGAGCCGCTACCCGCCCGGCAAGGTGCAGTTCGCCGCCGTCGCGGTTCGCGCCAGCCATTCGGACGCGAGGAAGGCGGTGCTCGCACACCACTGGACGATCCCCGTGGCGTACGACCCCGACGGGGCGGTGGGCGACGTCTACGGGGTGGAGGTCTGCCCCATCGTCGAGCTGTCGTATCGTGGAGGAGTCGTGGCCAGGAGGCTGATCGGCGAGAGCTGGGCCTCGACCTCCGCCCTTGCGCCGGAGGTCCAGGCGCTCCTTCGGCACCCCTCCGGACCCTCCGGACCCTCCGGACCCGGAGGCGGCAAGGGATCCGGATGAGCGGGGAGCTCGAGCTGACTGCGGCGACCGGTTTCGTCGAGCCGAGCGTGCATACGGAATTCCCCGGGCTGAGGCTGTGCTGGACGACGGTCGAGGCACGGCCGGGGCCGAGCCCACGGGCGATTAAGCAGCGCCTGCGCGCGCTGTCCAATCGCGTCCACGGCGCGAGCGTGGTGGCGATGCGCACCCAGCCGATCCCGCACGCGTACCGCGCGTTCTTTCGCCAGATCGGGCTGGACCCCGACGCCAGCCGGATTCCGAGCGAGGAGGCCGCCGTCGAGCGCCTGATGCGCGGCGGCTTCCGCTCGCAGGACAGTATCTCCGACGCGTTACTGATCGGCCTCGTCGAGACCGGCGTCCCAGTTTGGGCATTGGACGCAGAGCGGGTCGACGCCGACGGCCTCGGGATCCGGACGACGGTCGATGGCGAGGCGTTCGGTTCCTCGGAGCAGGCGCTGCCGGCCGGGCGCCTGGTGGTGGCGGACGCGCACCGGGTCCACGGGATGCTGTTCGGGGCGATCGCCCCCGGTCACGGCGCAGGACCGCACACCCGCCGGCTGGCACTCTTCTCGGTGGCCGTCGACGGCGTCCCGGCGATCCATGTCGAAGAGGCGCTGTGGGCCGCAGGCGAAGCGCTTACGACTGGTTAGCACCGGTTCTCACGGGGTAGCGCCGGTGGTAAGCTAATCGCTTCCATCTAGGAGGGAGCAATGGATCTCCTCGAGCAGGAGACGAACTTGGTAGGCACCGTTTCGCTTCCGGTTCTGGAACCGGAGGTCACCGAGCGGGACGAGCTGGCGGCGCGGCGCTCCCTGAGGGCGCAGGTCGCGAAACTCGAGCGTCAGCTCGCCGACGCGTTCGTGACCGCCTTTCCAATGGGCGGCCTGGGTCCAGGCATCCATGAGACTCGCCGCGACCCACGCGTGCTCGACCTTGGGGAGCTCGAGCGCGTCCGCGACGAGCTCGCGGAGCGACTGCGGTCCGCGCGGGTGACGATCGCCGAACGCGCCGACGTCCAGGCAGCGAACCGCCTGTACCTCGAGCGCATGCTGCTGGAGCCGGGCAAGTACCGGTTCGCGAGCATCTCGCGTCACGATGTCGGCGAGCCGGGCTGCGGCGCATGGCAGGTCCGGCCGCGACTCGGCGTGATCGGGATGCTGATGGGCTGGTGGCAGGTCAAGCTCTCATCCGGCTGTCCGTTACCCAGGGCCGTACGCGTCCGCGTACGGCCGGCATGACCACCTAGCGCGGATGGCCGATCTGCTCAGGACGGGCGCGGGCGCGGTCTTGGTCGTGCTGATCATGATCCTTGGGAGCATCGTGCTCTGGGTGGGGACGCCGCTGCTCTGGCTGTGGGTGGGGTCCCAGGTCCAGGGCTCGAGCAGCAACGTCGGGGCGGCCGTCGGGGTGACATTCATCGGCGCCGTGCTGACGATCATCATGCTCGCCGGCGTGCTGGGGAAGCTCTCGAACGTGTATCGCGCCAACCGCGTGGCGCGTGGCCTGGACGATCCCGGCAACTTCGTGCTCGAGGTCGTGCTCGTGGTCAGCGCCAGCATCACGCTCGTGGTTTTCCTCGTGTGGTTCCTGTTCTTCGCCGGCGCCGAGCCGCTGCCGGTCGGAATCAAGTTCTAGCGGCACGCCGCTAGCGGCCGCCCGCGCGGGGGTGGCGTGCCCTGGCCGAGAAACGGAGCTTCGTCCGATTCCCCGGCCAGGATCGCCAGTAGTGCTAGATCCCTACGAGCGCGAAGACGGGCTCGGGTGTCACCGAGCTCAGCTGACCGGCGAGGAGCCGGCGCTGGCGGTCGGTGAGTGCTCCCACCGCCTTCGTCTCGTTGATCTGGTTACGCACGAGGAACTTCCGACATCTCGTAGTGCCCCAGCGTCGCTGACTCATCAGCAGGTCACCGATCGCCCAACTGCTCGCCGCGCACGGCGGGGTGAGGATGACCTCGGCCGCGGACACCTGACCATCAGCGATCCTTCGCTTGAGTTCCGCGCGCGCAAGCCTGATCTCGTTGGCTCGCTCCAGGGCCCGCAGTCGCTGCGGCTCGCGGGTCATGATGGCAGTCTCCGTCATGTACTTCCCTCTCCCTGCTTCCTGTGTTTGGAAGCTGACGCTATTGCCAAAATCCTCCGAGCACGCAGCCGATCCGGGCCATGTTCCCGAAGGGTCCTGCATCTCTTTAAGCCGTCGGCCCGGCTGACGTCGCCCTGCCGCGTCGGGCCTCACACCCCGAGGCCCTCACACCGCCCGGTCGACCACCACCGTCCGACAGGTCAGAACCTACGGGACGACGCTGATAACAGCAACGTCACAACTCGGCGGCCATGCGCTTAGAGCGGGTTTTTTTTGACGGGCTTCGCTTGTGCGCTAGTGGACAAGCAAATGTGAACGAGCCGAGGGTTGGAAGTGAACGTCGGACGCTCCGGGACGCGCCCGGAAACGACCCCGGGGAGCGCGCTAGGAGCCCTCGGGGAGCGGCCCGTGCTCGGCCTCGAAATCGCGCTTGACGGCGGCGAAGATCTCGACGGCGCGGTCCAGCGTCGGCCGGTCGTGGGTCGCCATCACGCTGGTCCGCAGCAGCGCCCCGGCCGGTGGGACGGCGGGGTGAAGCGCCACGTTCACATACAGCCCCGCGTCGTAGAGGGCCTTCCACAGGAGCGCCGCCTTCCAGTCGTCCCCGACGACGACGGGGACAACCGGGGTGACGACCTCGCTCCCGTCGGCGAGCCGGGTCGGCTCGACCACCTGGAGGCCGAGCTCGGCGAGGCCGCGGTGCAGGTACCGGGCGTTGTCGAGCACCTTCGCGAACAGCGGGGGACCCTCGTCGGACCGGCAGATCCTCACCGCGGCGAGCGCCGCGCCCACGGCGGCGGGCACCGCCGAGGCGGTGAACATGAATGGCCGCGACTGGATCCGCAGGAACTCGATCACGTCGGCCGGGCCTGCGATCACCCCGCCGCAAGAGGCCAGCGACTTGGAGAAGGTGGCCATCCGCAGGTCGACCTGGTCCTCGACGCCAAGCAGCTCGGCGGTCCCGGCACCGCGCGCTCCGAGCACCCCGAGCGCGTGCGCCTCGTCGACCATCAACCTGGCTCCGAACCGCCGCGCCAGCTCGGAGATCTCCCGCAGCGGCGCGACGTCGCCCTCCATCGAGAACACCCCGTCGACCACGACGAGGATTCCGCCGCCGTCACCCGCGGCCGCCTCGAGCCGGCGCTCGAGCAGGTCGAGCCGGTTGTGGCGGAACGGCCTCAGCTTGGCCCGCGAGAGGATGCACCCATCCAGGATCGAGGCGTGGTCGCCCGAGTCGGCGACGACGGTGTCGCTGGGTCCCAAAATCGTGCCGAGGGCGCCCAGGTTCGCCTGATGCCCGGTGGTGAAGACCAGTGCCGCCTCGGTCCCGAGCCATTCGGCGAGCTCACGCTCGAGCTGAAGGTGCAGGTCGATCGTGCCGTTCAAGAAGCGCGAGCCCGTGAGCCCCGTTCCGTAGCGGCGGAGCGCGTCGACTGCGCCCTGGTGGACCCGCTCGTCGCCCGTCAGGCCGAGGTAGTTGTTGGACCCGAGCATGATCCGCGCCTTGCCCTCCATCTCGACCACCGGCAGCGTCGGGCCTTCAAGCACCCGGAAGTAAGGCATCAGGTCGAGCTCCTGCGCGGCGCGGAGCTGCTCCAGGCGCTCGTGATCCCGGGTCTTGGCGAAGACGTCGATCGAGGTCCGCATTCGCTGACAGTATCCCGTCCGTGAGCGATCGCCGTGACCCCGGTGTCGAGGTGAGGCGCGAGGTCCGCCCTCGCTGGAGCTTCCAGCTTTCGCGTCGCAGCGGGATGGACGGACTGACCCGGGTGCGCGGTGGGGTCCTCCACCGGCTCCTGCACGCCGGCGAGGGGCCGGTGCACGTGCGGATCGCGCAGCTCGCCCCAGACCGGGTCCTGTTCGGAGCTCGCGCGCGCGATCGCGCGGCGGCCGAGTGGGGAATCGAGCGGATGCGCGCTGCGCTCGGCATCGACCAGGACCTGCGGCCCTTCTATGAGCGTTTCCGGGACGACCCGTTGATCGGCGCGTCGGTGCGGCGCAACCCGGGGCTGAGGGTTGCCGGACGGCCAGAGCCGTTCGAGGCGCTCGCGTGGGCGATCTGCGAGCAGCTGATCGAGTTCGAGCGGGCGGCGGCGATCCAGCGCCGCCTGGTGTGGCGGCTGGGGCGACGCTGTCCCCAGAGCGGAATGCGCGACGCTCCCACCGCCGAGGCGCTGGCCGCCCAGTCCCCGGCGCTGCTGTGCTCGTTCGACCTGGCCGAGTCCCGAGCGCTCGCGCTGGTGCGCGCCGCGCGGGAGGTCGCCAGCGGCCGGGCCGACCTCCACGCTCCGGACCCCGAGCCCGCCTGGACACGCCTGCGGGCGATCAAGGGGATCGGCAGCTGGACGCTTCAGATGCTGGCCCTCACGGGGCAGGGCAGGCTCGATCAGCTTCCCGCGGGGGACCTCGCGTATCTGAAGTTCGTGGGCCGTCTGCAAAGCGGGGGCGATCCGTGGGCGCGCGCGACCGAGGACGAGGTCCTCGACCTGTTCGCGCCGTACGAGCCGTGGGGCGGTCTGGCGGGGCTGCACGCCCTGCGTGCCGGCGGCGCTAGCGTCACGCCGATGGCGGCGTAGCGGGGGCGAGCTCGAACTCGAGCGTCTCCCACGGGGCGGCCGCAAACGCGGCGCGCATCTCCGGCTCGTCGCTGAACCGCTGCGTGAGGCGACGCCCCTCGCAGCGGACGGTCACCTCGGGCTCGGTGAACGGCCACGGGTCGAGGATCGTCCGGTCGGTCCGCGGCCCTGTGGCGAGCTTGAGATCGACCGGGCCCGACGCGGTCGGGCACCCCTTCGCTATCGCCGGCGCCCAGTCCAGGCACACGGACAGCGAGAGGTAGTCCCAGGTCCAGATCAGGAGGCTGTTGCGCTCGACCAACTCGTCTCGGGCGGTCGGGGCCGTGACGGCGTCGGCGCGGAGCGCTTCGAGCAGCTCCTCCTGAAACGCACGCTGGCCGGCGAGGAATCGCTCGATCGCGTCAGCGTCGCTCGGAGCAGCCTTGTCGAGGTCCCGCCGCGCGTAGAGCCGCCAGCCATGAAGCGAAGCGAGCAGCGCGGCGTACCGGCTTTGTGACAGCACGCGCCGGGGCCCGGCCGTCCACAGCTCCAGGTGGACGTCCAGGGGCATCTCCATGAACGAGCGGGGCAGCCCGGTGTGGGGATCGAGCGTCGGCTCGAGGTCCCGCCGGCCCCAGCCCGCGTCGTGCTGCTCGGCGGCTAGGCATACCTCCCGGAAGGGCTCGACCGATCCGAACCGCTCGTTTCCCCACGCCCGCGCGAGCTGGCCTGAGATCCACGCGTGGGACGGCTGCCCGATCGCGATCCAGCCCCGTTCGTCCTCCCGAAGCAGCATCTTCAGTCCGAGGCAGAGCGTCGCACCGGGCCGTACCCTAACGTCGTGAGCGTCAGCCGAATCGATCCGCGCCGCGCCGTGAGGCCCGCGGACACCGCAACGCCGCATGGCTGACTTCGCAACGCCGCTGCGGGAGCGTGACGTCGATCCGGACCCGTTCGTGCAATTCGCGGTGTGGTTCGAGGCCGCCGCCGCGGGGGTGCGAGCGCCCGAGGCAGCGGCGCTCGCGACGGCATCCGCCGACGGGGCTCCGTCGGTCCGGATGGTCCTGGTCAAGCAGACCGGCGAGCCGGGGTTCGTGTTCTTCACCAACTACGAGAGCCGCAAGGGCTCCGAGCTGGAGGCCAATCCGCGCGCGGCGCTGCTGTTCTACTGGGACCCGCTGGGGCGCCAGGTGAGGATCGAGGGCGATGTTGAGCGGATCGGCGATGCGGAGTCGGCGGCCTACGTCCGCAGTCGCCCCCGCGCCAGCCAGCTGAGCGCGTTTGCCTCGCCACAGAGCCGGCCCGTGGCGGACCGCGAGTCGCTCGAGCAGCGAGTGGCCGAGCTCACCGAGCGCCACGAAGGAGTCGAGCTGCCGATCCCCGACTTCTGGGGCGGCTTTCGCCTCGTACCTGCGGAGTTCGAGTTCTGGCAGCACCGCGAGGACCGCCTGCATGACCGGCTCAGGTACAGCCGCGACGGCGGCGGCTGGCGGATCGAGCGGCTCGCGCCCTAGCGCGGCTCTACGCTGTGCCGATGCGGCGCCCCGTCGTCCTCGCCCTGGTTGTCTGCATCGGCGCGTGCGCAGCGGCGAGTGGCAACGTGCCCGGCGCGGGGATCGCAGGAAGAATCGTCGCCACGCCGACGTGTCCCGTTGAGTCGGTTCCGCCCTCGCCGCAGTGCGCCCCGCGGCCGCTGAGGGCGAGCCTGCGAATACATCCCGTCGGAAGGGACTCGCCGGTCGATGTCGTTCACTCGGGCTCCGACGGCCGGTTTCGCGTTCGTCTGACGGCGGGCACCTATGTGGTGCGGGCGCTCGCGCGGCCAGGGTCGCCGTTCCCGCGGCCGCCCTCGCCGAGGGAGGTTTCGGTGCGTCCCGGGCGCTTCACCCAGATCACGGTCACGTACGACACGGGTATTCGCTGACCGGAAGGCCGCCGTCCTCGCGCAGCCACGCCGAGCGCCGCCTCGTCCTGGTGATCGGCGCCGTCGTGTTCGTCGACACGATGTTCTACGCGGCGATCGCGCCGATCCTGCCGTCGCTGGCGCACGAGCTGCACCTCTCGAAGCTGTCGGCCGGCGTGATGACGGCGGCGTACCCGATCGGGACGCTGGTCGGAGCGCTCCCCGGCGGCGTGCTCGCGGCTCGCGTGGGCCCCAAGCGGACCGTGTATGTGGGCCTCGGGCTGCTCGCCGCATCGACGCTCGCGTTCGGGTTCCTCCAGGACGCCGCGTCGCTGGACGCCGCGAGGTTCGTCGAGGGCGTCGGCGGAGCGTGCTCGTGGGCCGGGGGGCTGGCCTGGATAGTCGCCGAGGCTGCCCCGGAGCGCCGCGGTGGACTGATCGGAGGCGCGCTGGGGGCCGCGATCGCCGGCGCGCTGCTCGGGCCGGTGCTCGGGACGATCGCGAGCGGAATCGGTCGCGGTCCGACGTTCAGCGCGGTCGTGGTCCTCGCGCTCGCGCTGATGATCGAGGCCGGCCGGTTGCCGACCACCCACCCGGCGTCCGGTCAGGGCCTGCGCCACGTGTGGACGGCGCTCGGCAACCGCGGCGTCGTGATCGGCATGTGGCTGGTCGCGCTCCCGGCCGTGGCCTCGGGGCTGCTCAACGTACTGGGGCCGCTGAGACTCCACGCTTTCGGCGCCGCCGCCGCCGCGATCGGCGCCACCTACCTCGTCGCCGCGGCGATCGAGGCGCTGCTGTCTCCGGTGATCGGCAGGCTGTCGGATCGGCGTGGGAGGTTGCTGCCGCTGCGGTTCGGCCTCGGGGCGGTCACCGTTGCCCTCGCGTGCTTCGCGCTGCCCCAAACCGCCTGGCTCCTGGCCGTTGTGATCGTCGTGATCGCCTCGACGCTCGGGGCGTTCTGGGCGCCGGCGATGGCGATGCTCTCAGACGCCGCCGAGGCCTCCGGCCTGGATCAGGCGCTGGCCGCGGCGCTCATGAACCTGGCCTGGGCGGGCGGTCAGATCCTCGGGTCAGGAGTGGGTGGTGCGGTCGCGAAGGCGGCCGGCGACGCTGTGCCCACGCTCGCGACTGCGGGGGTGTGCGCGCTGACGCTGGCCCTCAGCACCGGGTGGGCTCGCTACGGGATCCCCGAGTAGTTGTAGGTGTGGCAGGGCTGGCTGTTGCAGACGTCGTTGACGACGCCGTTCGGCTCGTCGAAATCGGACTTCTGCTGCCTTGCGGCGGGCGTGTTTCGCGGGAACTCGTGGGGGTCGTTGGCGCCCCACTGCGAGGACGGGACGCTTGAGGGACAGCCGTCGATCGGGGGCGTGTTCGTGAACGGGGGCGCTCCGACGCCGAGTGAGCAGCCGGCGTTGGGCTTGCCAGCGTCCCACACGACGATCGCCGAGCCGGGCCACGGGTAGTAGGGGATCGCCGGGATCAGCCCGAAGTACTCCGAGCCGCCGGTCGGGTCGCGCTGGGAGTCGAGCGTGGGCGTGTGGATGTACGCGCCGATCGTGCGGGCTTCGACCGCGGCGGCGAAATCGCTCACCTGGTGATCGCCGAAGGCGACGTGCATCAGCACCGTGTGGGCCGGCGTGTTCGGCAGCGGGTGGGTGGTCATGTTCTCGGCGTAGCCGTCGGCCTCGCCGCGGTCCCACAGCATCTGCATCAGGGCGAACACGACCTGGCGGTCGGCCTCGGCGGGGTACGCCTTGTAGACGAGCCACGCGTACGAGGGGAGGCCGTTGAGGTTCTGGTCCGGTAGCTGGTCCGGCGGTCCTTCGCTCGCCGCGCCGGTGCCGAAGTCGCTCGAGCGCTGGAGCAGCGTCGAGTAGTTCATCCCCGGGACCCCCAGTGTCGCGCGGCTGCCGTCGACCATCAGCGCCGCGACCGCACCGCCCATGATTCCGCCCTGGCTGTTGCCGTCGTAGTAGACCTGGCTCGAGGTGTCGATCACCGGCTTGCCGGTGGCGGTCTGGAACGCGGGGTTCGACGCGAACCCCTTGGGGTGGCCCATCAGCCGGCCGAGATACAGCTCGGCGAGGATCCCCTCCTGAAGCCGGTCGATCATCGTGTCGAGGCGGGAGAGGTCGCCGAGCGCCGTGACGACATTGGGGATGTCGCAGTTTGGCGTCTCGGGCACGACTCCCGCCTCGGCCTCGGCCAGCAGCTGATTCGGGTCGGTCGGAGGCGTGTCCGTGGCGCACGCCATCCCGATCTCCTCGGTGGCGCAGAAGACGAAGTCGTGCTCCTGGGCCATCGACTCGAGCTGGCCCTGGTTGATCTCGAACCGGTCGCCGAACAGGCCGTGGCCGTAGAACGCCGGCCGGGCGGGAGTGGTCGACGCCGCCCAGGGGATGTTGCAGACAAACTTGCCCTCGTATGTGTTGCCGGGGAGCTGGCCGGGGAGGTTCGGATCCGATTCACCGGGCGGGTAATAGAAGCTGCCCCCGGGCTGGCAACCCGGTGTGTTCAGGTAGCAGGGCACGTAGAAGCGGCCCTGGACCTGGCGGGCGATGTTGCTGTTCTGGGCGGGCGTGAAGTTGGTGACGCTGGTGACGACGAAGCGGGGCGGCTTGGACCCCGGGGGGATCTTCAGCCGGGCGAGCTGGCTCGGCTGCTCCCCGAGCTGCGCGAACGCGTCATTGCGGATGTGGAGCATCCGCTGGGTCAAGTTCGTCTGACTGGCGACGGTGAAGTCCCACGCCAGGTACAGGCTTCGGCGAGCGACCCCGGCGCGGGTGAGCGTCCTGAAGATCGACTCCATGTGCGCGGCGCGCCCGCTCTCCCCGCCCGGATATGGCGACGATGGGTTGCACGTCGCGCAGCGGTCGTCCCGGTATGCAGCGAACACCGACGGCGCCGCGATCGGGTTGCCGCTCGAGTCCTTGAGGTCGCGGAGCGCGACGATGTAGCGGTGGCCCTCGGTGAAGTTGACGGCCGGACGGACGATCACGTTGCGGACCGCGTCGCTGGAGGCGTTCGAGTCCATCTCGGTCCAGATCGGCCAGCGAGGATGCTTGGGGTTGGTCGCGTCGATCACGACGAATGCAGCCGCCGGGTCCTGATAGGCCTGGAGATCGCTGAGGGGAACGCCGCCGGTCCGGTCGAGCGCCTGCTGGTTGTCGAGCCCCGGGACGTGGACGGTGATCAGCGACCCCGGCGAGAACCCGTCGTTGCGGTTCCACTCGGTGGGGTCGATCGGCTTGCCCACGGCGTTGCGTGGCATCGCCAGGACGTTGAAGTTGATTCGCCTGCCCGTCGCTGTGCCGCTGTCGAGCGCGGTGAAGTAGTCGTTCGGGAAGGGCTGCAGACAGACCGTCGGGTCGAAGTTGTCGCAGTAGGACGCGTTCGGGGGCTGGAGCGTCTGGACTCCCTCGGCGGTGGTCGTGGCGGGCAGCACGAGCGCGGCGACGCATGTCGCCAGGGCGCCGAGCCATCTCCCGCGTCCTCCCACGTCGTGAAAGCTAGGTGAACGACGGTTGCGGGTGCGCGGCTATTGCCCGAATTCCGTCCTTGGGGGCCGGGCGGACTTTGGCGCTTCACGTGCGCATATGTCACGTAATTCGCCATCGTTCGGATCCGCCACCCTGGGCCGCCGCACGGGGGACCGCGCCTTACAACCCCTGGCCCGCGAGCTCCTCGTTGGTCGACGCGGCCGCGACGGCTGCGGGGTTGGTGATCAAGTGGTGGCTGAGCATCCACTGCCCGTAGGTGTTCCACTGAACCTGGTCCTGCCAGCCCCACGGATTGCCCGAGCCGGCCGGGAAGAATGCCGGCAGCGTCGCGCGCACGCTGGCCAGCTGGAGCTTGCGGTTGAGCACCGGGTTGGCTCGCACCAGGTTGTCGACGGCGCCGGTGGGATTGCTGCGTACCGACTCATACCCGCGGCCGAGCGCTTGGAGGAACCGCCGGATCTCGTCCGGATGCTTGGCGAGGGTGCTCTGACGCACGACCACGACGAGCTCGTTGTAGTTCGGGACGCCGGCCCGGTTCACCCGGATCACGTTCGGGTGCTTGCCCATCTGCGTGAGCTGGATCGCCTCGTAGTTCCAGTACGCGCCGAGGGTCGCATCGACGCGTCCCGAGAGCATCGCCGGAACCAGATTCGCGCCGACGTTGATCTCCTTGACGGAGCTCTGCGGGATCCGGGCGTGGGCGAGGATCGTCGTCAGGTAGGCGTGCTGGTACGGGATGCCGGCGTCGCCGACACGCTTGCCCCGGAGCTGGGCGACCGTCTTGATGCGCTTCGATCCCACCGACACGATCGAGGTGAGCGGCTGCTGGACCAGCGCCGCGACCGACACCAGCGGCAGGTTCTGGTTGCGCGCGAGCATCACCTCCGGCTCGTAGGAAATGGCGACGTCGACCCGGCCGGCGGCGAGCAGCTCGAGCGGGCTGGCGGGGTTCGACGGCACCTGAACGTGGACGTCGAGCCCGGCGGCGGAGAAATCGCCCTCGGCCAGCGCCTGGTAGATCCCGACGTGATCGGCGTTCGGGAACCAGTCGAGCATCATCGTCAGCGACTGTCGGCCGCCTCCCGAGGGGGACACGGACTCATGCTTCTCCCCGCAGGCGGTGAGCACCAGCGAGAGAACGGCGACGACGGGGATGAGGCGTTTCATGCGGAGCTTTCTCCTCGGGATTGATAGGCCCACGGTACGGCGATCCGTTCGGCGAGCGTGAGCAGCGCGAACAGGAGGATCGCGAAAGTCGACAGGACAAGGACGGTCGCGTACGCGCGCGGCATCAGGAACTGGTTCTCGGACTGCTGGTAGAGATAGCCGAGGCCCGAGCTCGAGCCCGCCAGCTCGGCGAACACCGCGCCGATCACGGAAACCGCGACGGCGATCTTCGCGCCCGTGAGGACGCCGGGCAGCGCTGAGGGGAACTCCACGTACCTGAACGTTCGACGCCGCGGCGCATCGAATGTGCGCATCAGCTTGAGCAGGTCCGGATCCACCGCCGACAGGCCCGCCAGCGTCGTCACGACGATCGGAAAGAACGAGACGAGCGCGACCACGAGCACCTTCGGGGCGAGGCCGAAGCCCAGCCACAGCACGAGCACGAACGCGAACACCGGAATCGGGACCGCCTGGGAGCCGACCAGCAGCGGATAGACGGCGCGGCGCAGCGTGCGCGAGAAGTGGATCGCCAGAGCGAGGGCCAGCGCGGCGGCCGCGGCGACCACGATCCCGAGCAACACCTCCTGGGCCGTGACGACGAAGTTCGACCACAGCAGGGAACGGTCCTGGAACAGGGCCTTTGCGACGTCGTGCGGCGGCGGCAGCACCAGTGGAGCCGCACCGCCGAGATCGACGTAGAGCTCCCAGATCCCGACGAGCGCGGCGAGCAGCAGGATCGCCGGGACCGGTCTCAGGAAGCGCTTCATCCGCTCACCCCCAGCGCCTCGAGCGCGCGCTCGCGAAGCTCGACGACGCGAGCGTCGGTGCGGTTGCGCGGGCTTGGCAGCCTGACCTCGATCTCGGCTACCGCTCGTCCGGGGCGCGCGGTCATCACCACCACCCGGTCGGCGAGCATGATCGCCTCCTCGACGTCGTGGGTGACGAGCACGACCGTACGCGGCTCTGTCTCGAGCACGTGCGCCAGCCAACCCTGCATCTGCAGGCGGGTGATCGCGTCGAGCGACGCGAACGGCTCGTCGAGCGCGAGCACCGGCTTGCCCGCCAGCAGCGTGCGCAGGAACGAGACGCGCTGGCGCATCCCGCCGGAGAGCTCCGCCGGACGTGAGCGCTCGAACCCGCCGAGCCCGAACCGCTCGAGCCACGGCGCCGCCCGGTGCCGGGCCTCCTCCCGCGGCATCCCGCGCGCCCGCAGCGCGAGCCCCGCGTTATCGATCGCCGTCAGCCACGGCAGCAGCAGGTCGCGCTGGGGCATCAACGCGGCTGGGGCCGAGCGCACGCTGCCGGCGTCGGGGGCCTGCAGGCCGCAGATCAACTCCAACAGCGTCGTCTTGCCACAGCCGCTAGGCCCCACAACCGCGACCACCTCATGGGCCTCGGCGGACAGCGACATGCCCGCGAGCGCCTGCACCGGCCCTCGCCGGGTCACAAACGTGCGACTGACGGCCTCGACGCTGACGCCACCGGGACGGTGAACGTCGCGAGGCTCCTTCTCGGGAGCCTCGATCATGTCTTTCGTCGCTCCCTTCGCGGGCATTACCCCACAGGTTCGAAGGGTCAGCGCTGGGGCGTTCGCAGAGCGCTATCTCAGCCGGCTTTCCCGCCAGCACCCCTGATTTTCAGGTCTCCGGATGCTACCGCCATGGTCCCTGCGGTAGCTTCACGCCGGTGCGGATCCGGCTCGCGTGCGTCTTCGCATCGCTGATGTGGCTGATGGGGTGCGGACAGCAGGCCGCGGACGCAAGCACGCCCTTTCATCCGAGGGTCGGCCCGGGGATGGGTCTGGTGGCGAGCCGCACCCAGGACTTCGCGGCGGGACCGAGGACACCCGTCGTCTACCACGGGGGCACCGTGATGAGCGGCGTCACGATCCACACCGTCTTCTGGGCCCCGGCCGGGTTTCGGTTCAACGGACCTCCCGGGCCCGGTGTCCTCGGCTACGAAGCGCTGATCCAGCGCTTCTTCGCCGACGTAGCCCAGGACAGCGGCACCTCCGGCAACGCCTTCTCGCTGCTGTTGCAGTACCCAGACCGCGGCCATCCCGGCTCGTACAGCATCGCCTACGCGCCGGGCGCCGACACGGTCGATGCTCGGGACCCGTTTCCGGCCGCCCGCAAGCAGTGCGCCTCACCGGAGGGCGTCGCGACCTGCCTCACCGACACACAGCTCAGGACCGAGCTCGGGCGTGTGATCGCCGCACACGATCCCGCGGGGAAGGGGCGCCACGATCTGTGGTTCATCTTCCTGCCGCCGGACGTTGACACGTGTCTTGCGCCGGGCTCGTGTGGCACCAACGACTTTGCCGGGTATCACGCCCTCTCCGACAAGGGCGGCGGAACCACGATCTACGCGGTCGTACCTGACCCGCTGATCGAGGTAGTGCCTTCACCGGGAAGCGACCCGCAGGGAAACCCCGACGCGGAATCGGCGATCGATACCGCGGCTCACGAGACCGTCGAGTCGATCACCGACCCCGAGGGCACGGGGTGGATGGATCCAAACGGCTTCGAGGTCGCCGACGAGTGCGAGAACCCCGAGGTTGGAACCCCGCTCGGGTATGCCGCCGACGGCTCCCCGTACAACGAGCTGATCGCCGGCGACCAGTTTCTGATCCAGATGATGTGGTCAAACCGCGCCGCCGGCTGCGAACAGCGCTCGAGCGCAGTCGCTGCTCGACCGTCGCTCCCAACGGTTGCCCTGAGCCAGTTCAGCCCTCGCGTCAGCGGCGACATCCCCGGCCGCCCTCCCGGCATCGAGGTCAAGCTCGCGCTCGTTCGGGCCGGCACGGTCGTCGTCCTCGCGCGCGCCCGCACACGCACGGGAGGCGGGTGGGGGCCGGTCACACTCCGCTCGCCCTCGGGCCAGATCCACGCGGTCGGAGACGATCGGGAGGTGCTCATGATCCGCTACGGGACGCATGGCCCACCGCCGGACCGGATCGCGATCGGCGACGGTGGCAACCCGTTCACCGAGTCCGGCTGGACGAGCTGGTTCGACCTCGATCACGGCTATTCCATCGCGCGCCGGTCGGTCTCGCTGGCGCCATGCGGGCAGACCGGGGTGCTGGCGGTCGCGATCGATGGCGTGCCGAGCGCCTCCGCTCCCGTCGATCGCTGCGATACCGAAACGGACGTCGCGACGATCAAGACCGCGCCACTGGGCCCCGCCACCAGGCTCGCGATGAGCAGCGAGGACAATCGCGCTCCCACTACGGGCAATCCCTCCGGGGCCCTCGTCAAGCTGACGGTCCCGCTCGGTGAGCCCGGAAGCGTCTCGGCGCAGGGGAACGACCAGATCCTGTTCGATCCAAGCGGATTTCCGAGCTGCACGGCCGACCTGCGTGCCCAGTCGGTCAGCTGTACCGGCCTGCACCCCCGGTCCCGATATGCGATCACGCGCCGGCGTGGCCAGGCGACGGTCCGCTCCAGGGCCGGCTGGGACGGCCGCTCGACATTCCCCAGATTGCCGGGGTCGCACGCGATCGAGGGCGGCGACGTGCTGACGCTGCGCAACCGAGCCCGGCGGCGACTGACGACGCTCCACGTGGCACACCTGCGCGTGGACGTCAAGGGCGCGCAGACCGTGCTGGCCGGCGGCACATGCGAGCCTGGGGACTTCTACGGTCCGCCGGTGTCGCGGCCACCGATCAGCGACGCCGTCGGCTCCGGGATCGCCGGTTCCGGCGCGGTGTGCCCGAACAATGGCCGGGCCGCCGGGCTCCCCGACACGCCGATCGTGCAGATCGACGACCTCAGCGGCGGTCAGACACGGACCCAGGTTCCGGACTTCCGCCGTACGATTCCGGTCGACGGCGCGACGCTGTACGGCGATTTCCTCGCGCTCGCCACCGCCTCGCTTCCCGGACCGCACGGCGCCGTCACTCCCGTCGCCGCCGGCATCTCGCTGACGATCACCCCAACCGGCTCGGGTATCCCCGTGTTTCACGCCGACAACGTCGATACCCGCGGAGTGCCGGTCCGCGGACTGCCCGCCGGCTCATATCGGGCAGAGTGGGTGTTGAGCGACGCGAACGGCGACACGCGAACGATCGAGACGCAGTTCGTCGAGGCCGGTTAGCTTCGACGGACGCCGGGCGGGCGGGGCCGTAGCGCCACGCCGCTACGTGGTCACGTGCTGGGACGTCAACGCCTTGACGAAATCCTCGAGCTGGTCGGTCCGCCAGCACTCGAATGCGACGCAGTGCTTCTCGTAGGCCGAGATCACCGAGTCGCCATAGTTCCAATACAGCCGGGGCTCCGGGTTCAGCCAGAAGGTCCGGCCTGCCTTCGCCGCGATCGCAGCGAACAGGTCGTCGCGCGGGGGGCGTCCGTTGGTGCGGGCGTCGCCGAGCACGATCACGGTCGCACGGGGATGTAGCTCGTCCTCGATCTCCCTCAGGAACTCCTCCCAAACCCGGCCGTAGTCGGTGTACCCGGAGATGTCGGCGACGCCGGCGTCCTTGGAGATCGCCTCGCTGGCGGCGCGGAAGTCGCGCTCTCGCTCGAACACCTCGGTGACCTCGGAGATCCGTTCGATGAACACGAACGAGCGGAGCTTGCGAAACGAGTCGTGCAGGGCGTGCAGCACGCTGAGGAAGAACGTCGAGGCGCTGGTGACGCTCGTCGAGACATCACAAAGCACGAAGATCTCCGGCCGGCGGGGCCGCCGGGGGCGGTACTTGAGCGTGATCGGCACGCCGCCGGTCTCGAGCGAGGCCCGCATCGTCCGCCTGACGTCGACGTGGGCGTGGCGCTTTCGCCCCTTCAGCTCGTGGCCCTGGGTGGCGAGCCGGCGCTTCAGCTGCGCGACCACGCGATGGACCGCCGCCAGGTCCTGGATCGGACCCGTGGGCAGCGCTCGGTCGAGCTCGTTGAGCGGGCGCTTCGGCGGCAGCGACGCGTTGCGCTCGATCATCGCCCGCTCGAGCTCGCGGCGCAGGTGTTGCTCGAAGCGGCGCAGCTGGTCGCGCGGGGTGCCGTGACGGCGGGGGTCCTCCTCGGGGAGGTCCGGCTGGGGCTCGGCCCGCAGGCCCAGCGCCCGCCGGATGCGCTGCACGTCGACGCCGAGCACGCCCGAGCCCTGACCCTCGCCGAACGCCGCGATCGCGAGCCGGGCGAGGTCGCGCATCGCGCCGTCCGAGCCGTCTCTGAGTGCCGCGGCGATCTGCTGGCGGAGCGTCTCGAGGTTGATCTCGGAGTCTCCGTCGGCGGCGCGGCCTCCCTCGGTGATCCGGCGGCGTGCTGCCTCGGCCTCGGCCGCGCGGAAGAAGAAGCGATCGAACACGAGCTCGAACACCCTCCGGTCCTCCGGGGACTTGGCGAGCGTGGCGGCGATCGCCTCCTTGAAGTCCTCCTGGTCGCTCCACGGCACGTGCTCGAGCACCCCGAAGGTGTCGAGGATCTCCGACGTGCCGACCGCGACGCCCTCCTCGCGCAGGTCCTCGGCGAAAGCCAGCAGCGATCCCGCGAACCCGCCCTCGTGCCGGTCGGGGATGCCGTGCTCGGCGGGCTTAGGCGGCGCTGGCATCAGCCGCGGGGTCGAGCATCACTCCGACCCGGCTGGCCACGGTGTCGATGTCGGTCCTGTGCTTGAGGATCACGCTCATCGTCTCCGAGAACGTCCCCGAGTCGATGTCGGTCGCGCCGAGCAGCATCAGTGTGCGCGCCCAGTCGATCGACTCGGCGATGCTGGGCGGCTTCTTGAGATCGAGCTCGCGGATCCGGTGGATGATCTCGACGAGCTTGCGGGCGACGTGCTCGTCGAGGTCGGGGGAGTGGAGGCGGACGATCTGGAGCTCGTGCTCCAATTCTGGATAGTCGAGCCATAAATAAAGGCAGCGGCGCTTCAGCGCCTCGGTCAGCTCGCGTGAGTTGTTGGAGGTCAGGATCACGACGGGGAGCGTCGTCGCCTCGATCCGGCCCAGCTCCGGGACCGAGATCTGGAAGTCCGACAGCAGCTCGAGCAACATCGCCTCGAACTCCTGGTCGGTCTTGTCGATCTCGTCGACCAGCAGCACCACGGGCTCGGGGGAGGCGATCGCCGTCATCAACGGGCGTGCGAGCAGGAACTCCTCGCCAAAGATGTCGTCCTGGACGGCCTGCCAGCCGGCGTCTGCGGCCTCGGTCTGGATCCGCAGCAGCTGCTTGCGGTAGTTCCACTCGTACAGCGCCTTGGCCTCGTCGAGGCCCTCGTAGCACTGCAGGCGCACCAGCGTGCGGCCGAGGTACTTGGAGAGCGCCTTTGCGAGCTCCGTCTTGCCTACGCCGGCCGGGCCCTCGACGAGCACGGGCTTGCCGAGCTTGGCCGCCAGGAACGACACGAGCGCGGTCGATTGGCCCGGCAGATATCCGACCTCGGCGAGGCCGGAGGAGACCTCTTGGACTGATGCTGGCTCGGTGGTGGCCATCGCGCGTGTGCGTCAAATATAGGGTTAGGGCGTGGCGATCCTCCAGCTCGCGGCTGTATCCAGCGTTGGACCCTTCGCGGCGGTGATGGGATTCGGGTTCCTCATCGGCGTCTACGGACACGTGATCAAGTCGCGGACGCTGATCCTGACGGGGATCCTGATCGTCGGGCTGGTCAGCGCGTACTTCCTGTTCTTCGTGGCGAAGATCAGCTAGGAGTAGGCTGCGGGCGATGGCCCTCGACGAGGATGTCGGCCTCGGCGAATTCGATCTCGGCTCGCTCGAGTTCTGGGACCAGCCCGCGGAGGTGCGCGACCGCGCGTTCGCGGTGTTGCGCCGCGAGGCGCCGATCTCACACCATCAGCCACCGGAGGACATCCTCGGAGTCACCGAGCGCGACGAGCGCGGGTACTGGGCGATCGTCCGCTACGAGGACGTCCGCCGCGTGTCTCGCGATCCGGAGACGTTCTGCTCGGGCCAGGGCACCCAGTTCGGCGACGCGCCGCCGGAGCTGCTCGAGGCAACGCTTTCGTTCCTGGCGATGGACGCTCCGCGTCACACCAAGCTCCGTGGCCTGGTGTCGGCGGCGTTCACTCCGCGGCAGGTGGCGCGGATCGAGGATGGCATCCGCGCCAACGCACGTCTGGTGGTCGAGGAGGCGGCGCCGGCGGGCGGGGGCGACTTCGTCGAGCTCGTCGCCAAGCGCCTTCCCTTGATCACGATCTCGTCGATGATCGGCGTCCCCGAGGACGATCGCGAACGCGTGGTCGAGGCGGCCGACGTGCTCGTCACGGTCGCCGATCCGGAGGTCAGCGGCGATCAGGCGCCGGTTGTGGCGCTCGGCACGGCCGTATGGACGCTCACCGAGTTCGCCAAGGAGCTCGCCGTGCACCGCGAGCGCCACCCCGGCGATGACCTGATGACGGCGCTCGTCCAGGCCGAGGTGGACGGGGAACGGCTGACGCACGACGAGATCGCCGCGTTCTTCGTGCTCCTGTCGGTCGCCGGCAACGACACGACCCGCCACACCACTTCGCACGCTCTCCGCGCGCTGACCGTCAATCCCGATCAGCGCGCGGCGCTCGTGAGCGACCTCGACGGGGTGATGCCGACCGCCGTGGAGGAGTTCGTGCGGTGGGCGACTCCGGTGCTCACGTTCCGCCGTACGGCGACCCGCGACACCGAGATCGCCGGGCAGCCGATCGGCAAAGGCGAGAAGGTCGTGCTCTTCTACCACTCGGGCAACCGCGACGAGACCGCGTTCACGGATCCGTGGCAGTTCGACGTAGCCCGTGCGCCCAACCACCACCTCGGCTTCGGCGGCGGCGGACCGCATTACTGCCTGGGAGCGTCGCTGGCCCGCAGCCAGCTGCGCTCGCTGTTCACCGAGATGCTTCGCACGCTTCCGGACATCGAAGCCGGACCGCCCGAACTGTTCCGCTCGAGCTCGTTCATCCACGGGGTCAAGCGGATGGAGTGCTCCTTCACCCCGCGGGGGTGATCGACGGTCGCTAGGCGATCGGGATGTCCTCGACCTCGGCCGGCTCGGCCCGGCGGTGGTCGATCCGCTCGAGGTACCAGTCGATCAAAGCGCGGATCGCCAGCAGCACCTCCTTGATGGCGGCGGCGAGTCGCTCGAGCACGTCCGGGGGGATCAGCTCGCGCAGGGCCTGGGCGGCCTGGACCAGCATCTCGAGCTCGCCCCGCGCTCCGGAGCCCTCCTCCTCGGCGGGCGTCTGCCAGCCGGCCGGCGGCGGCTTGCCGCGAACGCCGCTCCGCGCGGCCTCGGAGATCAGGCGCTCGGCCGCGTCCGAGGCGCTGGTGAGCCGCTGCTCCAGGCGCCGGAGCGCGTCCCGTGGCTCATCGGCCATCGAAGGTCACCTCGAGCGCGCCCTCTTCGAGGGTCGCGGCTGTGGGGCGGAATCCGGCAAGCGCGTCGGGCAGCATGATCGTGCGCTTCTGGCCGTCGACGGCGACGACCAGCTCCAGCCCGATCTTCTTCAGCTTCACGTCGGCCTTGCTCGCGAACGGCAGCGCGACGCGGAGCCGGGCCTCGCCGTCGGAGACCTCCAGCTGCTGGGTGACGGAGTCGTGGAGCACGGCCGCCGGATCCAGCTCGCCGGGCCCGAACAGGGCGCCGGCGAGGCGATCGAGCATCTCAGCGCCGACGACCTCCTGGTCGAAGTACGGAGCGCACAGAACCGGGACGGGCGCGAACGCGGAGCGCACCAGCTCGAGGTGCTCCTCCTGGACCTTGCGCCAGCCGGCGAAGTAGTCGCCGACCTCGTCGGGGAAGATGCGGTTGACGATCACCGCGTCGGTCAGGTACCCGTACAAGTTGAGGTAGGTGAACGTCCGCATCGCCTCCCCGATCACCATCTTGTCGGGGGTCATCACCAGCCGGACCGTCGAGTGCTCGTCGCGGAGGATCTCGTTCATCGCGATCAGGTTCTCCGACAGCCGGCGCATATCGGCGAACACCGCGTGCGTCGGCACGGGTATGTCGAGCAGCGAGCGCATGACCGGGCCCGCCGCCGCCAGGAACTGGCGCTCGATCGGGAACACCTTCTCGATCCACCAGCGCGCCACGTCCGGGAACGACAGCAGCCGCAGCGTCTCGCCTGTGGGTGCGCAGTCGACGACGATCACATCCCACTCGCCTGACTCGTGGGCCGCCTGGATCCGCAGTAAGGAGAACAGCTCATCCATCCCCGGCGGGACCGTGAGCTCCTCGGCGGATACGCGATCGAGCCCCCGATCGAGGAACACCTCGCCGAGCCAGTCCTGAACCCCCGACCAGTGGCGCTTCATCTCCTCCTGTGCCCCGACCTGCTGCGCCCACAACCGCGTCCCCGCCGACCGCGGCTCGGCGGACAGCTCGACCTCGAGCGATTCCGAGAGGCTGTGCGCCGGATCGGTCGAGATCACCAGCGTCCGCAGCCCGGAGGCGGCGCACGCCCGCGCCGTGCACGTCGCGACGGAAGTCTTACCGACCCCGCCCTTGCCGGTGTAGAGGATCGTCCGTGGACGCATCAGGGCGCGAGTCTAGGTGCTCGTGCCGGGGGCGGTTACGAGACCGAAGCCGGTGGGTGGTTCAGGTAGGACTGAAAGCGCTGTGCCTCCCTGCAGTAGACCGCCGCCTTGGTGCGGTCGCACAGCTCCTGAAGGAATCCGGTCACGAGCTCGTGGTAGCTGATCGTGTCGAGCACGCCCGGCTGGTACAGGGACCACGAACCCGTGTCGAACTGCGGGAGCTCGGCGCGGGCCTGACGGTCGCCCGCCGCGAACAGCGCGGCAGCCTGGCCGTCACCGCTCACGTGCGCGTAGTCGTAGAGCCCGATCAGCGACTGGAGGAAGGCGTTGATGATGTCGACGCCCGGGGCGAACGAGTACTGGAGGTAGCGGGCGCCGAGCGCGGTGCCGACGCGCACGCCGACCGGGGGGGCGACCGAGAAGATCGAGAGCGCCCGATGGGCGATCTGAAGGTAGTTCGTGGCGGGCGCCGTGACCGGAGAGCCACCGCCCGTGGGCTTTCGAGACCCGCGGCCGAACGCCTTGTAGGCCCTCGTCAGCGCCTCGAGTCCCGTCCCCTGGGCCATCGCGCTGACCCACGGCGGCCGCCCGCCGTCGAAGTAGAAGTAGTACTCCCAGACCAGGTTGCCGCTGCGCTTGACGGCGAGCGGGATCATCTCGGCGAGCAGCGAGCGCATTGCCGAGTACTGAGAGGGACCCGCTGTGTACATGCCGTCGGCCTTCCCGAACGTCCCCAGGACGGTGAGCTCGATCCCCTGGCCCGGGTAGTACTCCCATACGAGCTGTGAGCCGGTGAACTCGACGCGCTGGCCCGAGCTCAGCAGCGGCCCGGTGTTCCACCACTGCCGGTTGCGATCGAGCGTGAGGAACAGGACCGGTAGTCGCGAGGGGTTGAAGAACCCGCCGGCGGCGAGGTTGTGCAGGTTTACGGTGACGGACGTGAGCTCGACCTTGCGCGTGCCGCTCAGCTTCTTCTCGAGCGCGAGCGCCGATGCGAAGCTGGCGCTGTAGCTGGCGTAGGCGGAAGAGCTGATCTGGTGGGTACGAAGCAGGCGCGCGAGCTCGCTGGTCACCGTCCGTGAGGGGCCCGTGGCGCGGGGTCTGCGGTGGGCGGACGCGCGCGCGAGAGACGCCGACGCGGTCGCCGGGGGCGGCGTGAGCGCCAGCTGTGAGAGGAACGGATCGTTTGCCCGCACCACGTGCCCGCCGTGACCCATCACCAGCACAGGGGCCGCCGCCGCGCTCGCGGGGAGCGCGATCGCGAGCGCGATCGCTGCCAACAGTCCGAACAGGCGCCCCAGCACTGATCCGATGCTACATTCGCGCTCGATCCGGCGCGAGCGCTGAAAAGGATGTGTCATATGCATTACCGCACCGGGATGCTGCGTTTGATGTGGGCGTTGATGGCGATTGGCTTCTGCTGCCTGACCCTGGCGGCCTGCGGCGGAGGGAGCTCCGGCGACGCCCAGACGCTGCTCAAGCAGACGTTCAGCGGGCCGCACAAGGTCTCGAGCGGGAAGCTCAACATCGCCCTCACGGTCGATCCCTCGGGGTCCAGCACGCTCAAGAACCCGATCACGCTGACCTTCGGCGGGCCGTTCCAGAGTCTCGGGACGGGCAAGCTGCCCCAGTCGAACTTCAACGTCAGCCTCAGCGCGGGCGGCAACGCGGGGACGCTGGGCATCCTGTCAACCGGAACCGCCGGCTACGTCACATTCCAGGGGCAGAGCTACCAGCTGCCCCAGGCCGCGTTCCAGAAGCTCGAGTCGAGCTTCTCGTCGATCGCCTCCTCGCCGGGCTCGACCGGGAGCTCGAACCTCCTCTCCAAGCTCGGGATCCAGCCGCTTCACTGGCTCCAGAATCCGTCGATCGTCGGCAACGAGACCGTGGGCGGTGCCAGCACCACGCATGTCCGCGCGACGATCAACGTCGCCGCGCTGCTGGGCGACTTCAACACGTTCCTGGGGCGGGCGGCGTCGCTGGGTGTCTCCGGCGCGAGCACCTTCCCTCACGGGATCTCGCCGGCCAGCCAGAGCAAGATCGCCTCCGAGGTGCAGAACCCCCGGTTCGACGTATGGACCGGGACGAGCGACAAGACGATCCGCCGTCTCCAGATCAATCTCACGCTGCCCGTGACAGGTCAGATCTCGACGCTGCTGGGCGGCCTGCGCTCGGCGGACATCGGTCTGAGCATGGAGTACGACAACGTCAACCAGCCTCAGAGCATCACCGCGCCGACGTCGGTCCAACCCTACAGCCAGTTCCAGAGCAAGCTCCGCGTCTTCGAGCAGGGGATCCAGAGCGCGATCACGAGCCAGCTGCCCGGCCTCTCGGGCACGAGCACCGGTTCCGCCACGCCGCCGACCACGTCTGGATCGACCGGGTCCACCACGGCTCCGAGCGGATCGGCATCGGGTTCGAGCGCGAAGGCCCAGGCCTACGGCCGGTGCATCCAGGCTGCGGGTAGCGACGTCACCAAGATGCAGCAGTGCGCGCCGCTGCTGAACGGCGGGTAGGCGCTCCGCCCGCGCTCCCGGTCGCCAAAGGCCGGCGTCCGCCGGCCTACTCTCTTCCGACCTCCTGGTCGTCCTCCTCGAGCTCGTCGTCCTCGAGATCGTCGTCGGACTCGGCGGTCACCGACCCCGGGTGATAGTGGACCTGGAAGGTCTCGAGCAGCTCGTCGCGGCGCGCCTCGTCGATCGGCAGGTCGTCCGCGACCAGCACCCAGTCGGCGCCCTCGAACTCCTCCATGTTGAAGATCTCCGAGTCGAGGTCGGGGGAGTCGTCCACCACGACCAGGACCTCGGTCTGCGGGTTGAAGTAGGTCCCCGGCCGGATGACAAGCTCATCCAGCTCGAAGCGTCGCGGGTCGGCCATCGCGGATCAGCCTACCCGGATTCCCACTCCATCGAAAACGGATCGCTCAGAGGTTTCCGAGCTGCTCGATCTCCCGCTCGATCTCGGCATCGACATCGAGCGGCGGCTTTCCCGCCCGCGTGCGCCGGAAGTTGCGGGCGATCACCAGATCGCGGATCTCGCCACGCAGCTCGGGATCGATCTGCGGCGCGGTCAGCCGCGCCAGCTCCTGATCGACGTCGAGCGGCTGCTCACCGCGGCGCAGGCGCCTGGCGTTGCGCGCCTCCAGCATCTGCCGGATCTCCTCGTCCCGCTCGCGCATCGCGCCGATCGATCCGCGGGAGGGTCCGCGTGAGAGCTCGGAGTCCAGCAGCAGCCCGTCCTTGCCGAAATCGTCCCACACCTTGTGGCTTGCGATCAGCGCCACCAGCGCGATGACCACGCCGGCGATGCACACGATCCAGAGAACTGTCCCGAAGGCGGCGTGCACCCCGCTAATTGTTGCGCAGCCGCGGGGGGAGTCCAAGGTCTGGGTCGCGCGCGAATCCAGCGGGTTCACCACGACCGCGAACGATGGCGATTCGCGTGCGACAGGTGCACGGGAAACGCCAATGTTCGCCACGGCGGGGCGGCGGGCGGGCGGCTCGGCGGCCCCGCGCCATGGCGGCCCGGCGGCCCGGCGGCCCGGCGGCCCGGCGGGTGCGTCGCCGCTCGGGCGGGCCGGCGGGCTCAGGAGGGGCCCAGCGCCCCACACGCGCCTACCGGCTTGCGTTTCGCGGCTATCGGCTACCCTTGAATCAGGTCGTTGACTGACTAGTCAATCAGAGGAGTATTCAGTGGTCGATTTCAGCCTCACCGACGAGCAGAAGCAGATTCGCGAGATGGCCCACGACTTCGCGGAGAAGGAGATCCGCCCCGTGGCCTGGGAGTACGACAAGGACTCCACCTGGCCGGAGGAGATCATCGAGAAGGCCTGGGAGCTGGGGCTGATGAACAGCCACCTCCCGGCCGAATACGGTGGACCCGGCCTGGGTTATCTGGATGGCGCGCTGATCGAGGAGGAGATCTCCTGGGGATGCTCCGGGATCGGCACCTCCGTCTCGTGTAACGGCCTGGCGACCGCGCCGATCGTGCTGGCGGCCTCGGACGAGCTCAAGAAGGAGTACCTCGGCCGGCTTTCAGAGGCGCCGCTGCTCGCCTCCTTCTGCCTGACCGAGCCCGACGCCGGCTCGGACGTGTCAGGGATGAAGACCACCGCCACCCGCAAGGGCGACAAGTGGGTCATCAACGGCTCCAAGTCCTTCATCACCAACGGCGAGTACGCCAACTACTACACGGTCTACGCGAAGACCGACAAGGAGGCCGGGCACCGGGGAATCAGCTGCTTCATCGTCCCCCGTGACGCCGGCGTGATCGTCGACAAGCACGAGGACAAGATGGGCCAGCGCGCCTCGAACACCGCGGCGATCACCTTCCCCGAGGTCGAGATCCCGCTCGACCACCTCGTCGGCGAGGAGAACAAGGGCTTCAAGATCGCGATGATGACGCTCGACCGCACCCGCCCCGGCGTCGCCGCGATGGGCGTCGGCGTCGCTCGCGCGGCGATGGAGTTCGCGATCGACTACTCCAAGGAACGCGTCCAGTTCGGCGTCCCGATCGCGATGCACCAGGCGATCCAGTTCATCATCGCCGACATGTCGACGAAGGTTCACCTCGCGCGGCTGGCCACCTGGAACTCCGCGGTGCTGCTCGACCAGGGCAAGCGCAACACGCTCGAGTCCTCGCATGCCAAGCGCTTCGCCGCCGACGCCGCGATGGAGATCACCACCGACGCCGTCCAGGTCTACGGCGGCTACGGGTTCATCAAGGACTACCCGGTCGAGAAGCTGATGCGCGACGCCAAGATCCTCCAGCTCTACGAGGGCACGGCTCAGATCCAGCGGCTTGTGATCGCGCGTGAGACGCTGCTCCCGCGGCGCGTCGAGGAGCCCCAGCCGGCCGCCGTCTAGCCGGAAGTAGGCGCGATTCTCGCCGCGGACTGCTGACGAGCCTGCGTCACGAACGACGGACCGTCACGCTCCACCCGGTCGCCGAGCGATGGCACCGGGATCGAGGTCCGCTTCTGATTCGAGAGTGCGGGCAACTTCGACGCGGGAGCGTGCGCCGAGCTTGACGAAGATCCGCGAGAGGTGGCGCTCGACGGTCTTCTCGCTGAGAACGAGACGTTCGGCGATCTCGCGATTGGTGAGCCGGTCTTGGACGAGGCGGGCGACCTCGTGCTCGCGGTCGCTCAGCGAGGCGACCCCGGTCATCGTGCTGGCCCGACGGCCCCCGCGTGCAAGCCGCTCGCCGAGGCGCCGGCGCTCGCGAATCGCTTGGGCCGCGTAATGTGTCGCGCCGAGCGCGGTCAGCTCGTCGGTGGCCTGGTGGAGCTCCTGCAGCGCCGCTTCCCGGTTTCCCGCGATTCCAAGGTGGTGACCGGCGAGGGTTCGTGCCCGGGCCGCCTCGATCGGGTGAGCGAGTGCGAGCTTGGCCGTCGCGCGCAGCGCGAGCTTCGCCGCGGCGGCGGGGTCTTGCTCGGCCATGGCCGCCGCGTGGAGAGCGGCGCCGTCGCGCCCGGGCAGCCCGAGCCCGGCGGCGGTCGCGCTCGCCCCGAGTGCCCACCTCGCAGCGTGCTCGCCCCGACCGAGCATCGCGTCGGCGCCCGTGAGCACGTCGTAGAAGTAGGGGCGGTACGCGGACTCGATCGCGGGCAGTTCCGGTCCGCCGAGCGCGCGCAAGATCTGCTCGCGCCCGCGGACGGCTTGCCCGGCCTCGATCAGCGCCTCACCGAACCAGCCGCCGTTGACGGCCGAGAACGGGCTGTCGGCGACCCCTTCGCCTAGCTGCTGCGCCTGCTCCCCGTGATCGAGGGCGCTCGCCAACGCTCCTGAGCGGAGCTCGGCGAGCGTGCGCAGGCCGTGCCCCCAGGAAAGCACCTGGTCTGAGCCCGATAGCCGCCCCAACGCCAGCGTGGCGTCAGAGTGTTCGATCGCCTCGGCCAGCCGTCCGCTCCAGGTGCACGTGAGCACCAGCCCGAAGCTCATCGTCGCGAGCAGATGGCCGCCGCCGCTTAAGCGCCCGATCTCGAGCCCGCGGGTGAAATGCTGGCGGGCGGCGTCGTACTCTTCGACGCTCAGCTCCAGCCAGCCGAGCCAGTCCAACGCATCGAGGCGAAGCCCGGTGGCGTCGGAACCGGGCGCGTCGATCAGGCCGAGCGCCTCGGCGCGCCGCTCCCTTGCGGCCGTGATGGCACCGACGCTGTACTCGGCCAGGCCGAGGAGTGACGCTGCGCTCGCGCGCAACCCCTCGCCGCCCTCGTCGGCCGCGATCGTGAAGCCTCGCTGTGCGTGGTCGCGCATCGCCGTCCAGTCCCCCGCGAAGAACCGGTCCGCGGCGAGCTCAAGCTCGAGCGCTCCCACCACGCCCGTGTCGTGCTCGCCGACGACGCGTGACGTCCGCTCGAGCAGCTCGCGAGCATCGCCTTCGCGGCCGAGGAGCCGGTCGATCAGCGCAATGAACCCGATGACCCGGACGCGCGCTGCGACGAGCTCAGCGGGCAGCGCTTCCAGGACCTCGACGAGCGTCGCACGACTTTCCTCGAGGCGACCAGCGCTTCCGAGCGCCGCCGCGAGCGGCCCCAGCAGCGCCAACCGCCGGCCATCATCAACGTCCTCGGGCAGCAGCCTCAAGGCGGCCTGAAACCAGCGCGCGGCGCTGGCAGGAGCCACTACCGTGGCCGCCTCGCCCGCGGCTCGAAGGTTGGCCACGGCATCTTCGTCGCCGCGCACCGCGGAGCGCTCAACGTGGTGGGCACGAACGAGAGGCCCGGCGCCGCGGCGGCCCAGTAACGCGGCCGCCCGGGCATGCGCCCCTACCCGCCACGCCGCACCGGCCGACGCGTACACCGCCCGACGGACGATTGGATGGCGAAATCGGAACAGCACCGGCGTCTCGGTCGGCCCGATCAGCCCCAGCGCGATCGTCCGATCCAGCGCGGCCAACGCGCGCGTAGGATCCTCCTCCGCGATTGCGCCGGCCAGCTCTGGCGTGAACGGATCACCGGCCACAGCCGCGCCCTGCAGTACGCGTCGCGTCTGTTCGGGAAGCTCGGCCAGCTCGCGCGCCAGCGCCACCCGCACGGGCGCCGGTATCTCGACGTCGAGGATCTCGCCCTCGAGTCGCACCCCCGGCCCAGGGCCCGTGCGGCGCTCTGTCCGCGCGAGGTGCTCGAGATAGAACGGGTTGCCGCCGCTCTCCTGGTACACGCGCGACCGGGCCTCGGGCGTCAGCTCGTCCCCGAGCAGCGCGTCAGCGTCCTCGCGGCGCAACGGTCCGAGCTCGAGGTGATCGCCGACCCGCGACAGTGCGCCGGGCGAGAACCCCGAGCGGTGGGCGAGCAGCAACAGCACCGGGGCGTCCGGCGTCCGGCGCAGCAGGTGGTCGAGCAGCTCGAGCGATGCCGCATCGGCCCACTGCAGGTCGTCGAGGATCAGGACCAGTGGGCGGTGCGCCGCCAGCACGCCCAGCATCTCCCCCACCGCGCGATAGCAGCGAAAGCGCTCCTGAGCGACGATCGCCCCCTCGCGCTCGTCCTGGACCAGGGACGGGAAGATGAGCGCCAACAGCCGACGCTCCTCCTCGCTCAGCGCCCGCAACGCCGAGTCGTCGAGCGAGGCGAGATATGGATCGAGCGCATCGACGAACACGCCGAACGGGAAGTCGCGCTCCAGCTCGGCGGCTTGACCTTCGAACACGTGCGCGCCCCTCCCGCCGGCCCGCCGGCCCGCCTCCACGAGCAGCCGCGACTTGCCGATCCCGGGCTCGCCAGAGACCAACCACGCGCCCCCAGCTCCGCCCGCGAGAAGTCCGAGAGCGTCGTCCACCGCGGCCAGCTCCCGCTCCCTACCAACCCACACCCCTACGTCACGCACCGAGCAAGTGTCCCGTGCCGGTGCCGAGCGGTCAACGGACGGCATCGAACGCTCAATGACGACGGGCCCGAACGCCCGAACTCGCCGTGAAAGTTGGGGGTGTTTCCCCGATGTACGCCCGTGCCCTGGAGCCTAGCGTCAGGTCGTGATGGCCACGTTCGTCCTCGCACACGCTCACGACCAGACCGAGTGTCAGGTCATCTACGCCGCGTGGCGAGGCTACGACAGTCCCTTACGCGGCGTCGACGCGATGGCCTCCTGTGCAAGCGGCGACCACCGCATCTACTGGACCGTCGACGCCGACAACGCCCGCGGGGCGCTCGAGCAGCTTCCGCCCTACCTCGCCGAGCGCACCCATGCCAGCGAAGTGCGCCGAGTGCCGATCCGATGAGACCACGACGCCTCCAGCGGCGTTTTGCCGTCGCTGCCGCGGCTGTTCTTGGTTTGTTGGTGATGGTGGCGGTGGCTGCCGCGGCGGCGTCTGGTGTTGATGTCGTTGCGGTCGAGGGTCAGTCGTTCACGGGTAGCGTGGTCACCGGGCTGGTTTGTCCGTTGGCCAGCGCGACGATCACCTGGGGGGACGGCACGAGCTCGGCGGGCACCTCTGATGGGAGCACGGGGATTCAGGGCACTCACGTGTATGCCGAGGAGGGCACCTACAGCGGGTCGGTGTCCTACACATACACGTCGGCTCGCCCCTGTCAGGGCAGCACGGGGACCGCGTCGTTTCAAGCGACCGTGCAGGACGCGTCGCTGAGCGCGGCCGGCGTCAACCTCTCCGGAACCGCCGGCCAGCCGCTGAGCGCTGTGGTCGCGCACTTCTCCGACGCCAACCCCGGCGCTGATGCCGGCGAGTTCTCAGCCCAGATCAATTGGGGCGACGGCACGAGGAGCTTCGGGACAGTCGCCGCCGCGCCGGCGGGCGGGTTCGACGCCTCGGGCACGCACACCTACAACACCGCCGGCAGCTACCCGATCAGCGTCACGGTCACCGACCTCGGCGGCAGCACCACCACCGCGAACGCGGCCGCCCAGATCGCCGCTTCGCCGCCGCCGCCACCATCGCCGCCGCCGCAACCGCCCCCACCGCCGCCACACACCAACCTCACCGCGAGCTTCAGGGTGATTCCGCCCTCACCGTGCCCCGAGACAGACACCCTGCTCGACGCGTCGGCCTCGACGCCGACCACGGGGGATGGGCCCATGACCTACCACTGGCTGATTACGTACTCAGTGCCAGACGACTTGAATCACCCCGGAGCCGGGAACACGGCCAGACAGGTCATCGACCGCATCGTGACCAGCAACCCCCGGCTGCACTACACCTTTCCGTATTCGCCCGTGTACGGCGGCATCGACTTCGCGACCACACCCGGGGTGGACCCTGGTAGCGGTCAGCCACTCGACACGGTGCCTGCTGAATACATCTTAAACACTTCGTACGGCCCGTTGCATTTCTGGGCCGTCCACCTCCGGCTGTTGCGGTCGCCGGTTCAGGTGCTGCTGAGAGTCCAGCAAGACCATCCGAATCTCGCGCAGCGCCAAGTGAAGACGATCACCTTCACAAACCCCGAGCTGAAAGCCGAGGAGGCATCCCTCGTATACAACACGGAAAACATGAATTTCTTCGGGCTGGTCAAGCCCTTTCTCTTCAATGTGAGCGGAGGGCATAGCTGCCCGTCCCTCACGGATCGAGCTTTCTTTGGGATCAGCGCGCTCCCGCGCTCGGTGGCGGTGGCCAAGCTGGCTCACCTCTCGGTCTCTCTCAGCCGGGGCTCGTCGATCGTCGCCCGGGTGGGGTGCCAAAATTCGGTCAAAGATTGCCTGGCGTCACTCGACGTGCTGTCCGGCGCGCCGAAGCTGAGGCGGGCGAAGGCCCAGAGCGCTAGCGCCCACCGATCGCTGCCGCCGTTGCTGGGAAGGACAACCTTCGTGGTGCCAGCCGGTAGGACCATCGCGGTGCCGGTCCGCCTGAACGCTCGCGGCAAAGCGCTGGTGCGGGCTCACCGCCGACATCAGGTGACGCTGCTGCTCGAATCGGTGGGCGCCGAAGGCAGGATGGTCATAACGATCAGGACGGTCCGGCTGCGGGCCAGCCGCTGATGACGCGTGTCGTGAACTCCCGGGTCGCTAAGCGATTCCGGCGGGCGATCGTGGGTTGTGGGCTGGCGGCTGTTCTTGGTTTGTTGGTGATGGTGGCGGTGGCTGCCGCGGCGGCGTCTGGTGTTGATGTCGTTGCGGTCGAGGGTCAGTCGTTCACGGGTAGCGTGGTCACCGGGCTGGTTTGTCCGTTGGCCAGCGCGACGATCACCTGGGGGGACGGCACGAGCTCGGCGGGCACCTCTGATGGGAGCACGGGGATTCAGGGCACTCACGTGTATGCCGAGGAGGGCACCTACAGCGGGTCGGTGTCCTACACATACACGTCGGCTCGCCCCTGTCAGGGCAGCACGGGGACCGCGTCGTTTCAAGCGACCGTGCAGGACGCGTCGCTGACTGGCTCCGGGCGGGATTTCGGGGGGACCGCCGGCCAGTCTTTGAGCGCTGTCGTGGCGCACGTCGACGATGCCAATCCGAGCGGGAGCGCGAGCGACTTCTCGGCCCAGATCACCTGGGGGGACGGCTCGACCTCGTCGGGGTCGTTGAGCGCCGTCGCTGGCGGCGGCTTCGACGTGACCGGCACGCACACCTACAACACCGCCGGCAACTACCCCGTCAGCACCACCATCACCGACACCGGCGGCAGCAGCGCCAGCGCCAACTCCACGGCTCAGATCGCCCCGGCGGCCGCCCAGCCCCCGCGGATCATCGAGGCTCCTGTCGTCTCCGGGCCGCCGCACGAGTCGGACACCCTCTCGACCACGACCGGGGTCTGGAGCGGCTCGCCCACCGACTACCAGTACCAGTGGCTGCGCTGCGCCACACCAACCGGCGAGAGCTGCGTCGTGATCGCGGGTGCGGCTATGAGCACGTACACCCTCGTCCACGCCGACGTCGGCTCCACGACGCGGGCACGCGTCCGCGCGAGCAACGCGGTCGGTACGTCGCTGCCCGCCGACTCTGCCCCCACCGCGGCCGTGACGCCGCTGGTCCTGACGGCCCGCTTCACGATCACGCCGAACCCGACCTGCACCGGAGTCAACGTGACCTTCGACGCCAGCGCCACGCAGACCCCCAACCCTCCGATCGAGCGCTACCGATTTACCGAGGAAGCTGGTGGCGCCAATGACCCCCTGATCGCGTTCCACACGCCAAGCCCAGCACCATGGGTTGTCGCTGACGGCACGAACCCCCGGGCGAGCGAGGTCCCGAGCTACGACATCCGCTGGGATGACCCGTTTCCTCCACTTCCTGCATTCGCCGGGCTCTGGCAGGCCACCCCGCGCACGATCACGCTCACCGTCCGCGACCGGGCCGGTGCCAGCGCCAGTTCCACCCAGACCCTCTTCTTCAGCTTCTCCGGCGGCGCCGAGCTGTCCAACGCCTCGCGTTCGAACTGTCCGCGCGTCGCCAAGGGCCTCGGCGGAGACCTCCTACTGCACAACGTCAAAATCAAGGTCACCAACAACGCCCTGGCCGCGAGGATTCCCTGCCCGACGGTCACGGACTGCGCGGGAACCCTGCAGCTCTATCGAGCTTTCTCCCGCAGCCGTCGGCATCTCAAGGCGGTGTTGATCGGGAGCAGCGGTTTCACCGTCACCGGGCATCGCACCGCGACCATCACAGCAAAGCTCACCGCCACCGGTCGGTCACTGCTGAGGCGCGGCAAGCCGCTCGTGGCGATCGCGCGGCTCACGATCATCACGCCCACCGGCCACACGGTCAAGCAGTCGCACAAGGTGACCTTGATCGGGAAAACGATCCGGCGCTAGTCCCATGCGCCGCGCAAGCTCGTCCGGCTCCCGGGTCGCTAAGCGATTCCGGCGGGCGATCGTGGGTTGTGGGCTGGCGGCTGTTCTTGGTTTGTTGGTGATGGTGGCGGTGGCTGCCGCGGCGGCGTCTGGTGTTGATGTCGTTGCGGTCGAGGGTCAGTCGTTCACGGGTAGCGTGGTCACCGGGCTGGTTTGTCCGTTGGCCAGCGCGACGATCACCTGGGGGGACGGCACGAGCTCGGCGGGCACCTCTGATGGGAGCACGGGGATTCAGGGCACTCACGTGTATGCCGAGGAGGGCACCTACAGCGGGTCGGTGTCCTACACATACACGTCGGCTCGCCCCTGTCAGGGCAGCACGGGGACCGCGTCGTTTCAAGCGACCGTGCAGGACGCGTCGCTGACTGGCTCCGGGCGGGATTTCGGGGGGACCGCCGGCCAGTCTTTGAGCGCTGTCGTGGCGCACGTCGACGATGCCAATCCGAGCGGGAGCGCGAGCGACTTCTCGGCCCAGATCACCTGGGGGGACGGCTCGACCTCGTCGGGGTCGTTGAGCGCCGTCGCTGGCGGCGGCTTCGACGTGACCGGCACGCACACCTACAACACCGCCGGCAACTACCCCGTCAGCACCACCATCACCGACACCGGCGGCAGCACGGCGACCGCTGACTCCACGGCTCGAATTGGGTCCGTGCCACCACCGCCGCCGCCGCCACCACCGCCGCCGCCGATCGGCCGCCTCCCGGTCAATATCAAAAGACCGTTCGTTTCCTTCAGCCCGTCCAGCGACCGCTTCGTCTGCGATCCCGGCAGATGGCAGAACCTGTCGCCCAACCAGGCATTCGCCTACGAATGGCTGCGCCGAACTCCCGCATCCGTCGTCTCGGTGGTCGCGCGGACCCGCACCTTTGCGCCAGGCGATGCGGCCGCCCATGACGTGTTCAGCTGCCGGGTCACGGTGCCGGGCTTCACAGGGTCCACGGTTGCGGATCCCGACTTCACGCGGCTCCTGCCGAACACGGTGCCCATCTCCGCATACGGAAACTTTCGAATTCGCGGCATCGACGTTTTCCAGGTCGTGCAGCCGAATTCGTGCGCGGTGATGTTCGCCTTCCCGACCGGCGCCTTCCCGTGCCTATCCGGCGGGGGTACGCCGACCAGCTACGGGCCATCGGGCAAACTGGCGCCTGGCACAGACCCTCAGCGCACCAACTACGTGGGGGTTCAGATTGACGCGGACAAGCGGACCACGGCGATCGTCTACGTCGACCGGACCGAGGGGGTGGACAACCCAGGGCAGGTGCTCGAAGTCACCCTGACCGCGCTCTCCCACGGCAGGCAGATCGGCGTCGCGCTTACGCAGACACTCACGCACCCCCTCCCCTTCAGCATCACCCCTTTTGTGGCGCCCTCCGAGCGCGGCGATCCAACGTACGGCGTGCAGTTCCAGGTCCCCGCGAACTGGCTGCAGGTCCCGGCGAGAAGTCGTGGGGGCACGATCGACCTCGTCGCGAAGGTCGGGTTCCCGGCCGGCACACCCAAGCTGATCGCCGTCGAGTGCAACCCCAGAGAGCTGACCGCGAAAGACCTTCACGTCTTGGTCCCCGCCGCGTGCGCGTCGGATAACACGTTCCGGCTCGATCGGGTGCCCTCGTTGCACCTTCTTCCGCTGAACATCCGATCGTTCGAGCTGCTCGGCAATGGCCAGAGCCCTGTCGGCAGCATCACCGCCCCCGACCTGGTCGTGGCTCGAGCCCGCCAGTTGTTCCCGGGTGGTGAGCGCATGTCGGTGTGGCCGTACGCGAACTGGATCGGCGTGCGCGATCAGGAGGCGCTGTCCGCCACACCGGTCCCCGCGCAGACCGGCGAAACCGCTCCAGTGTTCGGTTGCAACGGCGTGAGGTACGCCAGTACGCCGGCGAGCGCCCAGACCTTGCCCGGTGCCACGCGCGCTTGCCGGATCGCCGCGATCGACGCAGTTGTCACGCAGTGGGAGACGCAGAACCCGGGCAGCGGCTTCGACGCGACGGTGGCCGTCCACGACTATTCGATCCCGGTGACCGGCGGGACCGGCAAGGAGCCAGGCTGGACCGACGCTGGTGGCCACGGCACGCTGGCCACCGTTTCAACCACGTCTGGCGCCGTTCGTCCGTTGTTCTTGGTCAACGACGGGAGCGGTGCTCGGCCGGTGGGGGCCGCCGCGCACGAGTTCGGGCACGTGATGGGCCTGCCGCACGCGAGCAAGGCCTGCGGCGGCGGCACCGGCGGCCAGGTCGGCGAGGCCTGGGCACCAGACCAGATCGGGCGCCTTCAGGGCGTCGAGTTCGATCAGACCACCGGCAACCCGGTCACCCCGGTCCTCGACACCACGGTAAATCCGTTGTTCGATCTCATGTCCTATTGCGGGCCGGGGGCCAGTCCCTCGAGCACTGCCCCAAGCGCGTCCGAAGCGACCCTCTGGCTGTCGGCACGCAACTGGAACCACGCTTTCAGCACGCTCAGGGCCTATGCGGCGCTCCCGGGAGCCGCCGACCACCCCAGCCGAGCTCGTGTCGCGGCGACCGCGGCCTCCGGGCAAGCGTTCGTGGTCGGCGTGGTCGGGTCCGGAAGCGCGCGGATCGACCGCGTCGTACAGCCGCACGGTCAGGAGGCGATTGCGTCGGCGGCGCCGGACTCGCCGCTGCGGCTGCTCGCCGTTGACTCCGCCGGGCGGGTACTTGCGGATGAGGGGGTGCAGGTCCAGCAGGTGTCCGACGCCCCTGGCGCCGCCACGTTCGAGGCGCCGGTGCCCGTCGGGGCGGCTGCGGTCGAGCTCACGAGCCATGGTGCGGTGCTTGACCGCAGGCAGCGGAACCGCCCCCCGCGCGTCCGGCTGCTCGCACCCAATCCGCGAGCGAGAGCGCGGGCCCGCGGCAGCCTGCCCGTTCGCTGGTCAGCCAGCGACCCCGACGGCGACCAGCTCCAGGCGACGGTTGACTACTCTTTCGACGGCGGGCGCAGCTGGCGGACGATCTATGACGGCACCAGCACGGGTAGCGCCGCCGTCCCCGGCAGGTTTCTCGAAGGCAGCCGGCGGGCTCGGATCCGCGTCTACGTCAACGACGGCTTCAACGAAGCGAGCGCCGTCTCGCGGGTGTTCCGCGCTGACGGGACACCGCCCGTCGTCCAGATAATCCGTCCGGGGGGGGACGAGCGGCTGCGTGGCGGTGAGCGCACGCTGCTGCTCGGCAGCGCGCTCGATGATCGCCACCGTTCCCTCCACGGTCGCGCGCTCACCTGGTATGCCGGTCGGCACCGGATCGGCTCAGGCGAGCAGATCGAAGCCGCGCTGCCGGCGGGACGGATCGTGCTGAGCCTCCTCGCCCGCGACCAGGGTGGGCGCCAGACGGTCCTTCGCCGTGTCCTGCACGTCATCCCTGCCCGATTGAGCCTGCTGCAACTGAGCTCCCCCGACGTGGTTCGTCACCGAGCTCGCACGATCACCCTACGGATCGCCGCCAGCACGGCAGCGACACTCAGGACGGGCGGCGGGCGCTACCAGGTCGGCCGCCGGCCCCGGACGATCGTCGTGCGCCTGCCGAGCCGTCCTGCGGCTGGACTGCTCACGCTGCCGATCGAGCTGATCGCTGGGAGTCCGGGCGCGACGAGTAGGGGACACGGGGCGATCGTCGTGGTTCGACTCTGATGCGGCGGGTCGAGGAGCCTGCGGCCGCCGCGGTCTAGCGGCGGCTCGGGGGGATCGCCGCCCGCAAGTCGTCTTTGGCGCCCCGGCGCAAGCTCGTCACAAACGCCTCGACCAGCTTCGGATCGAACTGGGAGCCGGCTCCGCGGCGCAGCTCCGTGAGGGCGTCCGAGGGTCGCATCGTCGGCCCGTACGGACGCTCGGTACGCATCGCGTCGAACGCGTCGCAGACGAGGATGATCCGTGCTCCCAGTGGGATCTCCTCGCCGGCAAGACCGTCCGGGTAGCCGCTGCCGTCCCAGCGCTCGTGGCTCGAGCGCACGAGCTTCGCCACCGGGCCGAGCGCTGGCGCCGCCGACAGGATGCGCTCGCCGATCAGCGTGTGGCGGTGCATGAAGTCCCATTCGTGCCGGGTGAGCGACCCGGGTTTCTCGAGGATCGCGTCGGGGATCGCCGCCTTGCCGATGTCGTGGAGCTCGGCCGCACGCCGCAGCTCATCCAGCTGCTCGGTGTCCATCCCGACATCGCGGCCGAGGTTCAGCGCCAGCCGGCCGACCTCGCGCAGATGAACGTGGAGCTCGGGCTGGCGCTCGCGCAGCAGCCCGAGCAGCGCGTCGTGGGTCTGCTGTCCGGCGGAGCTGCGGCGGCCGCTCTTGCGCGCGTACATGCGGTCGTCGGCGAGCCGCAGCACGTCGCTGGGGGTCGCGGCGTCGAATGGAATCGCCACCGATCCGTACGAGGCGCGGACCGCGAAGCCCTCCCCGTCGGCTGATAGCGCTGCCTCGGCAGCCGCGATCAGGACATCCGTCGCGTCAAGGCCGTCCAAGATCACGCAGAACTCGTCGCCTCCCGGGCGGTAGGCGGCTCCGGCGGCGCCGATCGCCGCCCGGAGCCGGTCGCCGAGGTGGGCGAGCATCGTGTCACCCGCGAGGTGGCCGAAGCGATCGTTGTACGCCTTGAAACCGTCGAGGTCGAACATCACGAACATCGTCCGCTTGGATGCCTTGCCGTCGCCCAGCAGGCGCTCGAGCGCGGCCTGCATGGCGCGGCGATTTCCGAGCCCCGTGAGCGCGTCCGTCGTCGCCTCGTGCTGAGAGCGGCGGAGCAGGCGGACGTTCTCGCTGAAGATCAGCGCCGCGCGCGCGAACACCAGCAGGATCGCGGCGCCCGCCAGCGCCAGCGCGAGCGCGCCCACATGATGGAAGCCGCCGTACAGCAGGACCGCGAGCGACACGAGCGCGAACAGCCCCGGGAGCAGCAGCAGCCGGATCGAGCCCTGTTCGGTGGAGGCCGGGGCCCGGGATGACCGCGGCTGCCACGGCGCGGCCCCCGTGAGCAAGGCGGATCCAAGCCACAACGAGTCGAGGATCCCCCCGACCACGTACGTGTTGTTCGCATTCGCGTACGCGTAACCGGTGTCGGCGATCGCGCTGAGACCGAGTCCGAGCGCCAGCAGCAGCCACGCCCTCCCTGGCCGCCATCCGGTCAGCGCCAGCATCCCGACTGCGATTCCCAGCAGCGTCATGTCACCGATCGGGTAGGCGAGGGTGGTCAGCACCGAGGCGGTGTTGCCCGTGGCGCTGTGCAGGATCGGCTCGAACGTGATCGCCGCGATCACCGCGGCGGAGGCCACCGCCGCGATCGCGCCATCGATCCATGCCCCGCTGCGGAACACATGGATCCGCCGGCGGACGAGCAGCAGGAGCGCCGCGAACGCGGCCGGGTAGTACAGCAGGTAGAACAGGTCTGCGAGCGATGGAATCGGGGGATTCCCCGCGTCGCCGAACGCGAGCGAGTAGTAGATCTCGCCGGCGCCGTTCGCGCGAGCCCGATCCCCAGCACGAGCCAGGGCAGCCGCTCCTCACCGATCAGCCAGGCGCGAGCCAGGCACGACACCGCGCCGCCGATCACGATCGCGTCATACACCCAGTCGTAGAAGAAGCTGTTGAGAGCGTGTCCCCCGAGCCCCAGCTGACCGTGGGCGATGTGGAGCGCGATCGCGGTCAGGCCCGCGATCGCCGCCACACGGAGGACTTTGCGCACCGCGGGCGAGAGCGGCAGGCTCTCGGCTTGGGGGGAGCGAAGGGCCTCTGAGGCGGACGATTCAGGCACGTCAAGGTCTTAATCGGCCTCCACACGGGCGCTCATAAGCCGTGGCGCTGGGGGCGGACGACGCGCCAGCGGCGCGCTAGCCTCGGTCGCTGGACGAGCGCTGCTCGAACGCGTACCCCACTCGCAGCAGCGGCCCCTCGCTCCACGCGGGGCCGAGGAGGTTGATCGATGCGCGCTGGTTGCCCGGGAGCTGGCCGGCGGGGATTGTCAGCACCGGAAGCCCGGTGATCGGCGAGAGGAGCGGTGCGATCGAGCCCCCGCCGCCCTTGCACTGGTAGGTGCGGTCGACCACCCCGGGAAGCGGAGGCGCGGGGCAGCCGCTCTCCTCGAACACGATTGCGGTCAACCGGTAGCGCTTGATCATCCGAACCGTCGCTGCACGGACACCGCGGAACGCAGCCACCGCGGCCTCGAACGCAGGGCCGTGTGGGGGAGGAAGCTTGAGGGCTGTCTCCAGCATTGGCAGCACGTGCACCTTCGCCCGGACCCCCGGGCGTGAGCTGACGGAGACGACCTGCTGGAGGCTGTGGACCGGCGCGCCCCGCGCCGAGGAGGCGAACCATGCGTTCAGCTCGGGAGCGAACTGCTGCTCGACGGCGCTCAGGTCGCTCACGGCGAATCGCGCTCGCAACGGCGGAAGCTTCACGACCGTCGCGCCCCTGGCCCGCATCGCCGCGACCGCGCCGTTGAAGTCGCGGTCGTACTCGCGGTTGAAGCCCGTGAGCGGCTCGCCCAGCGCCCGGTCGAGCACGCCGATGCGGGCGCCGCGCAAGCCGCGGGGCTGCAGGAAGCGCGTGTAGTCCCGGAGGAAGTGCCCCCGGCTCGCGAACGTGGCCAGGTCGGCCGGGTCGACGCCCGTCATCGTGCCGAGGACGCGCGCCGCGTCGGCGACGGTCCGGGTGAGCGGACCGGGCGCGTCGGTCAGCGAGGAGTACGGCGCGATCCCGCCGCGGGAGATCAATCCGATCGTGGGCCGCAGGCCGACGATCCCGTTGTAGGCGGCTGGGATCTGGATCGAGCCGCCGGTGTCGCTTCCGGTCCCGAGCAGCGCCATGCCCGCCGCCACACCGACGGCGGAGCCGCCGCTCGAGCCGCCAGGCACGCGGGTGCGGCGGCGGGCGTTCAGGGTCTGGCCGCCGATCGAGCTGTAGCCGCTCGCGCCGTGGGCCCATTCGTCCATGTTCGTCTTGCCGAGCTCGACGGCGCCGGCGGCGCGGAGGCGGTGGACGACGTACGAGTCCTTGGGCGCCAGGAAGCCGCGCATGGTCACCGAGCCGACGGTTGTCTGCAGCCGGTCGTGCGTCTCGTAGTTGTCCTTGACCAGCAGCGGGAGGCACTGGAGCGGGAGCAGCGGCCTGCCCATGGTCTGGCGGGCGTCGAGCCGGCGGGCGATCGCGAGCGCGTCGGGGTTGACCTCGAGGACCGCACGCAGGGAGTGCCCGGCGCGAATCGCCGCGAGCGCCTGCTCCGTCACAGCCACGCAGGTCGTGCGCCGGGACTGCAGCGCGGACTCGAGCGCGCTGATTGAAGCTGGGATCGCGGCCTGCGCGGAAGCCGCGAGGACAGCGGTGCTTGCCAGCGCCCCGACCCAGGCGAAGACACGCGACATATCGTTCCTCCTGATTCGGGGTCGTGAGGCTAGCGGAGAGCACGCGCCCGCCCCGCCCGGGCGTCGTGCCGCCTAACGGTGGCCCGAGACCTCGACGACCTGGTGATAGGTGCCGCGGTCCTGCCATGGGAACGGCGGCGTGCTGACGGCGCCGGCGGTCACCGGGACCTCCTGATCGCATGATGGCGGCGTCGTCTGCGGGCAGGTGGCGAGGACCTGCCAGCTGGCCGGGTCGGCAGACCCGTGCTTCGCGGTGACCGCCGCGATCGCCGCCTGAAGCGTCCTCAGCAGCACGGCGCGACACCGCGCCCGCGCCTGCTTCAGCGCCTTCCCACGGAGGCCGTGGGAAGGCTGGGCCGTGGGGCCCCCGCAGTAGACGCGGGAGTAGCGTCCCTGCTCGGGCGCGCCGTCGGCGCTGCGGAGGTCCTTCTGCACCTGGCTCGTCCAGTCGTAGGCGAACCCGGCGGTCGGCAGCGAGAGGACGTGCGACTCCACCAGCTTCATCAGCGCCGAGCCCAGCGCCGGCTCAAATTCGTCATTCACCAAGCGCGGCCACCACGCATCGAACACCGCGATCGCGGCGCTGTGGGCGTACACGTTGGAGCCGGCGGGCGCAAGCCGCTGCGCCCCCGAGTGGCTCCACGCGTCCATCAGCGCGAGCATCTGCCCGGGCACCCCGCCGGCCTTGCCGATCACGGCGCGCATCCATGGGTAATCGTCGAAACCGCGCAGATCGGTCGTCGCGGTCAGGTTGGCGACGCGGGCCACCCCGGCGAGGTCCACCCGGCGACCGGTGCGCTTGACCTCCGAGAGCAGCCGCTGCTGGAGGATCAGCGCGTGGTCGAGAGGCCCCGAGCCCCACCCGGTCGGGGGCGGGTGCCACCCGCGCGCCTCGACGTTGTTCCAGGAGATGATGAAGCCGTCGGGTGGATCGACCGCCTGGGGCCGGTGGCTCGCGGGGACGTAACAGGCGGTGTAGGCGGTGGGGTTGAAGCACTGCCAGTCAGCCCGTCCATCTCCCCACCACGGCAGCTCGACGTCCGAGTGCGGCGCGTGCTTTGGATAGACGCCCGACTGGATCCACCCGACGTCGCGGTGGTCGATGTAGAACCAGTTCTCGCTGCCCGGGAACTGGCCCATGATCTGCATGAACGAGCGGACGTTCGTCGGGTCGTTCTCGGACAGCTCCATGAACGGGATGGCGGCCGAGAGCTCGTGGAAGTCGACCGCCTTGGCGACCGTCAGCGCGACGGGGACGCCCTTGACCGTCGCGTCGGCGAACACCGGGCCATGGACCGAGCGCTTGGTCTGGTATGTGATCGTCTGCGGCGATGCCGGGCTCGTCGGCGCGACCGGCGTGGTGACCGATTGGTCGCGCATGACGAACGGGACGCACCTCCCCTTGTACATGTAGTCCGTGCTGGCATCGGTCGGGCGCGAGCCATCGGGGTTGCAGAGCCGCTCGACGAACGTGTCCTCGTTGTCGCCGTTGGCGCTGGTGCCGCTCCACGCGAAGTCGATCCCGTGTCCGATCAGCGGGTACGGCGCCGCGCCGGGGAAGACCACGCCCTCGGAGTCGATCCCGCCGCCGTGGAGCTCGTACTCGCTGAAGATCTGCGGCGAGTAGTAGCCGACCTGGGGGCCCATCGCGGCGACGGGATGCCCGTCGGCCGTCAGCTTCGGCGAGACCATCAACGCGTTCGACTCCACGTGGGGAAGGGCCGTGCGGAGCCGCTCGAGCGACTGCACCCAAGACGGCACGCGGCCACGGAGCTGAGCGGCCTGCGAGGCGTCGGGGCCCGAGACCTCGGCGTTGCGCGGCGTGATCGAGCCGAAGTCGAGCCACGCGTTCAGGTTCAGCCGCGGCTCGACCTTCCCGGGGTTGTCGGAGTGGAACGGGACCTTGGCGACCGTGAACGACTCGGGGTCCGAGGCCTCACGAAGATCGTCGTAGTAGGCGCGCCAGCGCTTGCCGAAGCGCCGCTGGAAGGCCTCCTGGAGCTGCTCGTTGACCTGCTCGGAGCCGTTCGAGACCGTGAACTGGGTGACCAGGAAGACAGCCTCGGCGGCGGTGTCGGCGACCGTCCACGGCGCCGGTGTCGCCCCGAGCGCGGCGTACTCGGCGGGCATCAGCAGCGGGTCGATCTTCGCCTGGCTGATGTACGCGTTGATGCCGTTGACGTAGTCCTGAAGGTCTTGGTGGGTGCGCTCGCCGGCGGCGCCGTACTTGACCGGCAGCTGGTTGAACTGGCCGGTCAGCTCCGGGGACGAGAAGTCCTGGTTGGTCAGCTGCGACGCGTCCCCCGGCGCGGCGCTCGCGCCCAACAGGCCGGCGAGCGTGCCCTCGGCCATCCTCCGGATCACGTCCATCAGGAACAGCCGCTCCTGCGCCTGGGCGTAGCCCGCCGCGAACATCAGGTCGGCGCGGCTGTCGGCGTAGATGTGGGCCATCCCGAACTTGGAGTCGCGGTAGATCGTCGCGCCGGAATCCCCGGGCGGCGAGACCGAGGACGCGACGCCGCCCGGCATCTGCCCGAAGTCGGTGTCCTTGTAGTAGTTGCCGAGCGTCGCCGCGGTCAGCGTCGCGGCCGCCGGCATCACGCCGGAGTAGAGCGGTTGCTGACTGACGAAGCTCTGTGGCGCGTTGCCCGTCGCCTCGTACTGCGCCAGGTCGGCGGCGTTGACCGTCTGCCCCTCGCCCTGGGCGAGCACCGAGTGAAAGCCGCTGAACACCGGGATGCCCTGCGGCGGCGGGCCGGCGGCGCCCATGGCTGGGGCGGCGCTCGCGAGTGCGAGCGCGATCGCTCCCGCAGCGATCTGCACGGCTCTCCTGCCCATCGGGCGGAAGGCTAATTGGTCGGGAAGGCCTCTGCGCCGGCTGTGTGCCCCGGGGTCCTGCGGCTCCGCCGCTACTCCGTGCGGCTGAACTCCCAGATCGCGATCCCGAGAAACAGCCCGCCGAGCAGAGAGGATCATCCCGACCTCGAGCAGCGCCGGAACGTGCCAGCCCCACCAGGTGATCCCGGGGTCGAGCGCGTGGCGCGCGGCGGGGGAGATCGACAGCTGGTTGAACACCAGCCGGCGCATCGGGTCGACTGCGTAGGCGAGCGGGTCGAGGCGGTTGAGCACCGACAGCCAGCCCGGCAGCCCGGCGACCGGGAACAGCGCGCCGGAAATAAAGAACATCGGCATCACGATCATCTGCATGACGCCCATGAACGACTGCATCTGCTTGATCCGGACCGCGATCATCACCCCGAACGCGGTGATCGTGAACGCCAGCAGCAGCTGTATCGCGAGCACGCCGATGATCAGCACCGCCGTGTACGGGACGCCGACCGTCCCGGCGAGCGCGAGCACGATCACGCCCTGCGCGCTGGCCACCGTCGCGCCGCCGAGGCACTTGCCGATCACGATCGAGCTGCGCCGGATCGGCGCGACCATCATCTCGCGCAGGAACCCGAACTCTCGGTCCCAAACGATCGAGGCGGCCGAGAACATCGCGATGAACATCACCGAGATGCACAGCACGCCCGGGAAGATGAACGTCCGCAGGCTGACCCCGTGCGTTCCGGCGCTCGACAGCCGCTGAAGGCCCGGAGCCGAGCACGAACAGGAACAACAGCGGCTGCACCAGCGAGGTCGCGATCCGGATGCGGGTCGTTGATGAAGCGGATCAGCTCCCGCTTCCACACGATCCGGATCGCGCGCAGCTCCGAATAGACGCTGCGTTGCGGGACGTGGACGCGGACGACCGGTGGCTGGGGCGCGGCGGGGGTCGTGGTTGCGGCGGGCTGAACGGTGGTACTCATCGCCTGCCTCCTCCGGACATCACCCGCATCATCTGCCGGCTACGGCTGGCCGCCGGGTCCTCCTCGGCGTCGCGGATCGAGGTGCCCGTGTAGGACATGAACACGTCGTCGAGCGTCGGGCGGGAGACGTGCACCGCGCGGATCGGGATGCCGAGCTCGGCGAACAGGCGCGGGACGAACTCCTCGCCACGCTCCACGCCGAACGTGACTGCGCCCTCCGAGATCCTCGCCTCCATCCCGAAGCGCTCCGCAATCGCCGCGATCGCCGCTTCGTTGTCGTCGGTGTGGATCGTGACCCGGTCGGTGCCGACCTGCGCCTTCAGCGTCTCGGGGGCGTCGAGGGCGACGATCTCGCCGTGGTCCATGATCGCGATCCGGTCGCACCACTCGGCTTCGTCCATGTAGTGGGTGGTCATGAAGATCGTGATCTCCTCGCGCTCCTTGAGCTCCCGGATATAGGTCCAGATCGAGCGGCGCGTCTGCGGGTCGAGGCCGATCGTGGGCTCGTCGAGGAACAGCACGCGCGGCGAGTGCATCAGGCCGCGGGCGATCTCGAGCCGGCGCCGCATCCCGCCCGAGTAGGTCCCGACCACCGAGTCCCGGCGGTCCCACAGCCCGACCATCGTCATCACCTGCTGCATCCGGGGTTCGACGAGATCGCGCTGCACCCCGTAGAGCTCGGCATGCATCCGCAGGTTCTGCGCCGCGGTCATGTAGCCGTCGAGCGTGGGGTCCTGGAACACGAGTCCGATGTTGCGGCGCACGTCGTCGCGCTCGCGGACCACGTCATGACCGGCGACCGTGGCCGACCCGGCCGTCGGCTTGGCCAGGGTGCAGAGCATGTTGATCGTCGTCGTCTTGCCGGCGCCGTTGGGTCCGAGGAAGCCGAACACCTCCCCGGTGGCGACCTCGAACTCGACCCCGCGAACGGCCTGGACCTCGCCGAAGTTCTTGACCAGGCCGTCCACGGTGATCGCGGGCGGGTGGCCGTTCAGGCTCGGCCCGGCGGCCTGGATGTTGTCGGTCGAGGTCGACATCGCGGGTCCAAACGTTACGCGCTCACGCGCACCTCCCGCGAGCCCTCACGGGCTCGCCGTTCGGGAGGGCGCGTGACTCATCCGGCATCGTCCTCTTCGGCCAGAATCCGATAGATCGCGCGCCGGGCCTCGGCGAGTGTCTCGCCGGCCCGGGCGACCTGCCCCTCGTTTCCGGCCTGCATCACCTGGGCAGCCGCGATTGCGATCTGCTTGATCTGCGATTTGAGATCGGAGATCGTCACGGGCTCGTCGTCCTCCCACGGCGGTGCGTGGTCGTGGCGCTCCTCCAGATGCTTGCGGCCCTCGTCGGTGATCTCGAACAGCTTCATGTCGTCACGGTCGATCGCGCGGACCAGCCGCTCGTCCTCGAGCTGCGCGAGCGCCGGGTACACCGAGCCGGGGCTCGGGCGCCACCGCCCGCCGCTGCGCTCCTCGATCTCCTGCATCAGCTGATAGCCGTTGCGTGGCTCCTCGGCGAGCACGAGCAGTAGCGCGGCCCTGACGTCGCCACGGCGCCTGCGCCCCCGGCCGCCGCCACGGCCCCCGCCGCGGCCCCCGCCGAACGGGCCGCCGAACATCGGGCCGCCTCCAAACGGGGGGCCGTGGTGGCCGAGCTCCGGTCCCTCCAATCCCCATCTCATGTTGCGTCGTCCCATTGCGTCACCTCCGCGAGTTGCCGATAGGTAACGATATATCGTCGACTGTCGCTTGTCAAGGCGCACGGGGGTTCGGGGGGCCGACGACGGGAGCTCCGCGGCACGACGACGGGAGCTCCGCGGCACGACGACGGGAGCCGGCCGGACGGCGATCCGATCACCGGGGCGGGAGCTCGACCGCCTGGCCCCAGGTGCCCCGGTTCTCCCACGGGATCGACGGGACTCCGGACACGTCGAGCGCCTCGAAGCTGATCATCGGCATCGGCGCGCGCCACCGCGACGGGTCCGGTCCCTGGGTCGAGGAGAGCTGCGCGATCGCCTCGTCGAGGGCCTCGCGGGAGACCGCGAGCGCGGTGCTGCGGCCGAGGTAACGCACGGCGTGCGCGTATCCGCTCATCGCGTTGTAGACGAACTGGTCGTAGTCGTCGAAGAACTCGAACTCGGGGCTCGTGGTCTGCGGTGTTCGCGTGAACGCACGCACCGCGTCGGCGGTGTTCGAGCTGCCGACGACGGGTCCGAAGACCGGCGCGGCGACCTGGTTCTCGAGCGCGTGGAACCAGGCCGACAGGATCGCGAAGCCGGGGCTCTTCACCTCAAGCGCGCCGTTCGGTCCGGGCGCGGCCCCGGCCGGATAGAAGGCGGTTCCGTCCCAGCCGGCGACCTCGTTCACCGCCGCGCGCTCGATCGGGAGAGACGGAACCGCGACGGAAGGCGGGTCAAGAACGGGGCGAAGCCGAGCGTGTCCCGAAGGTCCAGCTCCCCGACCCGGCGGGCCATCTGCCACAGGGCCGTCAGGCTCAGCCTCCGGCGCCCGGCGAGCATCCGCATCAGCTGGCGTGAGCGTTGATACGAGCCCCACAGCGTTCCATCGGCCGCGTCGTCCCATGAGGCCTGGGGCTTGTTGTTCCAGGCGGCGACGAACCCCTGAGCCGGATCGACCACCGACGGCCAGTCGGCCGGGGGGAGCCACCCGCGCCAGTCCTCGCCACCCCCGCCGGACAGCGGCAGCCGGGGATCCGCGCCCCGGGGCCAGAGCGGGATCCGGCCCGTGTGCCAGTAGGCGATGTTGCCGCGGTCGTCGGCATACACGAAGTTGAACCCGCCACGTTCCCGCGGACCGCGGCGTCGAACTGGTGAAGGTTCGTGGCCTTGTTGATCGCGACGAGCGCGATCCCGGTGAACCGACGGTCATCGCGGCGAAATTCCCATCGTGCAGTCTTGCCCCATTGGAAGAGAACCCCTCGCTCCGAATCTTCTAGAGCAAGCTCAGCGACAGACCAGGGAGCCCCAAGATCCTGCCTGATAACACGCCGTTGTACTATTCGCACCACGCTCTCAACAAAATCGTCGGATTCACAATCAAGCTGAGTAAACTCGACAAATGCCTCTTTGCCCTCGGAATCAGGATCATCGTCCTTCCGCTGGCGCTCCTCAGAAACAATTTCAGGAGGCAGCGGTCGATTCGTTGGAGTGTTCCTAACCGAGGCAAGAACCTCCTCGGAAAAGGTGTCTCCCACAACTGAATAGAGACCGTTTGTTCCCGTCAGAACGTTGCTGTAGCCCAGGGCGCGAGAGACGGTGCCCTCGTTGATGCCTTCCCGGAGAGCCCGGCGCAGAATCTCCTGACGGGTGGCCGGCCTTCCGAATTCGCGGATCAAGATCACCAGAAGGTCGTCTCCCGAGGCCTCGGCGCTCTGGAGATCGTTGGAAGCAAGAACGTACCCTTCTTCGATTCTGCACCACGGCCAGATCGCACAGAATGCGTGAAAGAGTTCCCGGGGCAGCCGTGCGGAGTCAACCCGAGTGTCACGGAACACCGCGTTGAAGGCGACGTTGACGGATACCTTGGGCGAGTACTGCTTCTCAAGCATCTTTTATAGATGCACCATACGGACAACAAAGTAGCTAGGATCGCAAATATTGTCGGACCTATCACGATGCCTGCAAGCTGCCCGGTAGTAAGACCTGAGGGAGGTGGTGTGGAGGTTGTAGTTGAAAGTGTAGAATTCGTTGCCTGGTTTGAGAAAGTGCTCGAGGTCGGGCTGGTAATTAGGGTTGTTTGCGAGGATGTTGA
>CAVOIU010000036.1:0-5616 GCA_963695965.1 uncultured Solirubrobacterales bacterium
CAGGCCGAGCGTCGCCAGCCGCGTCTCCTCACGGTCGCGGACGAGCAGGCTCCGAGGATGCCGATGTACCCAATCAGCCCGAGCAGCGCGACCGGGAATCCCGGCGAGCTTCGACCATTGCGAGGACTGGACCGTCTGGCAGCTCGAATGGCCGCCGTGGCCCCCGATGCACGCCAGCGCGCTGAAGCCCACGTAGTGGACGACGGTCAGGTAGGTGGCGACGCCGAGCCCGATGACCGCCAGGACGATCATCACGCGACGAAGGCGGGCGCTCGCCATCGGCGAGCCCTCACGGACACCTGACTTGATCGCCGACTCGAGCGTGCCGTATGTCGGTGTCGCCGACGATCGGCTGCGCGGCGCCCTTGGGGCCCTGGACGACGATCGTCGGGGTACTGTTGAAACCCTTGGCCGGCGCCTGCTGCTGTCGGCGGTGACCTGGGCGGTGAGCGTCGAGCTCGGCGTGCGGACTGCCACTTCGAGAAGTTGAGCCCCGGAATCGACTGCGCGATCCCGTTGAGGAAGCTGCGGGGTGACGTACGCGGTGTCCTCCTGTGCCCTGCTACGTGGTAGAAGACCAGGATGTAGTTCCAGGCCTTGGCCTGGGCCCGGCGGCGTACGCGGAGGCCTGCTGGGTGGGGAAGATGCCGGGGTTCGGGCCGTTGCCGGTGGCGGTCTCGAGCGACTTGTAGACGAGCTTCACCTTGCCGGTCTTGACCTCGTTGGAGATCAGCTGGCCCTCGGAACCGAGCGCGAAGTCGCGGCAGATCGGGCACTGGAGGTCGCCGAACTCGGTGACCGTCACCTTTGCGCTCGGGGAGCCGAGTGTCGACCCCGCACTGGGGGATTCCGGCGAGCTGCGAGTCGACGGTCGACGCCGCGCCCTTGAACGCGGAGGCGTGGTGACCGGTGCTGCCACCGCCCGAGGAGCTGACCGCGATCGCGATCGCGATGACGGCGACCGCGCGCGAGCAGCGACACCGCCGAGCATCTGCAGCCGCCGCTGGCGGCGGCGCGCTCCGCGCGCGCCTGCTCCTCGGCGAGCCGGCGGGCGCGGGCTTCTTCCTTTTGTCTTGTGCGAGAGGCCATTGATCAGGTCGCAGGCGCCGCTCGGACGCCCCTCCCAGAGGATAGAGGACGGCCTTGGAGGTCGCAGATCGCCTCAGTTGTCGCTATTTCCGCGTAAAGATCGTGTGAAACGGGGACCGGTGATCAGGGCTTCCGTACGGCGGGCCGGTACAGTGCGCGGGCAAATGTTGGCCGAGCGCAGCGACCAGCCAGCGGCAGCGGGCCCTCAGCGACTCAGGCACGGTTCGGCTCGCGGTCGATCGACCGGGATCCAGGGTTCATGCAGGTGCTGGCCAAGCGCCTCCACGCGCTCGGCTGGGACCACCGCACGCTCTCGAGCCCGGTGACCGCGGAGGCGCTGTCGCGATGCGCCTGAACGCGCTCGTGCTCGAATCGCGGTGGTCGGGCCCGACAGCTGGGACTACGTCGAACGGGTCTGCAGCCGCCTTCCCGGCCTCGCCGTGATCGTGTGCACCGGGCCCTCGTCGGTCGCTCAGCGCGTGCGCGGCCTGCGCCTCGGCGTGGACGCGTGGATCACCAAGCCGTGCCATCCGGAGGAGCTGATTTCCGTGATCGAGGCGGTCCTTCGCCGCCATCGGCGCCGAGAGCTTCCGGCACTCGACGCGCCGAGCACCGTCGGTGAGCTCACGATCCGGCCTGACCTCACCAGGCCTACGCCGGCGAGCTGAGCGTCGAGCTGACGGCCAGGGAGTTCGAGATCCTGCACCTGCTCTCGCAGTCCGACCGCGTGCTCCGGCGCGAGGAGATCTATGAGCGGGTGTGGGGCTATGCGATGGCCCACGGCGACCGTTCGGTCGACGTGTTCGTCCGCAAGCTGCGGCAGAAGCTCCGCGGAGCCTCACCGCAGTGGAGCTACATCCACACGCACTTCGGCGTCGGGTACCGGTTCGCGCCGGAGCCGGACGGCGGGGGTGAGCCGTCATTGATCGTCGACCGACGAGGTCGCGGTCGAGCTGGACGAAGTCCTCACCGGCTGACGCCTCGATCACAGCTTGTTCACAGTTGCGTTACGACTGGGTAACGCGATAGCGAGCGACCCGGTGCAGGATCAATTGCGACTTGACGGCCACGGCTCAGTCATTCGCGATCTCCGCTCAGCCCGCTCCATCTACTCCCGACGTGCTCGAAGTGGGCCCGCTCCAGATCCTCCCCGGCGAGCACATCGCTCGGGCCAAGGGGCGGACGCTGATGCTCTCGATCCGGGAGCTTCACCTGCTGACGGAGCTCGCCCGCCGGGCCGATCGGATCATGGGCCGCGAGGAACTCTTTCGCCTCGCGTGGGGGCGGGAGATGCGCCCCGGAGACAGGTCAGTCGACGTCTACGTGCGGCGCCTCAGGGTCAAGCTCGAACAGGCGATGCCGGGATGGCGGTTCATCCATACGCACTTCGGCTTCGGCTACCGGCTCGCGCCCGAACGTTCACAAGCATCTGACAGCGCGTTCACATCTCGGTAACACGCGGGCGCCGCGCGGGGCCGAGACTCGCGTGTTCACATCCGGCACTCGCGCCAGATTCGAAAAGGAGAAGACATTGACTAAACGTCGCATCAGCGCAGGGGCGGTTGCGATCGTTACCTCGCTCGTCCTCGCCGCCTGCGGCTCGAGCTCCAGCTCGAGCTCGACGTCGGGCTCCAGCTCGACCGCGTCCGGTGGAAGCGGAGGATCCGCGACCATCAACGGGGCGGGCTCGACGCTCGCCGCGCCGATCTACCAGCAGTGGGGCTCGACGCTCAAGGGCCAGGGGCTGACCGTTCAACTTCAACCCCGTCGGCTCGGGAGCCGGCATCGCCGACCTACAGACGGCCACCGTCGAGTTCGCCGGCAGCGACCCGGCGCTGAAGCCCACCGATACCGCGAAGATGAAGGGGCCGGTCCTGCAGTTCCCCGTCGCGTTCGGCGCGATCACCGTCTCGTACAACCTGTCCGGCGTCAAGAGCGGCCTGAAGCTCGACGGACCGACGCTCGCGAACATCTTCCTGGGCAAGATCAAGAGCTGGAACGATGCGTCGATCAAGGCGCTCAATCCCGGCATCAGCCTGCCGAGCACGGCGATCACCGTCGTGCATCGCTCGGACTCCTCCGGAACGACGGACGGCTTCACGAAGTTCCTGACGGCCGTCAGCCCGACGTGGGCCTCGTCGGTCGGTCACGGCAAGGACGTGAAATGGCCGACCGGGACCGGCGCGGCGAAGAACTCCGGCGTCGCGGCGGCGATCAAGCAGACCGCGGGCGCGATCGGCTACGTCGAGCAGGCATATGCGCTCGAGAACGGATTCACCTACGCGGCGATCAAGAACTCGGCCGGTGCCTATATCCTGCCGACGATCGCCAACACGTCCGCCGCCGCCGTCGGGATCAAGGTCCCGGCCGATCTCGGGATCTCGACGATTAATTCGTCAGGGTCGTCTGCCTACCCGATCGTCTCGCAGACGTTCATCGACGCGTATTCGGACCCGTGCAAGGCGGGCGCAAGCTCGTCGGTCGCCAGCGGCCTCAAGAAGTTCCTGACCTACGCGTTCGGCGCGGGACAGCAGACGCTCGGTTCCGGCGGCAACAAGCTGCCGTACGCGCCGCTGCCCTCGTCGCTCCAGGCGAAGGACACCGCTCAGCTCGCGAAGCTGACCTGTAACGGGTCACCGGTGTCGTAGGGAAGCATCGGTGGAGGCTGGCGCCACCACCGCGCGTCCCGGCCGCCGCTCGGTCCTCGAGCGGTCGGCCGGGAGCCGGCTCCCTGACCGCGTTCTGCGCTGGGGATTGACCGCGCTCGCCGTAGCGATCCTGGCGCTGCTCGCGTACTTCTTCATACGCCTGATCGGGCAGTCTCAAGACGCGCTGAGCCGGTTCGGGCTGAGCTTCGTGGTCGGCAACGACTGGGACGTCTCGCGCAACATCTACCACGGCGCGCCGCTCCTGGTCGGAACGGTGATCACCTCCGCGATCGCGCTGCTGATCGGGGTGCCGGTGGCGGTCGGGACGGCGCTGTTCCTCAACGAGCTGTGCCCGCGGCGGCTCCGCGGACCGCTGTCGATCCTCATCGATCTGCTCGCGGCGGTCCCGTCCGTCGTGTATGGGCTGTGGGGCGTGTTCGTGCTGATCCCGAAGCTGCTGCCGGCTGAGAAGTGGTTTGCGAGCACGTTCTCGTTCATCCCGTGGATCGGCGGTGGCACCGTCACGGGGCCCAACTACTTCATCGCCGGGCTCGTGCTGGCGATCATGATCCTGCCGATCGTCTCGGCGATCTCCCGCGAGGTGATCGCCACGGTCCCGTCCGAGCACAAGGAGGCGGCGCTGGCGCTCGGCGCCACCCGCTGGGAGGCGATCAGGATGGCCGTGATCCCATACGCACGCCCGGGGATCACCGGCGGCGCGATGCTCGGACTTGGGCGAGCGCTCGGGGAGACGATCGCGGTCTTTCTGCTGATCGGCAACGCCCCGGTGATCGGGCACCATCTGTTCACCCAGGGCTACTCGCTCGCCGCGGCGATCGCGAACGAGTTCGGCGAGGCGGCCTCGACGCCGCTCCACTCCTCGGCGCTGTTCGCCGCAGGGCTCGTCCTGTTCATCCTGACGCTGATCGTCAACATCATCGCCCGGTGGTTCGTCTCCCGGGGCCGGCACGGCCGGAGGGGAACCGGGGCGACGGGGATGACGATCGCGGAGCCCGGGGGTGACAAGGCATGACGACCCTGAGTGCCGTCTCCGCGCGCCGCCGGAACACGGACCGTGCGATGCGGGGCCTGATGACGGTCCTGACGCTGATCGCGCTCGTCCCGCTGATATTGATCATCTACTACCTGCTGAAGAAGGGACTCGGCTCCTGGAGCGGGAGCTTCTTCACGACGGACCCCACCGGCAACTTCTTCGGCAATCCGGGCGGAATCCGCAGCGCGATCCTGGGGACGCTCGAGATCGTCGGGCTCGCAACGGCGATCGCGATCCCGGTCGGGCTCGGGGTGGCGCTGTACCTGACGGAGTACGGCAGGGACACGTGGTTCGCCAATAGCGTCCGCTACTTCATCGACGTGATGACGGGGGTCCCGTCGATCATGTTCGGGCTGTTCATCTACATCGTGCTGGTGATCGCGCACGTGGGCGGCTCGTTCACCGGCTGGAAGGGCGCGGTCGCACTTTCGCTGCTGATGCTCCCGATCGTCACGCGCTCGGCCGAGGCGTGCCCGGGCACCGCCGCCTCGCCGTTCGGGGCGGACACGTGCGTCTTCACCGCCGCGATGGGCCAGGGGCGGATCCAGTCCGACCTGAACGCGATCGCGGCCCAGCAGGTGCCGATCGGCAGATCAGTTCGCTGCCAATCGCCGGTACGCGCTGCTGTTCGAGCCGGGGACCTACGGGTCCGCCGCCTACCTGCTGGTGTTCCAGGTGGGCTACTACACCCAGGTCGCGGGGCTGGGCGCGATGCCGCAGGACACGGTGATCAACGGCGCCGCCGACGTCTTCAACGACCTCTGCGGCGGCGGCAGCTGCAACGCCGACGACAACTTCTGGCGGTCGCTGTGCTCCAACCTGACC
>CAVOIU010000037.1:0-117095 GCA_963695965.1 uncultured Solirubrobacterales bacterium
GCCATCGACCTCCGGACAGTCCAGCTTCGACGCCTCGCTCTATTACCTGGCGGTGATGCTCGAGGGCGGCGAGGACCCGCGATTCATCGTTCGCAGGATGGTGGTGCTCGCGTCCGAGGACATCGGCAACGCCGATCCGCAGGCGCTCGTTGTAGCCGGCGCGGCCGCCCACGCGGTCGAGCACGTGGGGATGCCAGAGGCGCAGTTCGCCCTCGCCCAGGCCGCCATCTATTTGTCGCTGGCGCCCAAGTCCGACGCGGCCAAGCGCGCGATCGGCGCCGCCCGGGAGTACGTCCGCGATCAGGGCGCCGCCCCGCCTCCGCCCCATCTTCGCTCCTCGACCAGGGGCGACGGCAACTACGACAATCCCCACAGGCGCGAGGGCCATGTCTCGCCGCAGGAGCTGATGCCCGATCCCGCGATCGGGCGGCGGTTCTACGAGCCCGACGAGGCGGAGGCGCTCCTGCGTGAGCGCCTGGAGGCGGTGCGCAGGGGGCGGGGCCGCGGCTGAGGCGCCGCGGGCGGGGTGCCTAGCGCCCGTTTGCGGGGCCGCGCGCCCGCCCTAACCCGTTCTTCATGGGGTTCAAAACGAAGCTACTACCCTGTAGGAAGTGCCCGCGTCTCACAACCGCAGCGCCCTGCTCGGCGATTCTTACCCGCTCAGCGACGGGTTTCGCGTTCGCCTGCGCATGGCGCGCAGCAGCGACACGGTGCCGATCCGCGCTCTCCTGGACCACGTCGATTTCGCCGCGAGCGACCTCGAGCTCGCGCGTCTCGTGCAGTTCGACCCGCGCCGGCGGTGCGTCATCTGCGCGGCCGCGCTGATCGGCGGGGCGAGACACTCGTCGGGGTCGGCGCGATTCAGCTCGACACCGAGGGGCCGGCCGAGCTCGAGACGCTCGTCGTGACCGGGGAACATGCGGCGGACGTCGCTGAGTTGCTCACGGGCGCCCTGACTGCCAGGGCCGTGCGCGCGGCCCAGGCCCGCGCGGCGTAGGCGGTAGCCTCTCCGGCGTGGCCACCGCCGCTGCCACCGCTCAGCTCGAGTCGTTCAACCCCACCAGCGGTGAGCGGATCGGAGCGGTTTCAGTGACCGCACCGGAAGACGTGCAGGCGGTCGTTGACGCCGTCGCGAAGGTGCAGCCTTTCTGGGCGCAGCTGACGCTCGAGGACCGGGCGCGCTATCTCGAGCGCACCGCACAGGTGCTGATCGACGAATCGGACGAGATCCGCGATCTGATCGTCCGTGAGCAGGGCAAGCCTCGCAGCGAGGCGTTCACGATGGAAGTGCTGCCGACAATCGACGCGCTGACGTGGATCGCCCGCACCGGGGTTGAGATTCTGGCCGACGAGAAGATCCCGATGCCGCAGCTGTTCCTGAAGACCAAGCGCTCGGCGTTCACGTACGAGCCGCTCGGTGTGATCGGCGTCATTTCCCCATGGAACTATTCGTGGAGCATCCCGTTCGGAGAGGTGGCGCTGGCGCTGATGGCCGGAAACGGGGTCGTCCTGAAGCCGGCCTCGCTGACGCCGCTGATCGGTGAGCGGATCGCGCGCGTGTTCGAGCGCGCTGGGGTGCCGGACGGCCTGGTTCGCGTCGTCCACGGGCCCGGGACCGGCTCGGCGGTCGTCTCCTCGAGCGTCGCAAAGGTGTTCTTCACCGGCTCGGTCGAGACGGGGAGGACGGTCGGAGAGGCGTGCGCCCACCGGCTCAAGGGGTCCGTGCTGGAGCTGGGAGGCAAGGACCCGATGCTCGTGCTCGCCGACGCGAATCTCGATCACGCGATCGCCGGCGCGCTGTGGGGCGGCTTCGCGAACGCCGGCCAGACGTGCTCGGGGATCGAGCGCGTGTACGTGGCTCGGGAGCTGTCCGAGCGATTCATCGAAGGGGTTGTGGCGGGCGCCGAGAGCCTGCGGGTCGGAGACCCCGACAGCTGGGACACGGAGATCGGGCCGATGGTCTCACGCGAGCAGTTCGAGATCGTCTCCGAGCTCGTCGACGACGCCATCGCCGCCGGTGCCACGGTCCTGTGTGGCGGCACCGCCGAGTCTCCCCCTGGCTTGGAGGGCTCGTTCTACGCACCGACGGTGCTCACCGGCGTCACGCATCAGATGCGGATCATGCGCGAGGAGATCTTCGGGCCCGTCCTGCCGATCGTCGTCGTTGACTCCGAGGACGAGGCGGTGGCGCTGGCGAACGACTCCGAGTTCGGACTGGGCGCCTCGGTGTGGACGGCGGATCGCAGCAAGGGGGAGCGGATCGCCCGAGAGCTCGAGTCGGGGATGGTGTGGATCAACGACCACATGTTCAGCCACGGCGCCTGCCAGTGCTCGTGGGGTGGAGTGAAGGAGTCCGGCCTGGGGCGCACCCACTCGAAGTTCGGCATGTACGAGTGCGTCAACATCAAGCTGCGCGTGTGGGAGGGCTCTGCCGTTAAGGACCCCTGGTGGCACCCCTACGACGAGACGCTGGGCAAAGCGCTGCGGCAGACCGCCACGATCCTCTATGGCCGCCCTTCGATCCGCGCCGGGGCGCTCAAGGCCGGAGCGGTCCCGCTGCTGAAGGTCGGCATCCGGCTGGCGAGGGACGCGGTCAAGCGCTAAGTACGCTTGTGGCCATGCCGGCTCAGGCCTACAGCGGCAAGGAATGCGTCTGCCAGCTCCGCAAGGGGACCTGCGACCAGTCCTGCGTGAAGGACATGCTCGAGACTCCCCTCTACATCGCGTGTCTGCGGCTGAGCGGCCGCCGCTGCGTGGTGATCGGCGGTGGACCAGTAGGACTCGAGAAGGTCGAGGGGCTCCTGGCGTGCGACGCGGACGTCACGCTGGTTGCGCCCGAGGCACAGCCTGAGCTCGTGCAGCTCTCACTGGAGGGGTCGATCCGCTGGGAGCAGCGCGAGTACAAAACGGGCGATCTCGAGGGCGCGCTGATCGCGATCGCGGCCACCGACGACACCGATCTGAACGTCCGGGTGTTCGAGGATGCGGAGGCGCGCTCGATGCTCGTCAACGTCGTCGACGTGCCGCCGCTGTGCAACTTCATCCTCCCGGCGATCGTCCGCACCGGGCCGCTGGCCGTCGCGATCTCTACCGCCGGCGCGTCGCCGGCGCTGGCCAAGCGAATGAAGCGGGAGATCGGTGAGCTGTTCGGGGAGCCGTACGCGAACCTCGCGATTCTCCTGAACGACGCGCGGGGCTGGGCCAAGGCGACGCTCCCGACCTACCAGGATCGCAAGCGGTTCTTCGAGTCGATCGTGAACGGCGAGCCCGACCCGATCGAGCTGCTGCGCGACGGGGATGTCGCCGGGGTCCGCGCGCTGATCGAGGATGCCCAACGCGCCGTCGCGCCGGTGTGAGCGATGAGCGGGCTCTCCCACCTCGACGAGAGTGGCCGGGCTCGGATGGTCGACGTCGGCGACAAGCCCGCGACCGATCGCCACGCCGTCGCGCAGGCCGTGGTCCGGGTCTCGCCCGAGACCGCGCGGACGGTTCTCGCGGGGGACGCGCCCAAGGGCGACGTGCTCGGCACGGCCCGGATCGCCGGGATCCAGGCGGCGAAGCGAACCTCCGAGCTGATTCCTCTGTGCCACCCGCTCGCGCTGAGCTTCGTCGGCGTGGAAGCGGACGTCGATGCCGAGGCCGGCCGCATCGTCCTCACCGCCGAGGCCCGAACCACCGGACCGACCGGAGTGGAGATGGAGGCTCTGACGGCGGCCGCCGTAGCAGCGCTCACCGTGTACGACATGGTCAAGGGGATCGAGCGCGGAGCGGAGATCTCCGAGGTCACGCTGCTCTCGAAGTCCGGCGGGCGATCCGGGGAGTGGCGCCGCGGACGGTAGTCAGGCGGCCGCGCGCTTCTGACGACGCCGCTCGAGCACCGGTCGGAGCTGGTGGTGCGCGAGCAGCGCCGGCGCCGCCGCCAGCAGCAGGTTGAACGCGCGGTAGGCGACCACCGCCGCCAGGGCCGGCGCCAGCGGCAGCCGCACCCAGTAGAGCGCGTAGGTCATCAGGAACTCGGTGATGCCCGCTCCGCCGAGCGGCAGCGAGCGGCGCGTCGCGGCGTAGCCGGTCGCGTACGCGATCACCACCTTCCCGATCCCCGGGCTCAGCCCGAAGGCACGGAGCGCTCCATAGAACGCCGCCATGTCGGCCACCCAGTAGAGCGCGGTCCCGATCCAGGCCGGCGCCCACGCCAACGGCTTGGAGATCAGGCTGCGCATGATCCCCACGCCCTCGAGCACACCGGAGACCCAATAGCGCCGCCGGCCGCCGATCCGTTTCAGGTGCTCTATCCGCCGCGGAGAGCTCACCCAGAACGCGAACCCGAGTCCGACCGGCACGCCGATCGCCCACGGCCAGAGGAGCGACGGCATGATGTTGGCTCCCTGGATGAGGAAAACGACCGACACCACCCAGGCGATCGGCGCGAGCACCACCCATTCGAGCACTCCGAGAGCGATCACGCGCACCCTGGCACTGCGCTCGTCCTCGTGCAGGGCCTCGAGCGCCTGACGATCGAGGCCGAAGCCGCCCCAGATCGAGAACGGGCCGAACCCCGCGACGACCACGCGCGCTACCAGCGGCAGCTCGAGCGGAGCGTGTCCGTGCAGCCGCGCGATCGAGCGGTAGGCGATGACATACGCCGGATAGGTGATCAGCTCGGCGCCCGCGATCAGCGCGATCCAGATGGGCTCGATGTTGTCGAACGCACGCCCGACGGCATCCGCTCCGGTCACCCGAGCGATCGCCAGCACCGCGATCGCGGCGATCCCGGTCGCCACCGCCGAGCCGACGACCGGGTGCATGCGGAGTCGGCGATGCACCCGGACGACCATACCTGGGCCCCGATCAAGCCCCTATAAGCGACTGGCCTCGGCTACACCGCGGCGGTGGGAGACAGTCGAGCCCACCGGCTGAGGCCCACGACCCGTAACCTCGCGGCCGTGAAGGCCGCAATCCTCACCGTCTCGACCTCGGTGGCGGCGGGCCGCTCCGAGGACGTCTCGGGACACGCGCTGGCGGAGTTGGCGACGGCGGCCGGGGCGGAGGTCGTGGCGACCGAGGTCGTCTCGGACGACCGCGACCAGATCGAGGAGGCGCTCAGGCGCCACGCGGCCCCCGACGCGGACGTGGCGTTCATCTTCACGACCGGCGGCACCGGCCTGACGGCCGACGACGTCACCCCGGAGGCGACGAGGGCCGTGATCGACCGCGACGCGCCCGGGTTCGCCGAGGCGATGCGGGCCGAGTCGCTCCGGCACACGCCGATGGGCCTTCTCTCACGAGGCGTCTCCGGGATCGCGGGCCGGACGCTGATCGTCAACTTCCCCGGCAATCCGAAGGCGATCCAGCAGCTGTTCCCGCTGATCGCGCCCGTGCTCGGGCACGCCGTGGCGACGCTGCAACGCGAGGGTGGAGCAAGCACCCCCGGCCATTGAGCTGCGCGGGCTGGCTCGCCACTTCGGCGAGCGGACCGCGCTCGAGAAGGTGTCGGTGCGGGTGCCCGCCGGCGCCACGCTCGCGGTCCTCGGGCACAACGGCGCGGGCAAGTCGACGCTGCTGCGGATCCTGGCGACGCTCCTGCGCCCGAGCGCAGGCGAAGTGTCGGTGCTCGGCCAGTCGCTTCCGCGGCGGGCGTTCGCGGTCCGGCCAAAGCTCGGCCTGCTCGGACACGAGCCGCTGCTCTACCGGGACCTGAGCGGCCGGGAGAACCTCCGCTACCACGCGGATCTGCACCGAGTCGCCCACGACCGCGTCGAGCAGCTGCTCGACGCGGTCCAGATGCGGGGCCGGGCCGAGGACCCGGTGCGGACGCTCTCCCGCGGGATGATCCAGCGCCTCGCGGTCTGCCGTGCGGTCCTCCACCAGCCCGAGCTGCTGTTGCTGGACGAGCCGCGCGCGAGCCTCGACCCCGCCGCCGGCGAGCTGATCGAGCCGCTGATCGGACGCGCGAGCAGCGCCACCCGCGTCCTCACCAGCCACGATCCCCGCGCCGCGCTGGCCGAGGCCGACCTGGTGCTCGGCCTCAAGCAGGGCCGTCCCGCCTTCGTCTCCGAGCCCGCACAGGTGGGCGAGGCACAGCTGAAGGAGCTCTACGCGTGAGGACCGCGATGATCGTCCTGCGCAAGGACCTGCGCCTTGAGCTGCGCACGTTCGAGACCGTGCCCGCGATGGTGCTCTTCAGCGTCGCGACGTTCGTGATCTTCCACTTCGCGCTGGACCGGGCGACGATCGCCGGCCAGCTCGCCGCCGGCGTGCTCACGGCGACGCTGCTGTTCGCCTCGATGCTCGCGGTCAATCGGTTGTTCGTCGCAGAGCGCGAGCAGGGAGGGTTCGACGGGTTCCTCCTGGCGCCGGTGGACCGCTCGTCGCTGCTGGTCGCGAAGGCGCTTGCGCTGCTCGCGTTCCTGGTCGTGCTCGAGGTGATCGCGGTCCCGGCGTTCGCGCTGCTGCTGCTCGGCCCCTCGCTGGGGCCGCCGCTGGGCGGACTGGTCGTGCTGCTGCTGCTCGCCGACGTCGCGCTGGCGGTGATCGGGACGCTGGTGTCGGCGATCGCGATCCACACCCGCGCCAGGGACCTGATCGGCCCGATCATCGGGCTGCCGCTGCTGATTCCCGCGCTGATCGCGACCGCCCGCGGCGCCGGGCCGCTGCTGGCCGCGCACGGTGCGAGCTTCCCGCAAGGCAAGTGGCTGGCGATCCTTGCGCTCTATGATCTGGTGTTCGCCCTCCTCGCGTATGCAGTGTTCGATTTCCTGCTTGAGGACTGAGTGTTCCCGACCGTGAAGGCCCCTAGCCTGCGCACCCTCACCTTCGCCACCGTGGCCGTGATCGGCCTCGCGTTCGCGCTCACGTTCTTCTACGCGCCGCTCGACGCCGATCAGGGGTTCATCCAGAAGATCTTCTACGTGCACGTGCCGCTGGCGATCATCTCGCTGTGCGGGTTCGTGCTCGGCGGGATCCTGGCGATCTTCCATCTGCGCACGGGCGATCGCAAGTGGGACATGCGCTCGTACGTGGCGATCCACATGTCGCTGATCTTCGGAGTCGGCGGCCTCCTGACGGGGGCGATCTGGGCCAAGGCGTCGTGGGGCCACTGGTGGATCTGGAGCGATCCGACGCTGGTCTCGTTCCTGATCGTCGTGCTCCTGTTCGCGACCTATCAGCCGCTGCGCTTCTCGATCGAGGATCCCGACCGCCAGGCACGCTACGCGAGCGTGTTCGCGGTCGTGGCCGGGGCGTTCGTGCCGCTCAACTTCATCGCGGTCCGGCTCGCGCAGGGACTCGTTCACCCTCGGGTCCTCACCCTTACGGGGGGTAACCTGCCGGGCTCGATGCGCCTGACGTTCACCGTCTCGCTGATCGGGATCGCGCTGTTGTTCGCGACGCTCTGCAGGCTCGAGCTGACCGCCAAGGAGTCGCGGATCAGGGTGCGGCGCCTACGCCGCGAGCTGCTCGGCGACGACGCCGTCAGGCCGCTCGGGAGGAGCGCCGCCCCATCGTGATGCTGCCCCTTGCCGCCCCCGCGCTCCCGCTCCACACGGCGGGTCCCTATGTCGCCGCGGCGTACATCGTGTTCGTGGTGCTCGTGATCGCCTACATCGCGATCATCGCGCTGCGCACCGGCCGCACCGAGCGCGCGCTCGACGAGCTCAAGCGCGATGCGCTCGCTCGGCGGCAGGAAGGCGACGCGACGGCGGTCGGCGCTCACGAGCCCGACGCCGAGAAGGAGCCGGTCGCGTGAGCGAGGTCCTGGCGCTCGGCGTCTCCCACAAGACCGCACCGGTCGAGGTGCGCGAGCGCCTCGCGCTGCCCGAGGCTCGCGCCGCGGAGTTCCTGCGCGACCTGCGCGGGAATGCGGACGTGCAGGAGGCCGTCGCGATCTCGACCTGCAACCGCACCGAGCTGTACGTGGTCGTGGGCGATCCCGTGGAGGCCGAGGGCCGGGTGCTCTCGATGCTCGCGAGCCAGGCGGGGATCCGGCCGACCGAGCTCGCATCGGCGATCTACTCCTACCGCAACTGCGACGCCGCGCGGCACCTGTATCGCGTGACCGCGGGACTCGAGTCGATGATCGTCGGCGAGGCCGAGGTCCAGGGCCAGGTCAAGCGCGCATACGACGCGGCGCTCGCCAGAGACACCGTTGGGCCGCTCACCAATCACATGTTCAAGTCGGCGCTCAAGACCGGCAAGCGCGTGCGCTCGGAGACCGGGATCGCGGAGCGGCACCTGAGCCTTCCCTCCGTCGCGGTCGCGCTCGCGAAGGAGTTGCTCGGGGCGCTGGACGGCCGCAGCGTCGTGATCGTCGGAACGGGCGAGACGAGCGAGCTGACCGCCCGGGCCCTGGCTGACAGCGGCTGCCAGACCGTGTTCGTCGCCAGCCGCCGCCGCGACAGGGCGATCAGCCTCGCGCGCCGCTACGGCGGCACCAGCGTCAGCTTCGACGAGCTGCCCGTGGCGCTCGAGAGTGCCGACATCGTCGTCACCGCGACCGCATCCCCTCACCTGCTGCTCGAAGCCCGCGAGCTCGCCGAGGTGATGCGCTCGCGCGAGGGCCGGCCGATCGTCCTGATCGACCTCGCCGTCCCCCGGGACATCGACTCCGCGTGCGCCGAGATCGACGGGGTCTCGCTGTACGACATCGACGACCTCGAGGCGGTGATCGCTCGCAACCGCAAGGTCCGCCAGGCGGAGGCGCGCCGCGCCGAGGGGATCATCGAGGAGGAGATCCAGCAGTTCGCAGGGTGGCTGGGCTCGCTCGAGGTGCTGCCGACCGTCTCGGCACTCCGCGCGCGCGCCGAGGAGATCGTCGAGCAGGTCCTGCGGGAGAACGAGAACAAGTGGGAGGCTGCCTCCCCCCGCGACCGTGAGCGGATCGACGCGCTCGCCCGCGCCGTCGTCAATCGGCTTCTGCATGATCCGACGTTGCGGATGAAGGAGCTGCGCGACGACCGCGTGCACGCCAGGATGGCGCTCGTCCGCGAGCTCTTCGGGCTTGAGGTCGACGAGGTCGCTGCTCCCGGCGGCGACAATCAATCCGAGCAGGGCGGCCAGGACGCGCAGGAGCAGCTGGCCGAGGTTCGCCAGCTTCGCCCTTGATCCGGATTGGAACGCGCGGCAGCGCGCTGGCGCTCGCACAGGCACGCTGGGTGGCCGAGCGCCTGGACGGGGAGACCGAGCTGGTGACGATCACGACCGCCGGCGACCGGGGCGAGGACGAGGGCGACAAGTCCCGCTGGGTATCGGCGCTGGAGCGGGCGCTGATGGCGGACGAGATCGACGTCGCCGTCCACTCCGCCAAGGACGTCCCGGCCGAGCTCGCCGACGGGCTCGAGCTCGTAGCGATCCCTGAGCGCGCGGACGCACGCGACGCGATCTGCGGAGCGTCGTCGCTGAAGGCGCTCGAGCCCGGTGCTCGCGTAGGGACCAGCAGCCTGCGCCGGGCGGCCCAGATCAGGGCCGTGCGCGACGACCTGGAGGTGGTCGGGGTCCGCGGCAACGTCGACACCCGGTTGCGAAAGCTCGCGGACGGGGAGTACGCGGCGCTGGTTCTGGCGCGTGCAGGCCTCGAGCGCCTGGGACGCGCGGATGAGGGGATTCCTCTCGATGACCTGGTGCCCGCCGCGGGCCAGGGGGCGCTGGCGCTCGAGGCGCGACCCGGGGCGATCGCGCCCGAGGCGCTCGCACCCCTGATCGATCCCGGCGCGACCGCGTGCGTCGGCGCGGAGCGCTACGTGACCCGCGCGCTGGGCGCTTCGTGCAACACGCCGATCGGCGCACACGCACGTCCCGTGCCAGCGGGGGAGCTCGAGCTGGCCGCGTGGGTCGGGCTGCCGGACGGGTCGACCTGGATCAGCGATCGCGCGTCCGGCTCCGCCGAGTCGGTCGGGCGTGCCGTCGCGGAGCGCTTGCTGGCGGTAGGGGCCAGGGAGCTGCTCTCGTGACGGTCTACCTGGTCGGCGCCGGCCCCGGGGATCCTGCACTGCTGAGCGTGAGGGCGCTCGAGCTGATCGCCGCCGCGGACGTGATCGTCCACGACCGCCTGATCCCGCCCGAGGCGCTCGAGCTCGCCGGGCCCCGGGCCGAGCTCGTCTACGCGGGCAAGGAGGGCGGCGGGGAGTCGGTCTCACAGGAGGAGATCGAGCGGGTGCTCGTCGATCGAGGCCGCGATCCGGAGGCCATCGTGGTGCGCCTGAAGGGCGGGGACCCGTTCGTGTTCGGGCGTGGTGGCGAGGAAGCCGAGGCGCTGCGGGCGGCCGGGGTTCCGTACGAGGTCGTCCCGGGGGTGACCGCGGGCGTGGCCGCGCCGGCGTACGCGGGGATCCCGGTCACGCACCGAGGTCTGGCCAGCGCCGTCGCGTTCCTGACCGGCCACGAGGACCCGGGCAAGCCCTCCGAGGCGCTCGACTGGAGCGCGCTGGCGGCCTTCCCGGGGACGCTCGTCGTGTACATGGGGGTGCGGCAACTCGAGTCGATCGCCGAGCGCCTGATCGCCGCCGGGCGCGACCCCTCCGAGCCGGCGGCTGTGATCGAGCGCGGCGCTTCGGCCCGCCAGCGTGTCGTGACCGCGACGCTCGAGACGATTGCGGCGAGGGCTGAGGCCGAGGGGATCGGGCCGCCCGCGCTTGCGGTGATCGGACCGGTGGTGGCGCTGCGTGAGCGCCTCGAATGGTTCGAGCGCCGGCCGCTCACCGGGGTATCGGTCGCGGTCACCAGGGCGCGGGCCCAGGCGAGCGGGCTCGCAGCGAGGCTCCGCGCGCTCGGAGCGGTCGTGGTCGAGGCGCCGGCGATCAGGATCGAGCCGCTCGATGGACCGGCGCCTGACCTCGCTCGCTACGACCTCCTGTGCATGACGAGCCCCAACGGCGTGAGGCTGCTGTTCGAGCGGCTGTTCGCGGCGGGTCTCGACGCCCGCGCGCTCGCCGGCACCCGAGTCGCGGCGATCGGCCCCGGCACCGCCGGAGCGCTGCGCGAGCACGGGGTGAGCGCCGACATCGTGCCTGAGCGGTTCGTGGCGGAGGGCCTCCTCGCGGCACTGGCTGGCCAGCCAGCCAGGCGCGTGCTGGTGGCGCGCGCGAAGGACGCACGCGACGTCCTCCCGGACGGACTGCGCGCGCAGGGCGCGGAAGAAGTGGACGTGCTGGCGCTGTACGAGACGGTCGCGGAGCCGCTCTCGGACGCGCAGATCGAGGCGCTCGCCGGCGCCGACTACGTGACCTTCACCTCATCCTCGACGGTCAGCCGGCTGATCGAGGCGGCCGGCCGAGAGCTTCTCAGGGATGCACGGCTGATCAGCATCGGCCCGGTGACGAGCGCCACCCTTTGCGAGCACGGGCTCGAGCCCCACGTCGAGGCGACGGTCCACGACATCGACGGACTCGTCGAGGCGCTGCTCACAGACGCCGCGACTCGGGTCAGCTGAAGGCGACGAGCGCGAGGTCCGCGGTGGCGGTCGTCGAGCCGTTGGCGATCGTCGCATGCGCGGCAAGCTGGTTGCCCGAGGCGTGCGCGAGCAGCGACCTTCCCGCGGCGCTGAGCGTGAAGCTCAGGTAGCCGAGCTCGCCGGCGCCGATGAACTCAGATCCGGTCCTGGCGATCGTCGTGTTGCCCGAGGCGATCGTGGTGCTCACGTGGCACGGCGTGGTCTGAAAGCACGCCGCGAGCACCCCTCCGACGCCGGACGCGCTGGAGACGAATTCCGTCAGCCCCACGAACTGGAGCGTGGATGCCTGCGAGGCCCTGCGCGGCGGCCCGGAGCCCGAGGTGCCGAACGGGACCAGCGACATGCCCATGGTGGCCGAGGTCCCAGACGCGTCGCGGGCGGTCACGGTCACGGCCAGCCGGTGCCCGCGCGCGTGGGCCAGCAGCGTGCGCCCGGCCGACGTGAGCGTGAAGTAGAGGAGCGTGCCGCGACCGGCCGAGATGTTCTCCTTCCCGGTCGTGGCGATCGTGGACCGGCCGGCCGTGACCGTCGTGCGTGACGCTGCATGGATGATCCGCAAAGCAGCTAACGGGCAGGCCCCCGGTTCCGGACCCGGAGATGAACAGCGAGCGCCCGTACAGCGCGAGATGCGCGGGAGTCGACCCTGTGGCCGAGGTCGCGAGCACGTTTCCCGAGCCGCCCAGCGCCTGGACGGCGAAGTACGGCGAGCCGTTGTGGACCGTGACCGCCGTCTCGAAGCCCGACTTCGGCTCATCCCCGATGTTCGTCAGCGTGTACGGCGACGGGCCGGCGAGCACCCGCCATTTGGAGACGTCGGTGGCCCCGTTCCAGCTCGCATACAGCGCGGTCGAGCCGTCGCTGTTGGCGGACACCGCGAGCCGCGGCAGCGTCGGCGGCTGGGCGTTCCAGGAGAACCGGTAGGCGCGGTAGCTCGCGGTCGGGACCGTGAAGTGGGCGTCGAAGATCTGCTGGCCGGCGGAGTCGTCCTCGGAGAAGTACGGCTGCTGGCCCCACCCCATGAACACGTTCCCGCCCGAGAGCTGCTGGACGTTGCCCTCGAAGTCCGCGGAGATCTGGGGAGAGTGGTCGTACTCGTGGACGAGCGTCGCGGTCATGTGCGCGGTGTCGAGCGAGACGCGGATCCCGCGGGAGTACTTGTGGACGGTGGGAGGGCCGGCGCCGTCATCGAACGCCGTGACGGTGCCGTCTGGCTGGACGACCGCGTCGTGCTGGAACGCCGTCGTCGTCCCGGATCCCGATCTTGAAGCTCGAGTGCTTGCCCCCCAGCGTCCAGGTGATCTGGCCCGTGTTGCGGTCGACGCTGTAGATCGCGGAGGTGTTCCGCATCGAGATGATCAGGTTGCTGGCGCGGTCGAACCCGACCGAGTTCATGTGGTAAGGGTCGAATACGAATCCCGGGGACTTGGGGGTGAAGTAGGAGTAGCTCAGCGGGACGTGGTCGAGCGCGTGCCATTCGAACATCACCAGCCCGGTCTTGATGTCGATCTCCTGGACCACGGCGTCCATCGTCGGCTTCCCGACGCCGTGGCCATAGCTCACCGGCGAGACCGCGATCAGCCACGCGTTCCGGCCCGAGGTCAGCAGGAACTCGTGGAGGTCCATCTGCAGGCCGTTGCCGGCGTGCACCACGGCGATCTGCTTGTAGCTGCGGTCCCAGATCACGCCCTCGCCGATGCCGCTGCCGTGGTTCGTGAACCCCTGGAACCACGTCATCACCGGCGCGCCGCGATACGTCTGGACGCGGAAGTCGGTGATCAGCAGCTTGCGCGAGACGGAATACGGCAGGAACCACAGGAGGTTCCCCTGGGGGTCGAGGATCATCGGGCCGTTCTGGGAGGGCCCGAACTGCGGCGCCACGAAGATGTCGCCCTCGGAGGCCGGCGCGGAGCTCTTGCTCACGGTCACCGACGGCGGGAGCAGATCGGTCCGCGAGCGAAAGTGCTGAAGGCCGTTGGAGCCCGCCGACACGACAGGCAGCGCCTCGGGCTGGATCGGGCGCGAGGGGTGGACGATCACGAAGCTGAACTTGCCCCGGCTGCCACCGACGATGTTGAGCCCCGTCGTCACGGTCACGGTCTCGCCGGCCGCGAACGGCTTGGCCGGCAGGAAGCTCCCGCCCTTGCCGTCGGAGTCGCCCTCGATCCGGCCGGAGTGGGTGCCCGTCGCCGAGCCGACCACCTTGACGCTTCCGATCGCGCTCGGCGCGATCCCCCGGAACGTGATCTGCGTGCGCGGCAGGTTGAATGCGTCCCGGCGATCGGGTACACCGACACCGGGGCGAGGCCGCCTGCGCCGCGGTCGCGCTGACGAGCGCGAGCGCGACCGCGGACAGAGCGGCTAGTAGCCGGGGCACAGCGGGTCGCAGACTCCCCCGCTCTTCGGCTTGACGAGCTTCCCGGCGGTGTTCGAAGAGGTACCACTTGGCGCCGAACTGGTTGGCTCCCTCGCCGTTGACATCGCCCGGCTTGCGATCGGGGGCGTATAGGTACAGCGGCCACCCGTTGTAGGTGACCTCGAGCTTGCATCGTTGCGCTTGGTCGTGCCGAGCAGCTTGGAATTGACGCCCGATCCCCTGAGGGCGACCGGCTTGCCCGAGGTCAGCAGCGGCGGCCACACCTTGGCGCACTGTCCGTAGCAGGTGCTCTTGCCGCCCTGCTTGTCCTTGGCGAAGTTGTAGAGCGAGTACCCGTGCACGCTCGCGAGGACCGTGCCCCGCTTGGTCTTGTGCGTGCCGACGGAGGTCCCGCCCGCGGCGCTTGCGATCGCCGTGATCGCGAGCGCGCCGACGAGCCCCGCGATCAGGCCTGCCCTCCGAGACTGCATGAAGTCGACTCGTTCTCATTTCAGCTCCTTCTCCCGGATTGCTCCACCGAAACACTGCTGGCCGCGCATGGTTGCGCGAAGATGCCCTGATGCCGGTCCCGGTGATCTCGTTTCTGTCCGACTACGGACTGCAGGACGACTTCGTCGGCGTCTGCCACGCGGTGATCGCGGGCCTCTGTCCTGAGGCGCGGATCATCGACCTGTCCCACGGAGTCCGCCGCCACGACGTCCGGGCTGGCGCAATTCTTCTGCGTGGGGCGCTACGGTACCTGCCCGTGGGGGTTCATCTCGCGGTCGTCGACCCCGATGTGGGGGCCGAGCGGCGGGCGGTGGCGCTCCGGCTCGCCGACGACCGGCTGCTGGTCGGGCCCGACAACGGGCTCCTGTCACCCGCGGCCGAGCTCGCCGGGGGCGTGGTCGAGGCGGTGGACATCGCCCACTCGAAATTCAGGCTCGAGCCGTTTCGGCCACCTTCCACGGCCGGGACATCTTCGCGCCCGTTGCGGCGATGCTCGCCGGAGGTGCCCCGCTTGCCGAGGCCGGCGCTCCGTGCGACCCGGACGAGCTGGTCCGCCTCGAGCTGCCGCGCCCGCGGATCGAGGACGGCGTGCTCGTCGCCCACGCCGTGTACGTGGATCGCTTCGGGAACGTGCAGCTCGACGTCGAGCACGAGGACCTGGCCGCCACCGGGCTGAAGCTCGGCCGGGAGATCGTGATCCAGACCCCGGCCGGCGATCCCCGCTCGGCACAGTTCGCCCGGACGTTCGCCGAGGTCGATGCCGGCCGGGTGCTCCTGTACGAGGACGGCTACCGGCGGCTTGCGGTGGCCGTCAGCCACGGGGACGCAGCCGAGCTCCTGGGCATAGCCGTCGACGACGAGCTGCGGGTCCTGCCACGGTGAGCGTGGAGCGAGCCATCGGCACCCCGCGGGTCCACTACCGGCGGACGGATTCCACCAACGAACGAGCCAGGGAGCTCGCCGCCCGCGGCGCGCTCCACGGCACGCTCGTGACCGCGGCCGAGCAGTCCGCCGGCCGCGGCCGCCAGGGCCGGACGTGGACCGCTGCGCCCGGCAGCGCCATCCTCTGCTCGCTCGTGATCCGCGATCCGCCGCGGCTGCTGCCGCTGGCCGCGGGGGTGGCGGTCGCCGAGCTCGTCGGCGCCGAGGCGGTGGTGAAGTGGCCAAACGACGTGCTGCTCGAGGGCCGGAAGCTCGCCGGGATCCTCGTGGAGGGCCGCCCGCAGGAAGGGTGGGCGGTGCTCGGGATCGGGGTCAACGTGGCCGTACGAGAGCAGGACTTCCCGCCGGAGCTGCGCGAGCGAGCTGGCACGATGGGGCTCGGACCCGAGGCGCTCGAGCCGACGCTCGAGCGCCTGCTCTCGCGCCTGGAGCAGTGGCTCGACGCGCCGGCCGCGAAAGTGCTCGATGCGCTGCGCGCGCATGACGCCCTCGCCGGGAGGCATGTCCGCTGGGCGGGCGGGGAGGGAGAGGCGGCGGGCATCGACGGCGAGGGCCGGCTGGTCGTGCTGACCGCGGCCGGACGCACGGCGCTCGAGGCGGGGGAGGTCCACCTTGTCGGCGCGCAAGGAGCACGCGGTCGAGCTGTTCGCGGGGCTGCCCGGCCGCTATGACCGGATGGGTGCGGTGATGAGCTTTGGACAGGATCCGCGCTGGCGGCGAACCATGGTCGCCGCGATCGACCCGCGGCCGGGACAGCGGCTGCTCGACGTCGCCACGGGGACGGGGATGGTTGCCGAGGAGCTCGTGCGGCGCGGCGCAACCGAGGTCGTCGGCGTGGACCAGAGCGAGCAGATGCTCGGTGGGGCCAGAGCGCGGCTCGCGCGGGATCCCGCCCTCGCGCGGCGGATCGAGCTCGTCCGCGGCGAAGCCGAGCGGCTGCCGTTCGGAGACGGGTCCTTCGACGCGCTCACGTTCACATACCTGTTGCGGTATGTCGACGACCCCGCCGCGACGATGGCCGAGCTCGCCCGGGTGGTGAAGGTCGGTGGAACGATCGGGATGGTCGAGTTCGGTGTGCCCCGATCGGCCCCGCTGCGCGCGCTCTGGCGGGCCTACACCCGGCTGGGGCTCCCGCTGCTCGGCCGTCTTGCGTCTCCCGCGTGGCTCGAGGTGGGGCGGTTCCTGGGACCCAGCATCGAGACCTTCCATTCGGCGCTGCCGGACCTCCCGGCGCTGTGGCGGGGCGCCGGGATCGGCGATGTCGTGCAGCGGCCGATGAGCTTCGGCGCGGGAGTGGTCATGTGGGGCGTGCGCAGATGACGACCACCCGTGAGCGGGAACTCGCCGCGCGCCCGGCGTTCTACGCGCTGCGGCCGGGCGGCTGGCGCGACCTGGTGACGCTCCTGCATCCGCCCTACACGGCGTGGCACCTGAGCTACGTCGCGATCGGCGCCGCGGCTGCGCCGGCGGTCCACGGCGACCGGCTCGCCGCTGCGCTCGGGGCGTTCTTCCTCGCGGTCGGGATCAGCGCCCACGCGCTCGACGAGCTCCAGGGGCGGCCGCTGGGGACGCGGCTGAGCCGGAGGTCGCTGATCGCGCTTGCCTTTATCGGCCTCGCGGGCGCGCTGGTGATCGGAGTGCTCGGCGCGGTGCTCGTCTCACCGCTCCTGATCCCCCTGGTCGTGGCGGGCGGGGTGCTGGTGCCGGCGTACAACCTCGAGCTCGCCGGGGGTCGCTTCCACTCGGACTTCTGGTTCGCGATTGGGGGGGGCGTTCCCGGCGTTCACCGGCTACTTCGTCAACGCCCTGGAGATCCGTCCCGCGGGGCTGCTGGTGAGCGCTGCGTGCGCGCTCCTCAGCGTCGCGCAGCGCCGGCTGAGCACTCCGGCGCGGGCGCTGCGCCGCGACACCATCGAGGTCACCGGTGAGCAGCGGATGACCGACGGGAGCGAAACGCCGCTCGACGAGGCGCGGCTGGCGGCACCGCTCGAGGGTGCGCTGTCGGCGATGTCGCTCGCGCTCGTGGTGCTCGCGGTCGGGCTGATCGCCGCCCGCGTATAAGGCTCATCAGCGCTTGATTTCTACGCGGCGGCGGCTAGTCTCGCCTGCACAAGCGGGCAATTGTGACCACGTGATGAATAGGGGGCAGTCTTGGGTGAGCACCTGATCGATCGGCGTACCGCGCTCGGCGGCGCGCTGGCGGGAACTGCGGCGGCGGCGTTCCCGGCGGCGGCATCCGCGGCGACCCGCGAGAAGCGGGTCGGCGCGGTGGTGGTCGGCGCAGGGATCTCGGGTCTCTACGCGGCCGAGCTGCTCAAGAAGGCCGGGCGATCGGTTGTCATCCTCGAGGCGGCCGACCGGGTTGGAGGCCGGATCCTCAACCTGAAGACGGGGCCGAAGCCGCCCGACGTCACCGAGGGAGGGGCGGAGTGGATCGGGCCGGGTCAGCGGATCATGGGGCAGCTGCTGAGGCGCTTTCACCTGAAGACGTTCAAGAACTACACCAAGGGCGACTCGACGCTGGTCCTGGACGGGAAGGTCACCCACTTCAACGGGATCGCACCGTTGCCCGGCGACGCCATCGAGCAGGTGGCGGCGGCGTTCGCAGAGCTGACGCTGATGGCGGCGGACGTGCCGGTCAAGGCGCCCTGGAATGCCGACTTCGCCGTCGAATGGGACAACCAGACCGCTCAGAGCTGGATCGAGGCCAACGTCTCAAACCGCATCGCGCGGGAGGTCGTGGGGGTCGCCATGGGGGGCCCGGTGAGTGTCTCGCCGCAGGACATCTCGCTGCTGCACTACCTGTTCATCGCGGCGGCCGCCGGCGGCCCGTCCAACCTGATCACCGTCGGATCCGGCGTGCTGACCCACCGCGTGGTCGGCGGCACCGGGCTGCTGGTCGAAGGGCTCGCTCGTTCGCTGCCCAACGTCATCAAGCTGAACACCCCGGTCACGTCGATCGAGCACGGCTACTACGGCGCGGTCCGTGTGACCACGCCCCACGGTTCCTGGGTCGCGGACCACGTGATCATGGCGATGTCGCCGACGATGACCCAGCAGATCCTGTTCGACCCGGTCCTGCCGGTCCCCCGCACCCAGTCCGTCCAGCGGACGGGCAACGGCTCAGCGATCAAGGCGTACCCGATCTACCGCAAGCCGTTCTGGCGCGCGAAGGGCCTCAACGGCATCGTCCAGTCCAACTCGCTGCCCTTCAACGCGTCATTCGACAACTCGCCGCCCGACGGATCGGTTGGGGTGCTGCTCGCGCTGATCGAGAATGTAGAGGCGCGTCGGTTGAGCCAGAGGTCGCTGGCCGCGCGCAAGGCCGAGGTCGTGAACGCCTTCGCGCTCGCGCTCGGTGAGGAGGCCCGCCACCCGATCGGCTACGTCGAGAAGGATTGGTCAAGCGACCCCTGGGTCCGGGGCGGGGCCGCGTCGTTCTTCGCGCCCGGGATGCTGACCGAGTACCGCTACCTGTTCGACAAGCCGATCGGCCGACTGCACTTCGCGGGAGCGGAGACCGGCACGGCCTTCTGGGGCAACATGGAGGCGGCGCTCCAGTCCGGCGAGCGCGCGGCAAGGGAGGTGCTGCGCGGTTAGCCCGCGGCGACTCATCCTGCCGACGCTTTGCGCGCTGGTATCGAGCTGGGCGTTCGCCACGGCTGTTTCGGCAGCGGCCGGCGCGAACGTGATCCGCTACCACGGGCGAGCGGTCGCGGTCCCCGCAGGATGGCCGGTCTACGACCTGGCCAGAGACCCAACCCGGTGCGTTCGCCTCGACCGCCGCGCGGTGTACCTCGGCGCGCCGGGCGCCCGGCAGCGCTGTCCCGCTCGCGCGATCGGCCGCAGCGTCGCGATCGTGGTCGAGCCACGGGGTCACCGAGCGATCGTGCTGCACGGCGTCAGGGCGGCGGGCCCGACCGGCGGCGGCAGTCCGACCGGCGGCGGTCCGACCGGGGGAAGCCAGGGCCCGACTCCCGGCGGCGGCTCGCTCGTCGGCGCGACCTTCAGCGGCCTCGGCTTCGACGCGTGCTCGGCGCCGAGCGTGACGCAGATGGCCGCTTGGCTGGGCTCGCCGTACCGCGCCGTCGGCATCTACCTCGGCGGGGCGAACATGGCGTGCTCCCAGTCCAACCTGTCAGCCGCGTGGGTGAGTCAGGAGTCGGCCGCCGGCTGGCACCTGATCCCCACCTACGTCGGCCTCCAGGCCCCCTCCAACAGCTGCGGGTGCGCAGGCATCTCCTCACGAATAGCCACGGCGCAGGGAGTCGCGGGGGCGAACGACGCCGTCGCCCACGCTCGGGCGGTCGGGCTCGGGCCGGGCAATCCGATCTACACGGACATGGAGTACTACCCCCGCGGCTCCACCAACAGCCCGGCGGTGCTGGCGTTTCTCTCCGGCTGGACCTCCCAGCTCCACGCCTTGGGCTATCTGTCGGGTGTGTACGGCAATTCGGACTCGGTGATCGCCGACCTCATCACCAGAGAGGGCACCGGCTACCCCGAGCCGGATGACATCTGGTTCGCCGAGTGGAACGACGTGAGGACGACCAACAGCGACTACTTCTCTTCGGGTTTCTGGGTCGCCCACCGGCTGCACCAGTACAACGGCGGCCACAACGCGACCTACGGCGGCGTCACGATCAACATCGACTCAAACGCGATGGACGGCGCCACCGCCGCCTCGGGCACCACGAAGTCTCCCGTCGTCTCCTTCCGGGACGGGACGTTCGTCCAGGTGTCAGGCAAGCAGCCCGTCTACCGGGTCGCCGGGGGCGCGCCGCTGGTGGTGAACGACTGGAGCGCATTCGGCGGACCCCAGCCGTACAAGATGATCACCAAGCGTCAGTTCGCGAAGCTGAACCTCGTGCCGGCCGGCGGAACGTTCCTGGCGACCGCGTCCGGAACGGCCTACCGCGTCGCCGGCGGCGCTGCGCTTCCGATCACGAACACGGCGCTCTTCCCCACGCTGGTCTCGGCCGTCACCGTCGACCCGTGGGACATCGCGAACCCGGCGAACCCGCTCGCGCACCTCAACCGGCGCCCCGCCGACGGGACGGTCGTCGAGGGCCTTCCGTCCGATGGCTACTGGGTGTTCCAGGGTGGCTCGCGGAGGATCGTCGCCGCCACCACGGCGGCGATCCAGGTCGACGACGCCGCGCTGGCGCCGTTCGCGATGGTCCCGTGCCTGGTGCCCGGGCTCAGCCAGCTGACGCTCGGACAGGCTCGGGCCGTGCTCCAGGCCGCCGACTGCCAGCTCGGCATCGTCCACAGGCGCGTGCCCCCGCGCCCCCATCACTTCCTTCATGTGGTCGGCCAGTCGCCGGCGGCCAACTCGCGGCAGCCGGCGCTGCGCGCGGTCAGCGTCACGCTCGGGTGAGGCGCTACGCGAGCGCCCAGGCCTACGAGCTCCGGACCGGAATCACCAGCTCGGAGTCGTGGGTCTTGTCGTGGTAGATCGACAGGGTGGCGCCCGCGCTCGCGACGCCCTCGGGTAGCGACGCGGTGAGGTGCGGCGCGTCGGCGGTCTGGAGCGTCAGCCTCAATGTATGGCCCGCTGCCAGGTCCCAGCCCGTCGGATAGATCTCGACGTCGACCTCGACCGGGGAGCCGTCGCTCGGCACGGGCAGCGCCGACGCCTGGGTGAACGGGTGGAAGGGCATCGTCATCAGCCCGTCCGAGTACACCGTCTTGGACTTGTCGAGCGCGCGCAGCGAGATCGTGTCCCAGCCGGCGCTCATCTGCGTCGCGGTGCCGTCCGGCGCCACGTCCTCGACCCGCGCGGTGACGAGGCTGTCGCGACCCTGGAGGCTTCCGATCCACAGCCGCGCGGTCATCGGGCCGAGCAGGTGGACGTCCTTGGCGAGCGGGAGGTCGTAGGACAGGCTGGTGGCGTCGTTGGCGCGCCCGTCGGTCTCGCAGGGGGTGCCGTCGCCGCCGCCCGCGCCCGCCGTCCACTGGATTGTCGAGCGGCTGCACACCCCGGTCGCCGGGTTGGGCAGCAGCGTGTCGGAGCCCTGCGCGGCGGGAGGCCCGATCGGGTTGAGGGTTCCGGGCGACTGCGGGCTGGAGGGCCCGGACAGGTGGAGTGCCTGGAATCTCACGTCGGGCGCGTACCACCGCTGGGCCGTGCGCCACTTCCCTGAGCCGTTCTCGTAATAGGTGACAGGCGCGATCGTGTCGGTCGCCCCCTTGGCGTTGTCGAGGCCGGGGTCGGGCATGCCCTTGACGTAGTGATCCATCCACCGCAGCTCGAGGTCGTCGAGCGTGGGGACGCCAGAGGCAGGTAGGCCGTTGCCGGCGGTGATGTGGTACCAGGGTCCCATCAGCAGCCGGGTGGGGACGCCGTTCTTGCGCAGCGCCTGGTAGAGCAGCGGCTCGCCGCGCTGGAACAGGTCGAACCAGCCGCCGACCACGAACGTGGGGACCCGGACCTTCGAGATCTGGTCGATCGGCGAGCGCACCTGGTAGAAGGGACCGTCGTACGCGGCGTTGCCCCCGGTGCTCGAGTCGAGCACCTGCGTCGCCTGGAACGAGAGCGCGCCGCCCGTGTGCTGGACGAGCACCTTCGCGGCCTCGGTGGGATTGGTCGGCGTGTAGGTCGGCGGGAGCATCCCGAGACCGGTGACCAGGCCGAGCCAGAGCGGGATGAACGATGTGTTCGTCTGCCCGCCGGCGAAGGTCACGTCCCGGTAGGCGTCCGACATCGGCACGATCGGGAACGCGGCCTTGACGCCGGGGGGCTGCTCCTCGGCGGTCAGGAACTGGTTGATCGCCCCATAGGAGGTCCCGTGCAGCCCGATCGAGCCATCGCTCCACGGCTGCGTCCGGCGCCCATTCGGCGAGCTCGTAGCCGTCGCGCTGCTCGCGCGGGCCGAACGAGTCCCAGGCGCCCTCAGAGGACCCGGTGCCGCGCGCGTCGGCGATCACCTGGACGTAGCCATGCTCGACCAGATAGTCGTCCTCGAAGTTGAGGCTGGGGGTGTTCTTGTTGTACGGGGTCTGCGTCAGCAGCACCGGGAACCGGCCCGGCAGTGCCTTGCCGGAGGAGTCGGCCGGCTGGACCACGTCGAGGTAGAGCACGACGCCGTCGCTCATCATCACCGGGACGTTGGTGGTCTTCACGACAGCGCTGGCGATCGGCGCCGGCGGGGTCCACGCTGAAGGCCCGGCCTGCTTCGCCTGGGCGGCGCTCGCGCCGGCGATCAGCGCGGCGCACGTCACGAACAAGATCGACAAGCCGGCCGGCATGGCACGGCGAAACCGCCTGCGAAACATGGAGAGTCCTCCCGGGTTGGTCCATCGCGGGCCGGCTGGATCCCGGCCCGCGAGTGCAGAGCAGAATGTTCCCGGAAATCAGGTCCCGCTACCGGTCACCAGCCCCGAATCGGGCCGATTTTCGTCCTACGCGGCGGGCTCTTCGAGCTCGAGCTCCGGCTCTCCTCCACCGGCGTCAGTCTCCGTCCCGGCCTCTCGGTCGCGCTCGTCCTCGAGCAGCTCGGCCTCCGACCCGTCGTCTGGGGCCGACTCGGCCGCGGCGCCGTTCACCGCCGCGCGGCGGCCGTTGGCGCGTCCGCCGGAGGCCCCGGGGGAGGTGCCCTTGCGCTTGCGGCGCTTGGAGCCGCGGCGGCCCTTGGGGAAGTTCCTGAGCAGCTCGCGGGCGAGCGCCGCCGGCTTGCGGGCCATCCGCGTCCGCGCCCCGCGCAGCGCCTCCTCCGCCTCAGGCGTGTGCGCCAGCGCCGCGGCGAGTAGCGCGGCCGACAGCCGGCGGTCCTCCTTGCGGGCTGCGTGCACGAGCCGCCGAGCGTTGCGGGCGTGGGCGGAGCCGCTCGAGTTGACCAGCAGGCCGAGCAGGCGCTTGGTCTCGGGCCACCGCTGCACGGCGTATTCCTCGTGGACCTCGCGGGTGTACTCGGCCATCCGCCAGATCCATGCGTTGGCCTGGTCACGCCGGCCGATCCGGCGCTCGGCGAGCGCCTGGAGCATGATCTTGACCCCCTCACGACGCTCGTCGCGGGGCCACCCGGCCATGATGTCGATCGCCGTGTCGAACGCGTCGGCGTCCCGGCTGGCGGCGATCTCCTGGAGGGCGCGCAGCCGCAACTGCGAGCTCCGGTTGCGCTGCACCGCCGTCAGCAGGAAGCGTCGCCGCAGCTCGCCCTGGCGATCGAAGTGGAGCATCGCCTTGGCGCGACGCCAGCCGTTGGGCGCCACGCGTGCTCCCGCGAGTGCGGCCCAGACGTGCTGCTCGCCGTAGTCGAGGTGCTCGACGGCGATCCGCCACAGCTCGCGCTCGAACACCTGCGCGCGCCGCTCAGGATCCGGTGTCACGGGGAGGACCCGCCGCTCCACCCGGACCCGCCGGCCCCGGCCTCTGCGTACGGGCCCGACGACGATCGCGCCGCCGCGATACACGTCGCGGTCGAGCAGCGAGTGCAGCGTCACGACGGGGTCGTCGTGCTTGGTCGCGGGATGGACGAAGTCGATGACGATCCCCGCCTCCTTGCCGGGATGGCGGCGCGTCACGCGGCCGACCCGCTGCTGGTACACGCGCTTGGAGGCGGTCGGGGCGAGGTGCATGCAGACGGTCGCGCGCGGGCTGTTCCAGCCCTCGGCCAGCAGCATCGCGTTGACCAGCACGTCGATCTTGCCCGACTCGTAGTCGGCGAGGATCCGGGCCAGCTGCCGCTTGGGTGTCTCGCCGGAGACGGCCTGTGCCTTGATCCCCTCCTCGCGGAACGCCTCGGCCACGTTGCCCGCGTGGCGCACGCCGGCGGCGTAGACGACGCCCGGGATCCCGTTGAAGCGAGTCTTGTAGAGGTCCGCGACGGCGACGTTGAACGGCGTCTGGTCGAGCAGCTCGGCCAGCATCTCCTGGTCGAACTCGGTGTCCACTTCTCCTCGGCGCAGCGGGACCTTGGCGATCGTGCGCACTCCCGGGCCGGGTGGGATGCGGATGCAGCGCAACGGGGCGATCACGCCGCGTCGTGCCGCCTGCGCGAGGTCGAAGCGCGAGGTCTGCGTCGGGAACAGGTCGGTGACGTGCCGGGCGATCAGCGCACCGGTCGCCGTCATGCCGACGAAGACCGGCCCGGCCCATTTGCGGATCGCTGCAGAGGTCTTCTCGCCCAGCGCGGTGTGGGCCTCGTCGCAGATCACGATCGTGTAGGCGTCGGAGATCTTGCCCGCATTCCGAACGAACCACTGATAGGTCTCGACCGTGACCGGCCCGTTGGCCGGGTCGTGCCCGGCGAGCAGCGGCGCGTGGATCCGGTCGCGGTAGCCGCGGTCGCGCAGCTCGCCGTTGAACTGGTCGACGAGGTTGCGGCGGTGGGTGAGGATCAGGATCCCGCCGGTGCGTGAGGCCTCGACGAATCCGAGCGCAGCGACGGTCTTACCTGCGCCGGTCGCGTGCTCGAACCAGAACCGCCGGTCGGCGTTGGGGTCCTCGGGTTGCTCGTCGAGTTGGACGTCCTCGTCGAGCTCGGCCTCGGAATCCTGCCAGTCCAGGGGCTCCTCGTCCTCCTCGCTGGTCTCGAGGCGGCGCGTCCTCACCCTCGAGCGCGCGCCTCCTCGTCCTCGAGCTCCAGGGCCTCGTCCTCGAGCTCCAGCGCCCGTCGCCCTCGAGCTCGGTGTCCTCGCGGACCGCCGCCGACGCGAGCTGCGGGGGCTCGATCTGGCGGCCGACCCGTTCTCCGACGTGCCGTTTGCCGAGGCACCGTTGCCCGAGCCGTTGCCGCCGGCGCCGTTGCCCGTTGCGCTGGGCCTCCGCGAGCAGCGCGGTCAGCGTGCCGGACAGCGCGTCGACCTGGTGGGCGGAGAGGACCGTCGCCGTCGGCGAGGTGGGGCTCCTCCTGGGAGAGGAGCCGCTCCAGCCCTAGCAGCAGCGAGAAGTGACGCCGCCACTCGACTGACGGGTGATCGGCGCCCGCCTCGATCTCCACCAGCGCGGCGTCGAGCGCCCGGCGGCGTGCCGAGCCTGGAGCGAGTGCGTCCTCTAGGGACTCGCCCTCGTAGACGAACTGCTCACGTGTGAACAGTTCTGCGCGCGCGATCGCGGCAGGATTCGGAAGCGGGGTGGAATCACCCATGGAGATCAGGGATTCGCGTCTGGAAAAGCGAGCCGTCGCGGCACAAAGGCGCGGCTCAGGCAACCTCAAAAGAGCAACTGGCCCGACGAGGAGAACACCTCAGAAGCCACGGCCCCCTCGCCGGACTGGTTTCAGAGGATGTCTTTATCTTAGCGCAAGGCTCCCCTGGAAGCGCACGGGCAGTCTGGCAAGCTTCCGTTGGTGAGCGCCACCGTCAGGTATGAGGTCAGGCAGCGCCCGGGGCCGGCGGGAGCTGGATGCGTGCGCTGGAGCTCCGCTACGAGGTGTTCTGCGTCGAGCAGGGCGTGCCCCGAGCACGAGGAGCTCGACGGGCGCGACTCCGAGGGGATCCACCTGGTCGCGATCGAGGGCCGGCGAGCTGCTCGGGACCTGCCGGCTGGTGCTCGTCGGGCAGGACGGCGCAGTTCAGCCGTCTGGCGGTGCGCGCCGACGCGCGTCGGCGCGGGATCGCGACAGCGCTGCTCGAGGTCGCGGAGGCCGAGACGCGTGCCGCCGGGCGCCCGGCGCCTGGTGCTCCACGCCCAGACCTACGTCTGCTCCCTGTACGAGAACGCCGGCTACCGGCCGCGCGGCGGCGGTGTTCTCCGAGGCGGGGATCGAGCACATCGCGATGGAGAAGGAGCTCGGGTAGTTGCCCGAGCTACGGATCGACCCGCTCACCGGGCAGCGGTCGATCATCGCGGGGGAACGGGCGGGCCGTCCCGGCGGCCAGCTGTCCGCTTGCCCCGGCGGCGCCGCTGGACCCCGCGGAGGACCCGTTCGCCGAGGGTCACGAGGACCGCACTCCGCCGGAGGTCTACGCGGTGCGGCCGGGTGGCGGGCCTGCGAACAGCCCGGGGTGGACGGTCCGGGTGGTGCCGAACCTCTATCCGGCGCTGAGCGCGGAGTCGCCGGAGCCAGCGCCGGACGCTAACCCCGACCTGTTCTGGGCGGGTCCCGCGCGCGGAGATCACGAGGTGATCATCAACGCCCCCGATCCGGTCGTGTCGCTCGCCGACCTGCGGGTCGGGCAGGTGGTCGGCGCGGTGGACGTCTGGCGCGAGCGAATGCGCGCGCACGCGGACGCCTCCTACGTGCATCTGATCGTCAACGAACGGCGCGAGGCGGGCGCGTCGCTTCCCCACACCCACGCGCAGCTCTATGCGCTCGGTTTCGTCCCCGCCGACGTCGCCCGCGAGCGCGAGCGCTTCGGCGCCTACGCGACCCACACGATGGGCGGCAACCTGCTCGCCGATCTGGTGCAGCGAGGAAGTCCGTCGCCGCGAGCGGATCGTCGCGATCGACGAGGAGGCGGTGGCGATGGCCGCATACGCCGGCCGCGTCCCGTTTCACGCTGATGATCGCGCCCCGCACGCCCCGCGGCGCTTCGAGGACGACGGGGCCGACCGGCGCGGCGCTGCTCCACGACGTTCTCCGGCGGCTGGCGCGCCGGCTCGGCGCGAGCCCTCCGCTCAACCTGTGGGTGCGGACGGCACCGCGAGGGTGCCGAGCAGTTCTGCTGGCGGATCGACATCCTGCCGCGGCTGACCCACCTGGCCGGGCTGGAGCTCGGGGCGGGCGTGAACCTCAACATCGTCGCGCCCGAGCAGGCGGCCGCCGAGCTGCGCGAATGCGGGCCCTGATCCAGCGCGTCACCCGAGCCTCGGTGAGCGTCGACGGCGCGGTCGTCTCCTCGATCGGCCCCGGGCTGCTGGTGCTGTTGGGAGTCGCCCGGGGACACCGACGGCGAAGCCGATTGGCTCGCGGACAAGGTCAGGACGCTCCGGGTGTTCCCGGACAGCGAGGGGCGGATGAACGAGCCGCTTGGCGACCGTGAGGTGTTGTGCGTGAGCCAGTTCACGCTGTACGGCGACGCGCGGCGGGGAAACCGCCCGAGCTGGGCGCGCGCCGCGCCGCCCGAACATGCCGAGCCCCTGTACGAGCACTTCTGCGAGCGCCTCGGCGCCCGGCGCGGCGTGTTCGGGGCGCTGATGGACGTCGAGCTGGTCAACCACGGCCCGGTGACGCTGCTGCTCGATAGCCCGGGTCGCTAGCGGGCTACTCGAGCGTGAGCTTCAGCGGCGGACGCTCAGCATCACCGCGGTCGCGACGGCGAGCCCGAGCGCCGCGATCGTCGCGGCTCCGACGATGAACGCCTCGTGATCGCCGGCGTATGAGATCACCTGGTGGGGGCGCACCAGCGCGAGCAGCCCGACCAGCGCTCCGGCGCCGCCGACCGCCGCGGCTGCCGGCATCAGCGCCGCTCGCAGGGCCGGTCCCTGGGTCGCTCCGGTGCTGGGCTCGCGGCTACGTCGCGCATCGAGCGTGAACAGGGCGGCCACTGTGAGCAGCGTCCACGTGGTGGCGACGAGGAATCCACCGAGGATGTCGCTCGGATAGTGGGCGTCGATGGTCAGCATCGAGTAGCTGATCGCGACCGCGAACACGGCACCGGCGGCGGCCACAGCTGGGCGCCACCGAGCCGGGGAAGCGAGCACCGCCGCCAGCGCGAGCGACATCGCAGCGGTGGCGTGTCCGCTCGGCCACGACGCCGGGGAGACCATCGGCAGATGCCCGAGCAGCGCGTGCGCGCGCGGCTCGGCGAGGGCGGGCTTGAGCAGCTGGGTGGTGACGTTGGCGCCCGCGAGGATCGCCGCGGTCGCCAGCGCCACTCGCGAGCGGCCCCGCGCGAATGCCGCGATCACGATCACCGCCCCCAGGCACACGAACGGCACCGGGTTGCAGACCTGTGCGAGCGCCCGCGCGAAGCCGCTCACCCGGGGTCGGCCGAGGTCCGTGAACCCCAGCAGAACCGACTGATCGGCGTGCTCTCCGAGGCCGAGATGAAACGCCGCGAGCCATACGAGCACGAGCAGCATGGCGCCGGCGGCGCCGCCGATCAAGGCGGTCTTGGCACGTGCAGGCACGCTGTCAGGCTAGACCGCTGGGGTTCGACGACCCACCGGTCGCCGATAATTCGCCCGTGCTCGCGTACCGGTACCTGTTCACGCAGCTCGTCCGACGCGAGCTTCGCCGAAAGTACAAGGGTTCGAGCCTCGGGGTCCTCTGGTACCTCGTGAACCCGCTGGTTCTGCTCGCGGCCTACACGCTGATGTTCGGCCACGTGCTGAAGGTGCAGAGGTTTCCCGACTATCCGATCTTCCTGATGGTCGGGATCGTCGTCTGGACGTTCTTCCAGCAGTCGCTGCTGTCCTCGTCGGAGTCGCTGATCGACCAGGGCCCGCTCGTGCGCAAGGCGCGCTTCCCCAGGGAGACGATCCCGGCTTCGACGGTGGCGGTCCAGCTGATCACGTTCCTGGCGATCCTGTTGCTCCTGCTGCCGGTGGCGCTGGCGATTCGCGGGAGCCTCCAGCCGGCGCTCGCGCTGCTGCCGGTGGTGATCGTGCTGCTGTTCTGCTTCGTGCTCGGGTGCGCGCTGATCGTCAGCGTGCTGCACGCATACTTCCGCGACGTCGCGCCGATCCTGACCGCGGCACTGTTGCCGTGGTTCTTCCTGACGCCGATCTTCTTCCAGCCGAGCACGCTCGCGTTCGTGAGGGGGAACCCATGGGTCGGCACCCTGCTGGAATGGGTCAATCCCGTCGCCCCGTTCGTCGAGTCGATGCGCGCGATCCTCTACTCGGGGGTTGCGCCGAGCTGGGGCCAGTTGCTGTACATCGTCCTTGCCGCCGGCGTGACGCTCGCCATCGGCACCGCCGTCTTCAGGCGCATGGAGGGCGAGCTGGCGGTAGTGCTGTGAGTGTTGCGCGCGGGGAGGTCGCGCTGCGCGACGCGACTCGCTGGTTCAGCGTCCGCGCCGACAACGGGCGCACGCTCAAGGGCTTTCTGCTCGGCAAGCGCGTGCAGGGCCCGGACCCGGTCCCGGCGCTCCAGGGCGTGACGCTCCGGATCGAGCCTGGCGAGACCGTCGGGATCGTGGGGCGCAACGGCGCCGGCAAGACCTCGACCCTGCGGGTGCTGGCGGGGATCATCCCGCTGCAAGAGGGCGAGGCCGAGTGCGGAGGGCGCGTCGTCTCGCTGCTCGAGCTCGGGGCGGGCTTCAGCCGCGAGTTCAGCGGCCGCGAGAATGTCTACCTCCAGGGTGCCCTGTACGGCTTCAGCAAGGCCGAGCTCGACGCCCGCCTACAGAAGATCACCGCCTTCTCGGAACTGGGTGAGTTCATCGACGTGCCGGTAAAGGCGTATTCGGCGGGGATGCTTCTCCGGCTCGGGTTCTCGATCGCCGCTCATCTGCAAGCCGACGTGCTGCTGATCGACGAGGTGCTGGCGGTCGGGGACGAAGCCTTCCAGCGCAAGTGCCTGACGCGGATCTCAGAGCACATTGGCGCGGGTACCACGGTCGTGCTGGTCTCCCACGACGCCGGTGCGATCGAGCGCGTCTGTGACAGGGTGATCGTGCTCGACGCCGGCCAGGTGGCCTTCGACGGATCGACCGCCGAAGGGCTTCTGCACTATCACCGCCTGATGGGGACCGAGCGGGGCGGCGGGGAGTCGCTTCGCCCCGCGGGCGGCGCCCGATCGAGGTGAGCGACCTCGAGCTCCGCGACGGAGTCGGTCGCACAGCTCGGTGTTCCAGAGCGGTCGGCACGCTCAGCTGGTCGTCACGCTGCGGGCCAGGCGGAGGATCGAGCGCGCGGCGCTCGTCCTCGAGCTGCGCGCCCAGGACGGCACGCGGGTGTTTCGAAACTGCATGAGCTCGATCTCGGTCCGGAGCTGACCGCTCAGCTGTCTTCGCGATCGCTGACCTGGCGCTGCTCGGCGGCGACTATGACGTCCTGCTCGGCGCGGTCGAGCTCGGCGGCGAGCCCTCACTCGAGCGAACCGTGCGGTTCTCGGTGCGCGAGTCCGCCTGGCGCGGAGGGAATCGTCGACCTGCGCGGCAGCTGGCACATGCTGGACCCCGTTGAGCGGAGCTCATGACCACACCGGAGGAGGCAGTCGAGCGGGCGCGCGCGTCACTCGAATCGATGCGGGCCGGCGGCGGCCTACGACCCGGAGGAGAGCCGGGCCGGGGGCACGACGATCACGCGGTGGTTGCGGGGAAGCTGTTCGAGTGGGCGCTGATCGAGCCCGACGTCGCTTGGGTCCGCTCCACCCGGCGCTACGGGCGCGCCGATTACCGCGCTCAAGCGCGGGCTGCTGTGGCTGCTGCCCAGTATCACGCCGAGCTGTTGGCTGAGCAGACGCGGTTCAACGTCAACGTCCTGGAAACGTCCGCCGGCTCGAGCGAGGACGAGGCTCGAGGAGCTCGAGCGGAGCGCGGCCGCGAGCGCGAGCCCGGGCCGAGCGAGGCGTCCGCCAGCTGCTCTCGGCGGAGCGGGGCCCGCCACGACGCGCGATCACGACCGGGCGCCTCGTGAGGTTCCGCTCGTGGCGCCGGGCCTGGGGCATCACCAGCGAGGCGATCACTCCGCTCGAAATTTCGCCAGTGGGACGGCAAGGACTACGCCGTGCACGTGGCGCCGGGACTGAACGGGCACATCCGCATGCTCGGGCGCTTCAAGCCCAAGCCAGACGATGTCCTGCTCCTCCACCACTCCGCCGGGGCGCCGCGGCTGCGCGAATTGCTCGCCCTGCCCAAACCGCAAGCTGCTGCTCTACCACAACGTAACCCCCGCACCCTGGTTCTGGGAGCACGCTCCCAACGTAGCGGTGCAGTGCGCCGTCGGCCGCGAGCAGCTGCCGGTCCTCGCGCGAGGTCGACGTGGCCGCGGCCGATTCGGAGTTCAACGCGGCCGAGCTGCGCGCGCCCGGGCGCGAGCCGGACCGAGGTGATCCCGCTGCTGTCGACCGCGCCCGCCTCGGTACCCCCGACGGCGGCGGCCGACCGGGACGCCGGCTCACCGCCGACCGTCATGTTCGTCGGCCGGCTCTCGCCCCACAAGCGCCAGGAAGAGGTGATCAGGGCCTTCGCGCTCTACCGGCGCCACCGCTCGCCCGGCGCGCGGCTGATCCTGGTCGGCGATCCCGATCACCCCCGAGTACGTCGACGCACCTGCGCGCGCTCGCGGAGCGGCTCGCGCCCGGCGCGGTGGCGATCGAGAGCGGTCTGCCTGATGCCGCGCTCGGGCAGCGCTACCGCGGCGCCGACGCCTTCCTCTGCCTCTCCGAGCACGAGGGCTTCTGCATCCCCGTGCTCGAGGCGTTCCATTTCGGTTTGCCGGTGATCGCGCGCCCGGTCGGGGCGATCCCGGAGACGGTCGGCGACGCGGCGCTGCTGGTCGACGATCCGGACCTGGGTCTGGTCGCGGAGCTGCTGCACCTCGCGGTCACCGACGAGGACCTGCGCGAGGAGCTGCGTCGCCGCGGGGAGCGCCGGCTCGAGGCCTACGCGCCGGAGGTGGTTTCGGAGCGGCTGCGTGCGGTCGTCGAGGCGACCGCGGCAGCGGGCCGGGCCAGGCTGTCGTGAGGGTCTCGTGACCACTGTCAGCGTCCCGGCGAGGACCGACGAGCCGGTCGAGCGCTCGCGTTCGCTGCGCCATTCGCTGCTGCGGCCCGAGGTGCCGGTGATCGCCGCAATCGTGCTCGCGGCGCTCGTACTGGCCGTGATCACGCATGCCGTCCATCTCGAGGCGCTCCCGGGTCTCGCTCGCGGATCGGCGGCCAGCCTGGTGCTCTTCGCCGTCTGCGGCGACGCGCTGGCGCTCGCGCTCCTGCCCGCCTCCTGGGGGACGCTCGTGCCGCTGCTCGGGCTCGCGATCGGCGCGGCGGCGTCGGCGCTCGCCCTGACAGCGCTCGGCCTCGCGCACGTCCCGCTGCACGTGAGCCTGTGGGTCGTCCTCGCCGCGGGGCTCGTGGCCAGCGTGCTCGTCCGGCGCCAGGCCCGCTTGAGCGGGCGAAGCAGGCCGCAGATCGATCGCTGGCAGCTCGGTTGCTGGCTGGCGGTCCTGTTCGTCCTCTTCTGCGTCGCGCTGATCCCGGCCTGGAGGACCGGCGCGGACACGATCTACGGGACCAACCCGGATGCCCACCAGGTCGCCGGCATCGCGGTCCTGTTCCAGCATGTCCCGCCGACGGGAACCGACGTCAACCTTCCGATCGACACGGTCCCCGGTCCGTGGCGCTTCCGGTATCCGATCTTCTACGCCCTGGCCGGGGCCAGCAACCTCTCGCATTTCGATCCGATTCGCGTCTTTCCGGCGATGGCCGCGCTACTGATCGTGATCGCCGCGCTCGGCTACGGCGCGATCGCCGTCCGCGCCTTCCGCGCGCCGCTGGCCGGGGGCCTGCTCGCGTCCGGCGCGATCGGGTTCTGGCCGATCGCGCTCTACCTCGGTTGGCACCCCTACTGGAATCAGCTCTGGGGCTTTGCCCTGCTGCCGTACGGGATCCTGTTCGCATGGCGGGCGCTGGCCGAGCGCGATCCGCGCGCCGCGGTCCTGTTCGTCCTGATCGCCGTCGCCCTGGGGCTGGCCTACCCGCTGGCGCTGCCCTACCCGCTCGTCTTCGCCGTCGCGCTCGCCGTCGCCTACTGGCGAAGGCCGCGGCTGCCGGCGCTGCGAGGGGCGCGCGCGTGGATCGTTGCGGTTGTGGCGGCGCTCGTCCTGCTGCCGGCCATCGCGGGCGCGGCGCTGAAGCTCGGTCAGGGGATCAGCCAGCTGCTGTCCCCGCACAGTGCCCTGTGGGGGGGTGACATCCACCAGTTCCTGCCGATCGGCCGTTTCACCGGGACCGGTGGAGGGATCGTGCTCGCGCTGGCGGTCGTGGCCGTCGCGGTGGCGGGGCTTCGAGCGCTCCCACGGCGGCCGAGGTGGGCGGTCGGGGTCGCGCTCGCGCTCCTGTGCCTGCTCGATCTGCGCTTCCGCTTGTCGCCCTCAGGCGCGTATATGGACTTCAAGCACCTTTCGTTCGTGGTCGGGCTGATCCTGGTGCTCGCGGCGGTGGCCGTGTGCCGTCTCCTGCTCTCCTCCTCACGCCCCGCGCTGCTCGCCGGAGTCGCCCTCGCGGTTGCCTGGACGGCCGGTGCGCTCATTCAGGATCGCCGCCAGGGCTTCCGGATTCCCGAGCAGGTCCCGAGCTACATGTTCCAGATCCGCGACTGGGCCCGCCGGCTGCCAACCGGCGCGAGCGTCCGGGTCGACATCCCTCCCTCGGGCGTCCAGCTGTGGGTCGTTTACATGCTCGCGAGTCATCCCGTCGACACTCCGGAGCCCGTCCTGCACACGACCTACGCGTACGCCCCCTACGGCCTCCGGGCCGCCTACTCGCTGAGCTACCGCTACTACGTGGGGCCGAGTCCGGCGCGGCGCAGGTTCCCGCTGCCGCGGTTCGCGGTCAACCCCCCGGTGTTCGAGAACCAGCTGTTCGTCGTGCGACGAATCGCATGGCCTTCGGCCCTCGCCTCGTATCCCGAAACGGCGTCGAGGAGGCTCGTCGAGCCCTAGCGGGTCGTGCGACGGCTATCGCCGGTGACTGGTGCTCAGACGGCGTCGCGCTTGGCCTCGGCCAGCACCCGCCGGAGGAACACCGGGTTCCCCAGCAGGTAGCGCCGCCACATCCGATGGGGCTCGACCGCGAGCCTGAAGATCCACTCGAGACCGTTGTCCGCCAGCCATCTGGGGGCGCGCGGCATGTGACCCGACACGTAGTCGAACAGGGAGCCGACGCTCCACACGACCGCGCCCTCGAGCTGGCTCCCGTACCGGTCGACCCACAGCTCCTGCTTCGGGGTGCCCATCCCGACGAGCACGATCCGCGGGTCGATGCTGGTTGATGTGCTCGATCACCCGCTGGTTGTGGGGGAGTCCAGATCGAAGAACCCGTGGTGCGCGCCGCACACGTCGAGCTGGGGGCAGCGGCGCCGCAGCCGCGCCGCGGCCTCGCGTGCCAGCGGCGGCTCGGATCCGAGCAGGTAGAGCCGGTGCCCGCCGAGCTCGCACAGCCGAGCGAGCGCCCAGATCCAGTCCGCGCCCGTCATCCGGTGCGGTACAGGGCTCCCGAGCAACCGGGCCGCCAGCCGCACGCCGTAGCCGTCGCAGTACACGAGGTCGGCTCTCCTCAGCGCCTCGGCCAGCCCCGGCGTGACCCGCGCCTGGTTGACGACATGCGCGTTGACATACATCACCCGCCGCGTCTTCTCCTCCGCCGCCCAGGTGATGATCGTCTGCAGCACGTCCGCCGGATGCGCCAGGTCGATCGGGATGTCGAACAGAACCGACGATGGGCGATCGACCAGCGCCAAAGGCCCTGTGTGACCGTCGCCCGACGCGCGAAGTGCGTGCACGCTCACGTGGCCGGGATGGTACGCCGCTGCGCCCCGCGTGCGAACCTTCTGCCCGAGCCCGTGCGAGACCCATGGATCAGCGTGATCGTCCGCGCCCGCGACGAAGCCGCCGGATCGGCCGCTGTCTCGAGCTGCTGGCCGAGCAGCGCACCGGCGCACGCGGCGTCGAGGTGATCGTCGTCGACAGCGGCTCTGCTGACCGCACCGTCGAGATCGCCCGCGAGCACCGGGCGAGGGTCCTGGCGCTCGAGCCCGGGGAGTTCTCGTTCGGGGGTGCGCTCAACCTGGGCGCAGCCAATGCCCGGGGCGGGCTGCTCGTCGCGCTCTCGGCACACGCGTTTCCGTTCGACTCCGGCTGGCTCGCCGGCCTCGGGGAGCCGTTCTCCAAGCCGTCGGTGGCGTGCGCGTGCGGCGACCGGTATGGCCCCGACGGAGCGCCGCTGCGCGGCCGGGTGGAGCAGGACTTCGCGCTTGCGTCCGAGCACCCCCAATGGGGGTACTCCAACGGCGCCGGCGCGTTCCGCGCGAGCCTGTGGCGCCAGCGCCCGTTCCGCGCGGATCTTCCCGGGTGTGAGGATCGCGAATGGGCGTGGCACTGGCTCGAGCGCGGCTACCACTGCGTCATCGACCCGGGTCTGGTGGTCGAACACGACCACACCCACGACTCAATCCCGGCGATCTACCGGCGCGCCCGCCGCGAGGCGGAGGGGCTGGCCACGTTCCTCGATGGGCACGGCGAGGGCGAGGCCGACGGCGGCGACGGCCTGATCCGCGAGTGGTGGTCGGACCGGACCTTCTACAGCTCCTCGCTGCGCGCGCGTCTCAGCCACCGGCGCGCCGCCCGCCTGCTCGGCGCGCGCGCGGGCCGGCGTCGCAGCCCGGGTCCGCGCGGCCCGCGGCTGACGATGGCGCCACTGGTCGCGATCGATGGGCGCGACGCCGCCGCGCACCAGCTCCGCGGGTGGGGCCGGTACGCCCGATGCCTGATCGACGCGCTCCGGGCGCGGCCTGAACAGGACCTGTCGATCGAGGTGCTCGCCGAGGGCGGGTGGGGGCCGGAGGTCGTGTTCGAGCAACTGAGGCTCCCCCGAGCGCTCCGTCGCCGCGGCGCCGCGCTGGTTCACGCGACCAACTGTTTCCTGCCACTCCGCCGGCCATGCCCGGGCGTTGTGACGATCCACGATCTGGCGTTCGAGGCGTGGCCCGATGACTTCGCGCCCCGGACAAGGATCAAGTACCGGCTGCTCGCACCCCGGGCGGCGCGCTCGGCGGAGCTGATCATCTGCCCGTCGGGGTTTACGCGCGACGACGTATGCGAGCGTTACGGCGTCGATCCCGGCAAGGTGCGCGTGATCCCGGAGGCTCCGGCGCTCCCGATCGTCGAGACGTCCCCTCCCACCGAAGACACGCCGTACGTGCTCGCGGTCGGGGACCTCCGGCGCAAGAAGAACCTCGGGGCGGTGGTTGAGGCGTTCGCTCGGCTTCACCGCGACCGGGCGGTGCCCCACCGGCTGGTGCTCGCGGGGGCCGATACCGGTCAGGGGACGCGGCTGCGCGAGCTGAGCGGCGCGGCGCCCGTTGAGCTGACCGGATACGTGAGTGATGCGGCGCTCGATGGCCTCATCCGCGGGGCGGACCTGCTCGTCAACCCGAGCCTGTATGAGGGCTTCGGCCTGGTGAACCTGGAGGCGATGACCCGCGGCACGCCCGTGCTCGCGGCCCGGGCGGGCGCGCTCCCGGAGGCCGGAGGCGGTGCGGCGGCGTACTTCGACCCCGGCGAGCCCGACGGCCTGCGCGCGGCGCTCGCGGGGCTGCTGGCGGATCTGCGCGCGCTCGAGGACATGGCGGGACGCGGGCTCGAATGGGTGTCGCGCTTCTCCTGGGAGCGCACCGCGCGTGAGACGGCGGCGGTCTACCGGGAGCTGGTGTGAGCGACGAGGGTCTGCAACGGCCTCGTCGTCGGCACGCCGGGGCCCCGCGCCGCGCCGGACGCGGCCAACCTGACACCCTCGCCGCGTGCGGACCACCGTCCTGCTGCTCAGCACCGACGAAGCGTCGCTGCTCGACCATTCGCTGGCGGCCGCGCTCGCGCAGGATCCGCGACCGGAGGTCGTCGTCGTCGACAACGGCTCGACTGACGAAACCCGCCAGGTCGCCGAACGGTACGGCGCGGGCTACCTCCGCCTGGAGCCACGCCGGAGCTACGCCGAGGCGATCAACGAGTCGCTGAGGCGAACCGGTGGCGAGGCGGTCCTGTTGCTGAACGCCGACTGCTTCATCCGTCCGGGGTTCCTTGCCGCCGCCTTGCCGCGGCTGACCGAGCCGGGCATCGGCGCGGTCGCGCCGAAGCTGGTCCGTGCCCGGGCGCCCGGAGACGAGCTCGGGCAGATCGACACCGCCGGCATGTATGTGGATCGACACCGCAAGAACGGCCTGATCGGGCACGGCAGACCGGCGTCGAGCTTCGGAACACCGGGCGAGGCGTTCGGATGCGACGGCGCCGCCGCGCTGTACCGCCGCGAGACGCTCGAGGACTGCGCGCTCTGGGGACGCGAGGTCCTCGACGAGGACATGGAGCTCTGGGCCTCCGACGCCGACCTCGCTTGGCGTGCCCGGCTGCTCGGCTGGCGCTGTGTCTACGAGCCCGGCGCCGTGGCCGGGCACATCCGCACGTACAGCCCCTCGACCCGTGCACAGATGAGCGAGCAGGCGCGGCGCATGCAGTTCCGCAACCGCTATCTGATGATCGCCAAGAACGAGACCCGCGCCGGGCTGCTCCGGCACGGCCTCCTGATCCTGGGGTACGAGGCGCTCGCTCTGGGCCACGCGGTGCTGCGCGAGCGCCACCTCCTGGCGGGGTACCGCGAGGCTTGGTCGCTGCTTCCCGCCGCCCGCCGCCGCCGACGCTGGGTTCAGAGTCGCAGGCGGATCGAGCTACCGCCGTTCGGGCTCAGGCCGCGCGATTAGACGTCCGCGCTCTGAGGGCGCCGAACGCGGGCTCCGCGGCCGCGAACCGGGGGCGCGGACAGGGCCTCTTCGTACACGTTCCAGGTGGCCTCGGCCGCGTCCCGCCATGTCCAGGGCGGGGGCGCCGGCGCCGGCCGCCTGGACGACTCGGCCGCGGCGAGCAGTCCATCGAGGTCGTTGATGTCAGCGACGAGTACCGCTCGGCCATCGAGCACCTCTCTGAGCGCCGGCACATCGCACGCGACGACGGGGGTTCCGCATGCGAGCGCCTCGACGGGCGGTAGTCCGAACCCCTCCTCGTCGCTCGGGAACACCAGCGCGTGGGCCCCGGTGTAGATCGCCGCCAGCTCGTCGTCTGACACCTGGCCGGTGACCGTCACGGAAGGGAGCTCTCGAGCCCAGCGGCTGGCGGGCCCGACCAGGACGAGCGGCATCGTCCGGGCGGCTCGCGCCAGCTCCGCCACGCGCTTGCGCGGGTCAGGCGAGCGCATGCCGCCCACCCACAACAGGTAGCGGTCGGGGAGGCCGTAGCGCTCGCGTGCGGCGTCGACTTCCGCGAGCGACCTCGGCCCGAACGCGGGCGCCGGCGCCTCCTTGATGACCGCCACCCGCTCACGCGGGATCTGAAGCCCGGTCACAACATCGTCGGCGACCGCACCCGTCGGCACGATCACGCGCGTTGCGCGCTGGACCGCGAGGTAGCGAAGCTTGAAGCGGATCCCGGAGCGCAGGTACTCGCCGCGCCGCTTCAGCGGGACCAGGTCGTGGAGCGTCACCACCATCGGCACCGGCGACCTCAGCAGGGCTCCGTCGATCCAGGGGGAGTGAAATAGGTCGCATCGTCGGGGATCGCGCGTCTCGACGATCTCCCCGCGGGCCGTGTCGCCCAGCGCGTGGAGCAGGCACCGTGCGTAGCGGCCGATCCCCTGCACGTCCCTAGCCGGCCTGCTGTCAAACGCGACCTTCACCGCGTGATCAGCCGTTCCACTCGCAGGGCATAGTCGTCGGACGCGAACCGGCGAGCGTGCTCTCGTGCCGCATCGCCCATCTCGTCGCGGCGAGCTAGCACCTCGAGCACGGCGGCGGCGATGCCATCGGGGTCGCCGGGTGCCACGAGCCGTCCGGTGACGCCGTCACGCACCACCTCGGGCAGCCCGTCGACGCGCGTTGCCACGACCGGCGTCCCGACAGCCATCGCCTCGGCGAGGACCGTCCCGAACGGCTCCTCGTAGGAGGGGAGCACGAGCACGTCGAGGTGACGCATCAGCCCCGGGGCGTTGTCCATCCACGGATGATGCTCGACTTCCGGGGAAGTCAGCACCGCCTTCGTGTACGCGGGGTCGGATCCGTAGGGGTCCTCGCCGACCATCACGAGATGGGCGCCGGGGGCGCCGCGCCGGATCGCGGGCGCCGCCCGGACGAGGTCGAGCGGGCCCTTGCGCGGCTCGATCCGCCCGACGAACCCGATCACTGGACCGTTACCGGTGGGCCACGGTGCCTGCGCGGGCGGTGGGTTCGGATCGACAGGCCCGAACACGACATGAGAGTCGATGCCGCGGAAGCGGTCAGCGGCGGCCTGCGAAGCGGCCAGCACGACGTCAGCCCGGCGCCAGAATCGCGGAACGCGCCGCACCATCTCGTGGACATGCAGCACCTTCAGCGGCGCCGCCGGAAGCGCGGGTAGCAGGCGACCGCACACGGCGCCGTTGAGGTAGACGACATCGTGCTCGCGCGCCAGGCGCCGCGCCGCCGGGAACGAGAGGACTGCCCTGCCGCCGGCGCGTCGCGCCAGCCCTCCGAGTGGAACGGCGCGCCAGTCATACCCCGCGGCCAACGCCTCGTCGCGAAGCGGGCCGGCGCCGGGGGTCGTCAGGGTCACATCCCAGCCGCGAGCAGCCAGCCGGGAGAGAAGCCGCAACAGCGTCGTCTCCGCGCCGCCGGGGTGGTCCACCGGTGTGATAGCCGCTATGCGTCGGCCCGTCGTGGTCACGCCTCGATCCTCCCTGAGCAGGCCACTCTAGAGCGATGATCACCGGGATGTCGGACGATACGCAGGTGGCGATCGGCCGCGAGCGACGATGAAGGACTACTACGAAGACCTCTGGAAGCGGTTGCCGGCAGAGCTCGAGCCACCGGCCTGGGCGCTGCGCCGTGCGTTCCTGCTCGGCGAGCTACGTCCCGGCGACCGCGTGCTCGACCTCGGATCCGGGGCCGGCGACTTCACCGCGGAGATCGCAAGGGTCGCCCCGAAGGTGGTCGGAATCGAGGTCGCCGAGGCTGCGGTGGCTCGCGCGATCGCTCGTCACCAGGAGCTCGACTTTCGTCTGGCGCCGATAGAGGGGCCACTCCCCCTCGAGGATGGAGCGTTCGACGTGGTGTGGGCGAGCGAGGTCATCGAGCATGTGGCGGACACCGCCCGTTGGCTGTCGGAGATCAGGCGGGTGCTCGTGCCAGCGGGGCGCCTGCTGGTGACGACGCCGTCGCACGGGCGGCTGCGGGTGGCGATCGCCGGAATCGAACGGTTCTCGGAGCCGCTCGGCGATCATCTCCACCTGTACACGAGGCGTTCGCTGTCCGGTCTGCTCCGGGAGTTCGGGTTCGATCCGGTGCGGGTGAGGCTTGCCGACGGGGTTCCGGGGCTGAGGCGGGCGTTGCTCGCGCGCGCGATCCGGTGAATGTCCAGCACCTGCGTCCAGCCTAGAACAGACGTCGAGGGCTCTAAATGGTCTTCCGCCACCCGCCGATACGTCGTTAGTGGGTGGGAATGTCGCTTTGCCTCGTCTCCTGACGGCGGTCGTCGCCGTCGGCTGTCTGCTCGCGTTCGCAGGACCTGCCTGGGCCGGCGTCGGGCCGGTCAACACCAGCCCGCCGTCGATCTCCGGCAGCGCCCAGCAAGGTCAGGTGATCACGTGCTCGACCGGGAATTGGACCTTCAGTGGCAACCCGCCCGACACGTACGCGTACACGTGGCAGCGAACCGGCTCGAACATCGCCGGTGCGACGAGCCCTCAATACACGCTGACGAGCGCTGACGTCAATCAGGCGATCACCTGCACGGTCGTGGCGTCAGACTCCATGGGCAGCAGCCCCCTTCCGGCGATCAGCGCTCCGATCGTCCCTATCGCCCTACCGGTCGCGCTCGTGCCGGTCGAGACTTCGCCGCCCGCGATCTCTCCAGGGACCGCGCAGCAGGGCCAAACGGTCACTTGCTCGACAGGCGCCTGGACGAACAATCCCACCAGCTACACGTATTCGTGGCAGCGCAACGCGACGACGACGATCGCTGGGAACACGAGCCAGTACATGCTGACGAGCGATGACGTCAATCAGGCGATCACCTGCACCGTTGTCGCTCACAACGCCACGGGCGATAGCGCTCCCGCGATCAGCGCCCCGCTCGTGCCGACGGCGCCGGTCGCGGCCGTGCCGCTCGAGACCTCGCTGCCCGTGATCTCCGGCACCGCCCAGGCGGGCCAGACGGTCACGTGTTCGAATGGCGGATGGACGAACAGCCCGACCAGCTACGCGTACACGTGGCAGCGAACCGGCTCGAACATCGCCGGCGCGACGAGCTCTCAGTACACGCTGACGAGCGCTGACATCAATCAGGCGATCACCTGCACTGTTGTGGCGAGCAACGCTGCCGGGAACAGCCTGCCCGCGATCAGCGTCCCGATCCTGCCGACGTCGCTGCCGGTCGGGCCGGTGCCGATCGCGACCTCGCTGCCGGTGATCTCTGGGACCGCGACGCAGGGCCAGACGGTCAAGTGTTCGAACGGCGCTTGGACGAACAATCCCACCAGCTACACGTATTCGTGGCAGCGCAACGTGACGACGACGATCGGGAACACGAGCCAGTACACGCTGACGAGCGCTGACGTCAATCAGGCGATCACCTGCAGCGTTGTCGCGCACAACGCCACCGGGGACAGCGCTCCCGCGCTGAGCTTGCCCGTCATACCGGCCGCGGCCTCGGCTGCGGGCGTCCCCGCCAACAAGTCGGTGCCTGTGATCTCCGGAAGCGCGGTGCAGGGACAGACCATTGCCTGCTCACCGGGATCATGGACCAACAATCCAACTGGCTACGAATATTCGTTCTGGCGCAACCTGAAGACGATGGTCGCCTCGGGCACGACCACCTACACGCTGGCCGCAGCTGACGTCAGTCAGTCGATCGTCTGCGCGGTGATCGCGAAGAACGGCGCGGGCAGCAGCAAACCGGCGCTCAGCACGCCAATCGTCCCGAGCGCGTCCTCCAGCTCGGGCGGCGGCGGTGGTGGCGGCGGCAAGCCCAAGCCACATGCGCCCACGATCAAAACGTTCTCGGTGAGTCCTCACAGTGTGGTCGTGACGGTCCGCGGCAAGCGGCAGAGCACCAAGGGCGCTCTGTTGCGGTTCACGCTCGATCAGAAGGCGGGAGTCCTGATAGAGGTACAGCAGCGGCTGACCGGGCGCCTGAAGGGGAAGCGGTGCATCGCCACGACGAAGGCAAACCGCAAGGCCACGCCGTGCACGCGCTACGTCAAGGTCAAGCTGTTCACGATCAAGAGCGCGAAAGCGGGCGCGAACCAGCTCCGCTATCTGGGACGGGTCGGCAAGCACCTGTTCGGTCCGGGCACGTACCGCACGTCGATCGTTGCCGTCGGTCCGGGCGGTTGGTCGAAGACGCGTTCCGGGACGTTCGTGGTGAGCCGGCACGTGACCAAGCCGGCGCGCAAGAGCAAGCATTCCGCTCGCAGACCGTAGGCGCCGGAGCGCCCGCGAGCCTACCCTGATGGACCCGATGCGGGTCCTGCTCGACACCACCTACGCGCGCCGGGCGCCGTTCTCCGGAACCGCCATCTATCTCGAGCGCCTCGCCGACTCGCTCGCCCGGTTCGATGGCGTCGAGCTGGTCGAGGTGGCCAACCGGCGCCGGCGCCCTCCGGCCGGCGGCGGGATCGGCAGCGCCCGTAACGCGCTGGCAGATCGCTGGTGGACGGCGGTGGAGCTCCCGCGGCTGGCCAGAGCCGCCCGGGCGCAGATCATCCATCACCCGCTCCCGGCGTACGGCAGGCGCTCGACCGTCCCCCAGGTCGTGTCGGTGATGGACCTTGCGTACGAGCGCCTGCCCGAGTGCTTCGATCGCAGCTTCCGGATCTACGCCGGCAGGGGCCACCGCGCCGCCGCGCTGGCGGCGCGAGCGGTCATCTGCATCAGCGAGACGACCGCCGCGGACGTCGTCGAGCTGTGGGGGGTGCCGCAGGAGCGGATCGTCACCGCCCGGCTCGGGCCCGGTCAGGGGCTCGCGGCGGTGGAGGCCGAGCGAGCCCATTTCCTGTACGTCGGCGACGACGAGCCGAGGAAGAACCTCGGGCGTCTGATCGTGGCCTACGGGATCTACCGCAAGCAGGACCCCTCGCCGCTGCCGCTGGTGCTCGCGGGTTCGGCGAGCGCTGCCGGACCGGGGATCACCGTCGAGCGCCATCCCGGCCGCGAGCGGCTCGCCCGGCTGTACGCGGGCGCGGTCGCGCTGGCGCACCCGAGCCTGTACGAGGGGTTCGGTCTCACCGTGCTCGAGGCGATGAGCTCCGGGACGCCCGTGATCGCCGCCAGCGCCCCCGGGATTGTTGAGGTATGCGCCGACGCGGCCCTCTACGCCGATCCCCGCGATCCCTCCTCGCTCGCCAATGCGCTCGCCAAGGTCGCCGGGAACCGTGACCTTCGCCGTGACCTGGCCGAGCGGGGACGCCGCCGCGCCCGGGACTTCTCGTGGGACCGCTGCGCACGGGCTCACGTGGACGCCTACTCTCTGGCCCTGACGCGCGAATGAAGATCGCCATCCTAGGCACCCGGGGCATCCCGGCCTCCTACAGCGGCTTCGAGACGGCCGTCGAGCAGCTGGCCTCCCGGCTGAGCGCCCGGGGTCACGAGGTCGTCGTCTACTGCCGACCGCACGTGGTCGATCGCAAGCTGCGCCGCTACAAGGGGGCCGAGTTGGTGCACCTGCGCACGATCCAGAACAAGTACCTGGACACGTTCGTGCACACGTTCCGCTCGGCGATCCACACAGCCCGCGTGATCAAGCCGGACGTCGCACTGTTCTTCATCGCCGGCAACTCGCCCCTGTGCCTGATCACCAGTCGCCGGCACATCCCGGCGGTGATCAACATCGACGGCCTCGACTCGGACCGGGAGAAGTGGCCCGCGCTCGCGAAGGCATATCTCCGGTTTGCCGAGCGCCGAGCGCCGCGCTGGGCCGACCACGCGATCACCGACAGCCATGCGGTCGCGGAGGTCTATGAGCACCGCTACGGGACCAGCATCGGGGTCGTTCCGTACGGGGTCGAGGATCCCGGCTTCGACGGGACCGACACGCTCGATCGCCTCGGCCTGGAGCCGAGGAAATATGTGCTGTTCGTGGGCCGGCTGGAACCCGAGAACAACCCGCATCTGCTGGTCGAGGCCTTTGCCCGGATCGCGGCCGAGCGCTCGGACGGGATGAAGCTCGCCGTCGTGGGCGGAGCCCCGTACGCGAGTGACTACATCCGGCAGGTTTGGCGCGCCGCCGATCCGCGAGTCATCTTCCCGGGCTACGTGTTCGGGCGCGGCTACTGGGAGCTTCAGCGCCACGCGTACCTGTTCTGCGCGCCAACCGAGGTGGGTGGCACGCATCCGGTGATCCTCGAGGCGATGGCCGCGGGCAACTGCGTGCTCGTCAACGACCATCGACCCAACGTGGAGACCGTCGGCGACGCGGGCATCTACTTCCGGGGACGCTCCGGAGTCGACGATCTGGCGGGCCAGCTCGACCGGCTGCTGAACGACCCCGCGCTGGTGGAGCGCTACCGCGATCGGGCGCTTCGCCGCGCCAAGAGCTACTCGTGGGACGCGGTTACCGACGAGTACGAGCGGCTGCTGATGGAGGCCTGCGAGGCGCGCGGGCACGGCCCGCTTCCACCGTCGATGGTCGACGCCGAGCCCGTGGCGTTGACCGAGCCGCGCTCGGCCGTCGCCTAGCTCCTACTCGGCGAAGGCGCTCGGAGCCTGGAAAGCCGATGCGCCTGGGGGCCCGGCGTCGGGGTGCTCCCTGCCCTCCGCGGTGGCGATCTCGACGATCTCCTCGGCGATCCCCTGCATGTCCTCCAGCAGCCGCTGCCGCTCGGCCAGCAGCCGCTCGGCGCTGTCCGCGAGCTCCCGTGCGCGGCTCTCGGCGGCCTGGACCAGCTGGTCGGTCTCCTGCCGGGCGCTCGCGCGCAGCTCGGCGATCTCGCGCGCGGTTGCCCCCCTCAGCTCTTCCACCTCGCTTGCCACCGCCGCCCGCAGCTCGGCGACCTCACGCTCGGCGGTATCACGCAGCTGCTCGATGCTGCGCTCGTTCTCGTCCCACCGGTTCGTGGCCTCGCGCTGGGCGGTCTCCCGGGTCTGCTCGGCCTCGAACCGCGCCGAGGACAGCGTCTGCTCGGCCTCCTGCCTCGAGGACGACAGCGTCTGCTCGGCCTCGTGCCTCGAGGAGGACAGCGTCGCCTGGGACTCGCGCTCGGCCTCCGAAAGGAGGCTCTCGGCGCGATCGCGGGCCCGTGTGGTGATCTCCTGCGCCGACTGCTGGGCCCGCACGAGGACGTCGCGGGTCTCGTCGCTGATCTCCTCGATCGCACGCTGCACTGCCGCGTCGGGGGTGGTCGACGTCTCGAGCTCGACGAGCAGCGTCCTGACCTCCTCCACGTACCGGTCGACAGCGTCCCGCTCGTAGCCCCGGACGGCCTGCGGGAACTGCACCTGGCCGAGTGCCGAGACCCGGCGGCTACGCTCAGCCGCAGCCTTACGCGGCCATTGGAAGCCCTCGCCCGACTGGATCTCGTCGAACTCGTCCATTCGGCCCAGGATCCTAGCGCCGCTCCTGGCTCAGGCGGGGGCGCGAGTCAGTGCCCTCGCTCGGGAGGCGCGCGATCAGCATCAGCGTGTGACCGAATGGAGCGGCCCTGGGCCTCGATCCGAGGCGGTCGAGTGGCGCGAGCGCAGTCTGAAGTGCCGGCGCGAGCCGTCGCCAGAGAAAGGTGACCGCATGAACCTCCGGCGTCAGTCCGGCTCCACGCGCCGCGGCCACGAGCTGCGCGGGCGAGAGCGGAATGTCGTCGGGCGTCCCATGGATCGCCGTAGCCCCGCCGAGCCGGTTCGCCAGCGCGAGCCCGAGGCCCACCGGGTGCCGCCTCCCCGGCTCGATCGCTACTAACGCGCCGCCGGGCCGCAGCAGGCGGGCGGCTTCCGCGAAGTACGGCTCGAGCGGGCCGTGGAACGCGAGGTGGTGGAGCACGAGCCGGTAGAGGACGACGTCGAACGACCGCTCGGGCGCCTCCAACCGTCCGGCGTAGCCCACGAACGCATCGTCGGCCCGACCGCTCGAGACAACACCCGAAACGCGATCCGGGTCTGAGTCGACGCCGACCAGCCGGAACGCGGGCGCCGGAAACAGGTGGCGGCCAGGGTGCCACCCGCACCCGACCGACAGAACATCGCCACCGGTGAGCGGGAGCCTGCGATCGAGCAGCAGCCGTTCGCGACCCATCGTGTGCGCGTAGTACCGCGCCAGGGTCGACCGGCGGCTCAGGCGATCGAGCACGTTGTCGGGTCGGTACGGCTCGGAGCCGGCAGGGGAGGGTGAGACGGTGCTGTCGGCTGCGATGGCGGTTGAGTGTAGGCGTGCCAACATCGGTTGATGCGGTTCGAGGAGGTTGCGGCCCGGATCGACGGGATCCCGTTCATGAGCCCGGCGCTGGGGCGCCGGGTCTACGACCACATCGTCGAGAGCAGGCCGGAGCGTGCACTCGAGCTCGGGAGCGCCCACGGCGTCTCGGCGGCGTACATCGCGGCGGCGCTCGAGGCCAACGGCCACGGGCATCTGACTACTGTCGACCACGCCGGCGCCGCCTTCGACCCAAGTCCCCAGGAGGTGCTCGCCCGGGCGGGCCTCGAGCATCGGGTGACGATCGTCCACGCGCACAGCTCCTACAACTGGTTCCTCAAGCAGGAGGTCGAGCGGGCCAGCGACCAGGCCGGGAACTGTGCTCCCGTGTATGACTTCTGCTACCTCGACGGGTCCAAGAACTTCAACATCGACGGGCTCGCGGTGGTGTTGGTCGAGAAGCTGCTGCGCCCGGGCGGGTGGCTGCTGATGGACGACCTCGAATGGACCTACGAGCACAATCCGTGGATCCTGCCGAGCGGAGACGGAAACCCGCTCGGCCCGCTGTCCGACAGCGAGCGGACCGAGCCGCACCTCCGCGCCGTGTTCGAGCTGATCGTCAAGCAGCATCCATCGTTCACTCGGTTCGTACGCGAGGATGAGTGGTATGGGTGGGCGCAGAAACTTCCGGGAGGGGAGCGGCGCTACGAGCTTGCCAACAGCCGCTCGCTCGGGGCGCTGCTGGTCGGGGAGCTGCGCCGCCGCCGTCACCGGCCGGCACGCCGGTGACGGTCCCCGAGCTCGTCGCGCCGGGCGCGCGGACGGCGGCGCTGTGCGGGGGGGCCGGCTGATGCGGGTGCTCGTCGTTCCGAAGTGGTACCCCTGGCCCGACCGGCCCGTTTTCGGGATCTTCTGCCGCGAGCAGGCGCGAGCGCTCGCCCGGACTCACGACGTGGTGGTGCTGGCCTCGGACGCCGTCCGGTCGACCGGCTTCCTGGCGTTCGAGCTCAGCGACGCGGTGGAGGATGGGCTCCGGACGCTCAGGGTTCGCTACCGGAGGCCGCACTTCAGGCCCGCCGCGATGCTTTGCCAGATCGCCGGGATGCTGGCGGCGCTCCGGCGGCTTCGCGGCGAGGGTTGGCGAGCGGACATCGTCCATGCGCACGTCTACTCCGCGGGCCTCCCAGCGCTGCTGCTCGGACGCCTGAGCCGGGCCCCGGTCGTCGTCACCGAGCACTTCACCGGCTTCCAGCGGGGTCTGATCACGGGGTACGACCGGTTCACGGCGCGGATCGTCTTCCGCCATGCCGATCTGGTTGCGCCCGTGAGCGAAGACCTGGCGCGGCAGATCTTGGCGCTGGAGCCCCGCGCGCGGGTCCGCGTAGTCGAGAACGTGGTCGATACGGCGGTCTTCCATCCGCCCGCTGAAGGGCATGAAGGTGCGGCCAACGGGCCGGTGCGCCTGTTGACAGTCGCGGCACTGGCCGCAAAGAAGGGGCACGCCGACCTGCTCGAAGCGGTGGTCGAGCTTCGTCCGCAGAGGGACTTGACACTCGACCTAGTGGGCGATGGCGACCTCCTGGCGGAGCTCGAGGCGCGGACGCGCCGTCTCGGAATCGCCGATGCGGTGCGATTCCACGGCGAGCTGCCGAAGGCCGAGGTCGCCGAGCTCATGCGCCGCGCGGACCTGTTCGTCCTTCCGAGCCTGTTCGAGAACCTGCCGTGCGTGTTGATCGAGGCGCTCGCAACCGGGCTCCCGTTCGTGGCCACCGCCGTCGGCGGTGTGCCGCAGCTCGCCGACGGTCCTGGCGCCCTCCTCACCGCGCCGGGCGAGCCACACGCCCTCGCCGCTGCGATCGCGACCGCCCTGGATCAGCGTGCGCAGATCGATCCAAAGGTCCTGGCCGCCCGGGCGAGTCGCCGCTTCGGCTACGAGGCCTTCGAGCGAACGTGGACGGGGATCTACACCGAGCTCCGAGGCGGCGCGGTCACGTCCAGCTCCGGTGCGTGACGAGCGTCCGCTGCGCCTCGGGTGCCTTGACGTACGGCCGCTCGGACAGGAACCGCCGTCCCTCGTCGATCGCGGCCTGGCGGTCGTAGGACGCCGCGACCTTGCGAAACCCGTGGGTGATAGGGGTCGCGTCGACGATCCCGATGCGCCAGCCGTTCTGCTTGGCGATCGCGCCCCAATGTGCGTCGAGGCCCCACCCGCTCCGAAGCTCCGGGAACGGCATCAGGGTGTCGAAGGTCGAGGAGTGGAAGGCGACGACCGGCCCGATCTCGACATAGGCCGTCTCGCGCACGACGCTGCCCGGGTGCCGCCTCGTGACCGCCCACGACGCATGGGAGCGCGCGCGGTGCGCGGGCTGAGCCAGCCGCAGCTCGAAACGCTCAACCAGGAACAGGAACTCGTCCAGAAACCCGCGGGGCAGTACGACGTCGTCGTCCACGACCAGCAGCCAGTCGTACTCGTCTAACCGGGTTCTCGCCAGCAGCGCGTTCAGGTTCTCGAACTTGCCTCGTCCCGCCACCGGGGTGGTGTCGAAGTCAACCTCGTGACGTGACCGGCCCAGCTCCCTCAAGGCCCCTGCCAGCAGGTTCGGCTCGTCGTCCCGCTCGACTCCGAGCACCAGCACGCGGCGGCGCGGGGCGGCAGCGGCGGCTCCGCGAAGCCGCCACGGCCATCCACGCGCGAGCGCCTGGGCATCCGCGACTCCGTCCTTGACCACCGCCTTGCTGGTGGCGCGGATCCCGAATACCAGCCCACTTGTGCCCGAGACGAAGTCATCAGCGGGTGGCTCGATCGCGCGTGGGGACAGCGCCTCACGGATACGCCCGGCCACGTGCGCTCCCATCACGATCCCGTAGGCACAGCGACGCCTGACGGTGTGCCAGCCGCAGCCCGCGAGGGTCCGGAGCTCTGCTCGCAGCGCGGGCACGGTGCCCTTCCGACGGTCGTTGAGCCAGGCCGAACGGCCGAGCGCGTACCCGGCGCGGGCCAGTGCCGGGACGGTCGCGTCCGAGCGGGTGCGGCGATGTTCGAGCCCTGCCTCCGCCAGGTAGCGGATCCGACCGCCCGCGGCCATGTAGCGGCGCTCCCATTCGTCCTCTTCGCCGCGCCCGTGGATGCGTTCGTCGAACGGCCCAACCCGCTCCAGCGCTCCCCGGCGGATCGCCATGTTCGCCGACCAGACGAGGTCCACGTCGAGGTCTTGGGAGCCGAGGTCCAGCGTCGTTATCGGTACGGGCTCCCGGCCGCAGGATCGCGGGCCCCCGCCCTCGAGCCGCGCACGGATCGGGCCGCCGAAGACGTCGTGCTCCGGCGCCGAGCGCGCACCGCAGAGGAGCGCGTGCAGCCATCCGGGTGGCGCCGCGACGTCGTCGTCGACGAACACGATCAAGTCGCCCTTCGCCGCGCTTGCTCCGGCGTTGCGGGCGGCGTTGGCCCCGAGCCGTCGGGGCAGCGACACAAGCCGTACGTCGTGCCGCGCGGCGACCGCCGCGGTCGAAGCGTCGGGCCCGTCGCTGACGACGATCACCTCCGTCCCGAAGCTGCTGGCCTGCGGGACGATCGAGGCGAGCGCGATGTCCAGGTACTCGGGACGCGCGCGTGTGGGGACTACGATCGACGCTGGAGGGCTGTCGATGCCGATCCTCAGAGAGCGCGCTCGGCGCGGCGCCGCTCGGAGTGCTGGCGGACGAAAGCGCCCATGAACAGTGGGTTGTAGCGCAGGTAGCGCTTCCACAGGCGGCGTGGCTCGTGGGTGAGTCGATAGGCCCACTCGAGGCCGGATTCCTGCATCCACGCGGGAGCCTGCGGCACCCGCCCGGCGTGGAAGTCGAAGGCGGCGCCGACGCCGAGGAGCACCGGTGCCTCCAGGCGCGGACGCATCTCCGCCATCCACTTCTCCTGCTTGGGCACCCCGATTCCCACCCACACGACGTCGGCGCGAGAGCCGTTGATCTCGGCCGAGATCGCATCTCGCTCCTCGTCGGTCATCGTTCTGTGAGGCGGCGAGTATCCGCCGACGATCTTGATGCCGGGGTAGCGCTTGCGCAGGTTGAGCGCCAGCTGCACGAGGGCGCCCTGGTTGTGCCCGCCGTAGAGATAGAAGCGATGCCCGGCTTCCACGGCGCGCTCGCAGGCCCGCAACATCAAGTCGGGGCCGTAGACGCGACTGGGGAGTGAGTGCCCCAGGGTGTTGATCGCCCATACAAGCGGCTGACCATCGGGGACGTTCAGCGCCCAGGACGACTCGAGCGAGGCGCGAAGCTCAGGATCTGTCCGCGCGGCCGTCACGGTGTGCACGTTGCAGGCGCACAGATAGCCACGCCGGCGCGAGGCGACCATCGCATCGATCCAGTCGAGCATCTCGTCGTAGTCCGTGAGCGCGAGCGGCACGCCGAGGACGTCGACCGTCTGGGGGGACGGGATCGGGGCGAGGCGTCGCTGGATCGAGGTCTGTGTGGGCATGCTTGAAGTGGGTTCTACGAGTCGCGGGGGGCGTAAACCTAGATCAGGAACGTCAGCGCCCCGCTTTAGTTACGGCGTTGGTCATCGAAATGCCGAGATAATCGCGCTGTGAAGCTGCAATCGGTTCAGCCCGGAGAGGCGCTCGGCGCGCAACCCGGCGAGGTGGTCGTCTGCATCCCGCTCTACGACGGCCACGAGCACTTCGTGACCTGCCTTCAGAGCGTACTAGCTCACACGCCCGCCGACGTGCGGATCCTCGTCTGCGACGACGCGAGCCCCGACCGGCGCTCAGCACGGCACGTCGAGGCGCTCGCCGGCGGTGCGCCTGACCGCGTCATATACGTACGCCAGGAACGCAATCTCGGCTTTCCCGCGAACGTCAACGCTGCGTTCGCCGGCGCTGCGCCCGCCGACGTCGTGGTCCTGAACTCCGACTGCGTCGTCGCCGCAGGATGGCTCGAGGGCCTCCGTGACGCCGCCTATGCCGACGAGAGCGTCGCGACTGCGACGGCGCTCAGCAACAACGGGACGATCGTCTCGGTTCCGGAGTACTGCGCCCCATCGCCGGCGCTTCCCGAGGGCTGGACCCTCGAGGCCGCCGCGGCGGCGGTGCGGGAATGCTCGCTGCGGCTGCGTCCGGCGCTGATCACGGCCGTGGGGCACTGCATGTACGTCCGTCGGAGCGCGCTCGAGCTGGTCGGCGACTTCGACCTGGAGTTCTCGCCCGGGTACGGGGAAGAGGTCGATTTCTCGCAGCGGTGCCTGGCGGAGGGCGTTCGTCATGTCGCCGCCGACGACGTGCTCGTGCTGCATCACGGCGGTCAGAGCTTTGCTGCCGACGGAGTGCCGAACCCGGTCCAAGCCGAGCACGAGCTGCTGCTGCTGAGTCGCTACCCCTACTACCACGACTGGCTGCGGACGGTCGAGGCCGACCGGTCGGGGCCGCTGGCGAGCGCCGTCGGGGCCGCGCGCCGCGCGCTGAAGGGCCTGCGGGTCGTGATCGACGCCGGTCGGGCAGTGTCCGAGCAGGCGCGGTCGATCGAGGCGGCGCTCAGCGGGGCCGACGTGGTCACGATGGCCGCGTCCGAGCCGGTGCCGCACCGCCCCACTGCTGATGTCGTGCACCGGCTCCATCCGCTCGGAAGCGAGTCCGAGCTGTGGTCCCTGGCCAGCCTGGGCCAACGGCTGGTCCTGACGGCCGAAGACCCGGGCGCCTACGGCGATCCCTCCAGCTTCGGCTCGTTCGCGGCGTGGGAACGTCACCGGCGGCTCGCCACGATCTCGCTGTCGATCGCCGACCGGGTCGTGTTCGGAAGCGAGCGCGAGCGAGCCGCCGCGATCAGAGACGGGCTGGTCGAGCCCGAGCGTGCGAGCGTCGTCGCGGCGGGGCACGAACGTGAGCTGCTGAAGATCTACGCGGCCACCTGCGACGCGGCGATGAACCCGGCCCGCAGGCTCACGGCGACGCTGGCGCCGGAGCCCGCGCCGGAATCTGGGCCAGAGCCTGGGCCGGCCACCGATGCGCACAGCGGAATCGCACGGCCGCTGCGGCGGTGGCTACGCCGGGAGCGTGCCGCCCGACCGCCTCTATGATCCGGCGCCGTGCAAATCGAGATCTTTGAGGAAGCCGCGTGGCAGATGTCGCTCGGCGAGCGCGCCGCGATCGAGGGGTTGCTGTGCCAGCTCAAGCCCTCGGTGGCGATCGAGATCGGATCGATGGAGGGCGCCTGTCTGCGCCGCATCGCCACCCATACCCAGGAGGTGCACTCGTTCGATCTAAACGCGCCGACGCTCGAGCAGCCGGACAACGTCACGCTTCACACCGGCGACTCGCACGAGCTGCTGGCGCCGTTCCTCGCCAGCCTCGCCGAGCAGGGTCGCGGAGTCGACTTCGCGGTCGTCGACGGTGACCACACCCCCGAGGGGGTGCGCCGGGACCTCGAGGACCTGCTCGATTCCCCCGCGGTGGCCCGGACGGTGATCGTGATCCACGACACCGCCAATGAGCGGGTCCGCAGCGGGATCGATGCGGTGCGGTTTGCGGCGTGGCCGAAGGTGGCGCACGTCGAGCTCGACTGGATCCCGGGCCAGCTGTTCGCCGAGCCCGGGCTGCGCAACGAGCTGTGGTACGGGCTCGGGCTCGTGGTCGTCGACTCCGCGCGTTCGGCCTACGGGAACGGCGCCGTCTACGAGCAGCGCTATCAGCCGGCGGGACCGCTGCTGGCGGAGATGCGGGAGCTCGTGCTGGCGCGAGAGCGGATCCCGCCGCGGGCGCTGTCGGCGCGGGAGGAGGCGAACCAGTTGCGGATGCGGCTCGCGCGGCTGAGCGCGGCGCGCACGCGGGAGGCGGAGCTGGAGGCCGAGCTCGAGCCCCTGCGTGAACGTGAGCAGCGCGCCCAGCTGGCGTTGCGGAACATCACGGGCTCGGCGAGCTGGAAGATGACCAAGCCGTTGCGCGGCGCCAAGCGGGCTATGCGCCGCGTCAAGGGCTGAACCCGAGCCGCCGCGGTCGCTCGAGCTTGCGCGTTGCGTTCGTATCTCGCGAGGTGTACCCGCTCGGCGGCGGGGGGATCGGCCAGTTCGTCGCCGCTGCCGCTCGCCTGCTGTCGCAGATCGCCGAGGTCACGATCCTGACGACCTCGGTGTTCGAGGAGAACTACGAGCGCCTCCGGGCCGAGCGCGACCCGCGGCTGCCGGGCGAGGGGGTGCGAATCGTGTTCGTGCCCGAGCCGACGATCGAGGAGACCGCGGGCTGGTACCACATCATGCACTGCTACGGAGCGCGCGTGCTCGAGTGCCTGAAGGAGTGCTATCCCGACGGCGGGCCCGAGCTGATCGAGTTCCCGGACTTCCTCGGCGAGGCGTTCGTGACGCTCCAGGCGGCGGAGTCGCTCGACCCGTTCCTGGCGTCCACGCGCGTGGCGGTGCGGCTGCACACGACGGCCGAGCTGTGCGAGGTGCTCGACGGGTATCTCAAACGCGATCTTGGCCACGAGGCGCTGCATTACATGGAGCGCTACTCGCTCGCGCACGCCGACCGGCTGATCTGGCAGGGCGGCGACATACTCGGCACCTACGGGCGGTTCTATGGTGCGGACCGGCTCGCTCCGGACACGCGGATTCGCTATCCGTATTCCGGGCCGGTGGCCGACCCCGGGAGCGACGACGCCTTCGAGGTCGAAGGACCCCTGAAGATCCTGTACGCCGGGCGGCTCGAGCGCCGCAAGGGCGTGCACAACCTGGTGCGCGCCCTGACCGGACTCGAACGAGACGACTTCCGTTTGACCCTGATCGGCGGCGACACCACCACGGCGCCGCTCGGCCTCTCGATGCGCGAGCAGCTCCGGCTGGCGATCGCCGACGACGGGCGGATCGACCTGCACGAGCCGGGCGACCGTGAGGCGATCGCGCGGGCGATCCGCGAGCACGACCTCATCGCCATTCCATCGCTCTGGGAATGCTGGCCGTACGCGGCGCTCGAGCCGATGCATCTCAACCGTCCGATCCTGGCCACCCCCGTCGGCGGCCTGGCCGAGCTCGTGACGCCGGGCCGCAGCGGCTGGTTGGCAGGGGGCACCGATCACGTCGCGCTCGAGCAGGCGCTCGAATCCGTGCTGGGCGCCACCGGGGCGCTGAAGGAGATGGTGCGAAGCGGCGCCCCGCTGGCCCGCGGTCGCGAGCTCGGCGACGAGCGCGAGATCCTCGAGGGCTATCAGTCGCTCGTCGGTGCCGAGCGCGCCACACCTGGCCCTCGGCGCCGCTCGAGCACGAGGCCACCGCTGGTCTCGGCGATCGTGCCCTACTACCGCGCGTCGCGCTACGTGCTCGAAGCCGTGCGGTCGCTGCTGGCGCAGACGTATCCGCGCCTCGAGCTCGTGCTGGTCAACGACGGCTCGTTCGAGGAGCGGGACTGGATCGTCGCCGAGATCGGGGCGCGCATGCCGGTCAACGTCGTCACACAGATGAACCAGGGCCTCGGCGCAGCCCGCAACTTCGGCGTGCTCCAGAGTCGCGGGCGCTACGTGTTCCCGCTCGATGCCGACAACGTCGCCGAGCCCGAGTTCGTCGCTCGGTGCGTCGAGATCCTCGAGCGACGCCCTGAGGTGGCGTACGTCACGTCGTGGTCGCGTTACATCGAGGACGACGGCACCCCGCTGGCCGGCCCGAGCATCGGCTATCAGCCGCTCGGCAACCGTGCCGCCGTCGTCGCGCAGGAGAACGTCGCTGGCGACGCGGCGGCGGTGATCCGGCGGCGGATCTTCGACGCCGGCTTTCGCTACAGCGAGGAGCTGACCTCGTTCGAGGACTGGGCGCTATACCGCGAGCTGCGCGGCGCGGGGCATTTCGGGACCGTGATCCCCGAGCGCCTGCTTCGCTACCGCGTCCGCGCAGACTCGATGCAGGCGCAGATCGCGCAGCCCAAGCGCGCCCGGCTGGAGGGGGAGATCGAGGCCCTGATCCGCGAGAATGAGGTGCGATGGACATCGTCGAGCGCCTGACGCTGGAGGCCGCGCAGGCCGACACGATGATCGCCTCGGAGCACCGCCAGCGGTACGAGTTCGCGGCGGCGCTCTGCTCGGGGCAGCGCGTGCTCGACCTCTGCTGCGGCAGCGGCTACGGGTCCGCGATCCTCGCCGCGCGTGCCCGGGAGGTCGTCGGTGTCGACAACGACGCCGCGACGATCGAGACCGCCCGCGCGACGATCGCCCGCGAGGCCGCCAACGTCACCTTCGAGCTGGCCGATGCCCTGGACTTCCTCGGCACCGACGTCGCCTCGCGATTCGATGCGGTCGTGTGCTTCGAGGGCCTCGAGCACCTCCCGGAGCTCGACCACGTGCTGACGCTGCTCCGCGAGCATGCCGAGCGCGGCGTGCGGATCGTCGCCTCGGTGCCGAACGGCCAGCTGTTCAAGGAGGAGAACCCCTACCACGTCACCGAGTTCGGCTACGACGAGGCGGTGAGGTCGTTCGCGACGTTCCCGGCGACGGTGATGGTGCCCCAGTTCCTAGCCGAGGGCTCGTTGATCTGCCCCCCCGGCGCCACCGAGACCGACGTCACGGTCAATCTCGAGGACCGCGATGAGCCCGAGTACGCGAACCACTTCATCTTCTGCGTTGGGTTCAGTGAGGAGGCCGTGGGAAGCGCGCACCGCGGCCGGATCCAGCTGAACACCGCACCGGTGTTCAACCGCTGGGCCGAGGACCTCAAGCAGGGTGCGTGGGCGCTGCGGCGGGAGAACGCTCGGCTGGGGCGCGCTCGCCTCGGCAAGGGCGGGTCCGCCGCGGCCTCGGCGCTGGCGAGGGTTGCCGATCACGATCTGCAGATCGCCGAGCTCGAGCAGCGCTGCCGTGAAGCCGAGGAGCGAGCCAGGGAGCTCGCGGCGGCGCTCGCGGCCACGCAGGCGGCCGAGGAGGCGCCGGAGGGCCCTCCGCGCCCAGCGGGCACGGCGCCGGTGCTCGACAGCGTCGAGGCGCTCCCGGTCGCCCCAGGGCCGGGCGAGGAGCCCAACAGCTGGGATATGCGACGGCGACGGGCCGCCGAGGTCCTCATCCCCTGGGTGGAGCAGACGGTGCCCCTGCGGGGCAAGACCGTGCTCGAGTACGGGTGTGGCAACGCCGCGGTGAGCTGCGCGGTGGCAGAGCGCGCCAAGCGGGTGATCGGGGTGGACATCGACGCCGGCTGGATCGAGCTCGGCAACCAGGAGGTTGCAAAGCGCGGGCTGCGCAACGTCGAGCTCGAGCTGCATCCTGTGGAGACGATCCGCGACGCGGTGGCGGCGCGACGCAATGAGGTCGACGTGTTCCTGCTGTACGCGGTGCTCGAGCATCTGACCGTGGCCGAGCGCCTGGCGGTGCTTCGCCTCGCGCGCGAGGTCGTCAAGCCGGACGGGGCGATCGTCGTCTGCGAGACGCCCAACCGCCTGATCTACTTCGATCACCACACCGCGCAGATGCCGTTCTTCCATCTGCTCCCCGACGAGCTGGCGCTGGACTACTACCCGCGCTCGCAGCGTGAGGACTTCAAGGCGGCGATCGATGCCGCGGCACAGAACGGCCGCGAAGCCGCGCACGAGGCGATCGTCCGGTGGGGACGCGGAGTCAGCTTCCACGAGTTCGAGGTGGTGTTCGGCGAGCGGCTGGGCCAGCACGTGATCGCCTCGAGCTACGACCCGATCCTGTTCGGGGAGCGGCCGATCCACCCCGATGAGGTGATCCTCGCGCGGTACCTCGAACGCTGGCGGCCGGACCTGGCGCCGGCGTGGTCACGCTACTGGCTGGACCTGATCCTCTCGCCCAAGCCGGTAGCCAAGCGCACGCCGTTCCTGCGGCCCTGGACCGCGGAGACGGTCCAGAGCAAGGACGTCGCCTGGACGGGGTGGGAGAACCTGTACCTCAAGGGCCCGGAGGCGACGCTGTGGGTGACCCTGCCGCACGCCACAAGCCGGCTGGTGGTGGGGTCGGTCACCCAGGATGGGAGCTGGGTGACGCTCTACGTCACGCCGGAGGGAAGCGAGGAGTCACTGCCCGTGGCGCACAAAGCGGGGGCGGGCCGGGCGGCGTTCGCCTCGCTCGCACTCGGGCAGCCGGCGCAGCGGGTCGCGATCGAGGCAAGCGGCGAATGCCACGTGGTGTTCGTGGGATACGAGGACTGAGGACAAGAACGACCGCGATTCCGCGCCTCACGCGCCCGCGTGCCGGCCGGGGGGCAGGAACGCAGCCAGCCCGTGCGGCGTTCCGAGTCCGGTGGGGCCGTCATAGCCGCGAACGGCCATGCAGATCGGGTTCTTGCAGGGGGACGCGGTGGCTCCCTTGACGACGTCGTGGAACGCGCGCGGGTCGCTCTCGGCGCGGGCGTAGAGCGTCTTGATCTCGTTGGCGCCCATGCTACCGGCGAGCCCGATCGTCCCCGCGATGATCGGCGCCGCGAGACTCGTGCCGCTGGCCACGTACCACGGGCCGCCCTTCGTGCTCACCCCGGTGATGTGGACGATCGCACCGGGGGCCGCCATCGCCGAGACGTCGGCCACGGCGCGCTGCCCGCCGCAATCGACCTTGGCAGCGTCGCGGGTCTGCCAGGCGGCGGCGCGGTTGTAGTTGCTGCAGCCGCTGACGGACTTTGACCACGCCTGCTCGCTTTCGTAGCCGCCGCGGGGGCCGAGGCGTAGCTGTGTCCCTCCCACCGCGAGCACGTTCGGCCACGAGGAGGGAAAGTTGGCTTCGCCATAGCCCCAGTTGGAACCGAGCGGTGCGTCACCTGTCGCCGCCACGATCGGGATGCGCTCGGGGAAGTCGTGGCTCGCCCAGTAGGAGTCGGTGTCCGACTCCACCGGGGTGATCGCGGTCACGATCACGGTCGCGCCGGCCTTCCCGGCCGCGGCTATCGCCTGGGCCACGTCACCATCATCGCCCGCGTCGGCCTCGACCAGCATGATCGAGCAGGTCTGGCACACCCCACGCGCGATCTCGACTCCCAGCGAGGACTCGGTGATCCATTGGCCGCCGCTCGGGTCGGTCTCCGGGAGCGGCTGGGAGCGCCCCTCCTGGTTGAGCTTGCGAAAGCAGTGGTTCGCGCTCGTGCAGGAGCGCAGGCGGAACTTCTTGTCGTAGGCGTTGAGGTCAGCCTGGAGGTGGGGAGCGTCGTAGATGCTGACGACGGCGATCCGCTGGTTGCGCGCACCGGTGGCCGGCAAGGAGTAGGCGGCGCGGATCTGGGCCGGGGCGAGTGGCTTCTGCGCGGCCGCGGCGCGAGCGGCGGGCGCCCCGTCGCCAGCTCCGGCGATGCGAGCGCTGACGGCTGTTCCGGGCCGCAGGGTGGCGAGCTTGGCGGCGGCGTGGGCGGCGCTGGGGCCGGCGAGGGCGATCGCGCCGGTGCCGAGCGCACCGCCGAGGAGCGCACCGCCGAGAATGATCGCAGCGACTGCGCGACGGACTTTTGTGTGGAGCGTGAGGATCGAAGTGGGGGGCATGGCTCTTCCAACATGGGCAGCGGTGAAAGGTTGCGGCGCTGCGCGGGTTGAGAACGCGGACGGCCGGGACGCACCCGGCCCAGAAACGCGGACGGCCCAGAAACGCGGACGCCCACAACGACTACCCAGAGCGACGGAGGGCCCAAACGACGAACGGCCCCACTACGACAAACGGCCGCCGCGGAGAGCCCGCGGCGGCCGTCGCCAGAAGCTGCCGGCCGCCCGCCCCCCGGAGGGAGCGGGCGGCGGTCCAGCTAGTGCTTCTTGCTGTGCTTCTTGCTGTGCTTCTTGGTGTGGTGCTTGCTGTGCTTGTGGTGGAAGGCACGGTACTCCCGCAGGATCGCCCCGGAACTGATCGGAGCGAGGACCTGCTGGACGTTGCTGCCGTCCAGGCCGCCGAGCCCAGTCTGGAATGCGGTCGGTCCAAAGAACGCATTCAGCTGGAGTGCGACGGCCCCGCTGAGCGCCGTCAGCGGGAACTGCACCGCCACCGTCTCGGGCCCGGGGCCCGGGAACGGAGGAGGCGTGGAGCTGGTTGCGCAACCCGTCTGGGCGCCTGCGCTGTTGTACAGGCAGATGCCGGCCGGATTGCTGGTTGCAACTCGCTGGTCGAGGCTGATTTGGACCACCCCGGTCGTCGAGTTGAACGTCGTCGAGAACGCGTCTGCACCGGTGGTGAACCCGCGCGCGAACGCGCCCGAGTTATCGCCAACCGGAGCCGAACCCGGACTGTTGGTGAACACGTCCGTGTTCTTGGTGTTGGTGGCCGAACAGGTGCCCGCAGTCCCACCAAGCGCCGCATCGCAGTCGCCCTGGGTGACCGATCCATGGCCTGAGCCCTGCACGGCGGTGCCGCTCACCGACGCGACGACCGCGTACTCCGCCACGTTGAACAGGCTGTTCGCTCCGAACGTGACCGTGACGGTGTTCGTCCCGCCGCTTCCGATCCCGGCACTGGTGCCTGTCACGAAGGACCCGTTGGACAGGAACACCGTGAAGTCACCGGGGCTGATCGTCGATGCGTCGATCGGCTGGTCGAACGTGTAGTCGACCGAGTTGTTGTTCGAGTCGAGCTTGGCACTCGTCTCGTCAGGCAACGCGGTCTGACCGCCGACGTTCGGAATCAGCGTCGACTGGAGCACGTTCGTTGCGCCCCCGATGTCCGACGCGGCAGTGACGCCGCCGCGGAAGATGCCCGCACGCAGCGCGTCGCCGACCGAGATCACGGCGCAGTTCTGCGTGTACTGACCGGGGCCAGTACCTGCGGCCCCCGTCGGGAAGAACACGGTGACCGTAAACCCGGTCGCGCTGTTCGTCTGCACCGGCTTGGACTTGCCGGCGCCGCCGATGTTGGACGAGCCGTTACACACGTCGCCCCTCGCGTCCTCGTACCAGAACTTCTGAGGATCGACCCCGATCAGCGGGCTGGTGGCCTTGTTGAACGAGTACGTGATCGAGTTGGTCGACGTTGCGGGGACCACGCCGGTCAGATCCGGAGCGGTCGTGTTGCCCGTCGTCCCGTTGTGCGTGGTCGAACCGACCAGCGCCACCGAGTCCGAGATGTTCGTGGTGCCACCGGCCGACGTCTTCGCGCCACCGGCCTCAACGGTGAACACCGTGTACTGGTTGATGTCCCCGTTAAGCGACAGCGTGAACGACGCCTTCGCGCAGTTCGGGTTGCCGCCCGACACCGCGCCATCCCACGTGGCCGACGACGTCGCGACGAAGTTATTCGCGCGGTAGCCGTCCACGAAGAGGAACGCGCCGGGGTTGTTGAACATCTGCGAGGTCGGGTCCAGCGCCTTGTCGAAGCAGAAGTCGACCTGAGCAGGGGTGAAGCTGGTGATCGTTGCGCTGCGCAAGTCAGGCAACGAGGTGGTCGGTGCGTTGGCACCGGCGATAGCCGCCTGCGCCGAACCCACTGCGATGAGTGGCAGGGCGCACACGGCCGCTACGACTGCCGCGCGTGTAAACCACGCACCTTTCAGTCGTCTAGCCATAAGGAGATCCTCCTGTGGTTGGTTTTCCTAGCAGCCCTGGCCACCCTTCCCCCTTTTTCACTTGCCAACACAAGGGATCTGGTCTGGACCGGACGGGCATCTTCTATCCGTTTGAGACGGCTTCGTCAAGCGAAAGTTTCGCCTTAGAGCACTCTGGTATTCGAGTACCAGCGCTCGCGACCTTCCCGCGGAGCGCCTCCCACCAACGCTTGACATCGGTCTCGGACCATACTGGACAGAGAAGCTGTTAACCTGCGCCGGCACGTGTCAGGCGTGGCCGCCGGCCGGGGGCGAACCTGGATCGCAACCGACTTCGGGAGGGAAGACGTGCCATCAGCAGCGTCCGCACGAGTAAGCGCACAGGCGACTGGCAGGGGAAGGCTCGCGATCTGCGCAGCGGTCCTGCTGTGTTGCCTCGGCGCGGCCGGCGGGGCTCGGGCCGCGTCGCCCGGCACGCTCAACCCCGGCTTCGGAACTGGAGGGTTGGCCCACAGCGGGAGCGCCACACGGCTGTTCGGGACGGCGGTCCAAGGCGACGGCAAGATCGTGGCCGCCGGAGAGTCAGGCGTCGGCACCACGCTCGATGTGGTCCTCGCGCGCTACGGCCCGACCGGAGCCCTCGACGGTTCGTTCGGCTCAGGCGGGATCGCCCACGGACCTGCGATCGCGGGGTCTCCCGGCTCGCTCGCTCGCGCTGTCGCGGTTCAGCCGGACGGCAAGATCGTCGTCGTCGGCAAGGCCACCGATGGATCCGGCTACGCGCGTAACGGCCTCCTGATCGAGCGCTACAACTCCAATGGGGGCCTCGACACGAGCTTTGGCTCCGGAGGGGTCGTGAACATAGCCGCTCCGTCCTACGGCGACGGCTACGCCGTGGCGATCCAGCCCGATGGCAAGATCGTCGCCACCGGCACGATCGACGCTTCAGGCCAGGGCGGCGTCTATCCCCGCGTGGCGGTCGTTCGGCTGAATTCGAACGGGAGTCTCGACACCGGCTTTGCGGGCGGCGGCACCGACGTGATCGACCTCGGCGCGTTCTCCTACGCGCAGGCGGTGCTGATCCAGCCTGACGGCAAGATCGTGATCGCCGGCTCGCAGGCGCCCGGGCTCCAGGTGCCAAACGCGCTGATCGCGCGGCTCACCCCCTCGGGGGCGCTTGACCCCTCTTTCCCCCCCTTCGCCCACCAGTACGCGATCGGCGCGTCCAGCTCGGGGTTCAACGCGCTAGCGCTCCAGCCCAACGGAGCGATCGTCGCCGCCGGCGCCGCGGCCTCCGGGCAATCGGGTGCCGACGCGATCGTCGCCCGATTCACGACCGCCGGGCAGCCGGACGGCTCGTTCGCCTCGGGTGGGGTCGTCCACTCCACCTCGGCGATCAGCTTCAACCAGACGGCTCAGCAGTCGGTTCCCGGAGCCACCGGAGTCGTGATCGCGCGCAATGGCGACATCGTCGCCGCCGGGTCATTCATCAACGGGCAGAGCAGCTACGCGGCTCTGTGGGCGTTCACGTCCAGGGGCGCGCCGGACCCCGCGTTTGGCAACAAGGGTGTGTCGGTGCTGTCCGCCGGCGGCGCCAACGAGACGGAAGCCGGCGGGATCGCCGTCTCTCCCGCGACGGGCATCCTGTTCGCGGCCGGGGACGTCTGGACGCAGTTCACCGACGCGTTCACCGGGCTCGTGGCGAGCTACATCGGCTTCGGCGGGCCCACCCCGCCTCCGCCGCCCGCCTTCAAGCTGACGCTGGCCGGCGTCAGCCGCACGTACAAGGACGCGACGGTCGCCCGGCAAGGGACTCAAGCTGACGGCAGGCTGCAACCAGGCCTGCACGATCAAGGTCGCGCTGCTGGCGAGCGCCGCGACCGCGAGGCGGCTGCACATCACGACGGCGGTCAAGAGTGCAAGAAGGTCAAGGGCCGCAGGCGCTGCCGTACGGTGCACGTGTACCGCGCCCTGACGATCTCGCCACGGCAGGCGAGCCTCCGCGGCGCGGGGAGCAAGACGTTCGTACTGCGCCTCAGCAGCTCGTTCGTCAAGGCGCTGAAGACGCAGCGGAGCGTAGGGCTCACGCTCAAGGTTTCGGGCACCGTGCCGAAAACCAAGCAGACCCGAGTGATCAACAAGAGCGTCACCTTCAAACGCTGAGGCCCCGAACACGATGATCTCACGCAGCTCGCTCACGGCCGCCCTGGCCGCCACCACCGCGCTCGCGCTGGCCTGTCCGGCGCTTGCCGGCGCCCAACCCCCCGGCGCGCTCGACTCGAGCTTTAACGGCTCGGGAGTCGTGACGCTGGGCTCGAGCACGCAGCTGTTCGGTGTGGCCGTGCAGCCCGACGGCGAGATCGTCGCGGCCGGCCAGTCCGCGGGGAAGGTCCTGGTCGACCGCTTCAACGCCGACGGCACCCCGAACGGCAGCTACATCGGCCCCGTCGGCGTGGCACGAGGCGTGGCGATCCAGCCGGACGGCAAGATCGTGGTGGCCGGGAGCAGCGGCGGGGCGATGTTCGCCGAGCGCCTGACCACCGGCCTGCAACCCGACTCGAGCTTCGGCAGCGGCGGGATCGCCACCGCGTTCGCCGGCCAGGGCGGTGTGGCCAACTCGGTCGCGATCGAGCCCGACGGCAGCATCGTCGCCGCGGGATCGGTCGGCGGGCCAAACACCCGCGTGGGCGTCGCACGTTTTGCTTCGAGCGGCAGCCTGATTTGGAGCGTGGTCCCTGGCTTTGACCAGTATTCGGTCGTCTCGGGCATCGCGATCCAGCCCGCGGATGGGAAGATCGTGTTCGTCGGGCAGCAGACCCCCTTGCAGGCCACCGACGCGCTGATCGGCCGGCTGAACACCGACGGCAGCCTCGACGCGAGCTTCCGTGGCGGCGTGTTCACCTACCACTACCCCGGTGGTGGCTTCACGTCGCTCAGCGCCGTGACGGTCCAGAACGACGGCAGGATCGTCGCCGCTGGGATCGATGTCGGGGGGCCCAACGCGATCTTCCTGCGCCTCAACGCCGATGGCAGCTTCGACCAGAGCTTCGGTTCACGCGGCGTCGCGGCGCTGCCCGCAGGCAAAGCCATCAGCGTCAACCCCGGCTACCCGATCGGAGCCTACGGTGTCGGAATCGCCGGCGGCGGCAGGATCGTCGGGACCGGCGTGTTCGACAACTCGAACCTCTTCAGCGCCGCCGCGTGGGCTTTGACAACGGGTGGATCGGCCGAGCCCACGTTCGGCAACGGAGGCACGGTGACCGGGCCCGACCATGACGAGTCCTGCGCGATGGCGATTGCTCCCGACGGGAGCATCGTCAGCGCCGGCGACAGCGTTCCAGGGTCCGACACGAGCCCGTGCGCCGGCAACAGCTCCTCGTCCGGGTTCGTCGCCCGCTACGTCGGCTTCGGCCCGCCCCCTCCACCCCCACCCAGCGCCGGCCCACCGACGGCGAGCACGGGGTCTGCCAGCGCGATCACCCAGGTGTCGGCAACGCTGTCGGGCTCGGTCAATCCGGATGGTCTGGGAACCAACTACCACTTCGAGTACGGAACGTCCACGAGCTACGGCTCGAGCTCGCCGGCCGGCGCGCTCCCGGCCGGGCGCACGGCGCTACCGGTGTCGATGACGGTGGGGGGCTTGAAACCTGGCACCACCTACCACTACCGGCTTGTGGCCAGCAACGCCGACGGGACCTCCGACGGCCCAGACGCGACGTTCCGGACCCCCCGGCGCACGGCCCGTCGGCGAGCACCGGTGTTGCGACCGGAGTCGGCGAGGTCTCGGCCCAGCTGCACGGGCTGCTCAACCCCGGGGGACAGGCGACCTCCTACTACTTCCAGTACGGCCCAACTAAGACATACGGCTCGAGCACTCGCGCGCAGACCGTGACCGGGGCAAGCAGCGTCCCGGTGTCAGCCCGCGTGACCCGCCTGCGCCCGCGTACCACCTACCACTACCGGCTGGTGGCGACCAACGCCGGCGGGACCAGTTATGGCAGCGATCGGACGTTCAGGACGGCGCCGCGGCTCACCGTCGGGCTCTCCGGACTGGCGAAGACCTACAAGATCGCGCTGGTGCGGACGCAGGGCCTCAGCATGACGGTGCGCTGCAGCCGAGGGTGCTCGATCGCCGGCTCGGTGCTGATCTCCGCGGCGACCGCGAAGCGCTTGAAGCTCGGAACGCGGCAGCTGACGATCGCGCGCGGGTCCGCCAAACTGACGCGTGCGGGCCGCACCCGCTTGGTGGTGAGGCTGACCACCAGGGCCAGCAGCGCGATCGCCAACGTGACCGGGCTGGGAGCGACGCTGCGGATCGTCGCGAAACCGGCCGGTGGCGGACCCGCGGTGACGAAGTCCGCAACGATCACGTTCACAAGCTGAAGGAGCCAACAATGGCGAGAGCACGAGGCAGAGCCCGGCAGGCCGGCGCGTCGATCGCTTCGATCGTGGCGGTCCTGGCTGTGGCCGTAGGCGTGGCCGGCGCGGCAAAGACCGCTAAGCCAGGATCACTCGACCCGACCTTCGGCCAAGGTGGGCTCAAGACGCTCGGGACGGGCACCCGCCTGTACGGCGTGGCCGTCCAGCGGAACGGGAAGATCGTCGCCGTGGGCCAGTCGGGCGCGGGCTCCGGCGCCAATCTGCTGCTCGCGCGGTTCACTTCCTCGGGCCAGCTCGACCGTTCCTTCGGCCGAGGCGGGGTCGTCGCTGGCCCCAGCGTCCAGACCGGCTCGGCGCGCGGCTCGCTGGGACGGGCTGTAGCCGTCCAATCCGACGGCAAGATCGTCGTCGTGGGGAAGGCGACCGACCGGACAGGATCCGCCCGTGACGGGCTTCTGATCGAGCGCTACGGCAGCAACGGCAGCCTTGACAGGAGCTTTGGCTCCGGAGGGGTCGTCAAGCTGCTGAGTAGCTCCTTCGGGGACGGCTACGCGGTCGCGCTTCAACCCAACGGGAGCATCGTCGCCACCGGGTCAGACGATGCCGCCGGGAGTGGAGGCGTGTTCCCGCGCGTCCTATTAGTCCGCCTGAAGAGCACCGGACGCGTTGACCCGAGCTTCGGCCATCAGGGGGTCGACGTGCTCGACCTCGGGTCGTTCTCCTATGCCCTCGCCGTGGCCCCTGGGCGCAACGGCAAGCTCGTGATCGCCGGCTCGCAGTCGCCCGGCCTTCAGGTGACGAACGCGCTGGTGGCGCGGCTCACCCCCACGGGCGCGCTCGACCGCAGCTTCAACGGCAGCGGCTACAACGCCAAGCAGTACGCCCCCAAAGCGGCGTTCTCGAGCTTCGACTCGATCGCGATGCAGCGCAATGGAGACGTCGTCGTCGCCGGCTCGGCCACGTCAGGAGTGGGAAGCGTCAACGCCGACGCGCTCGTGGTCCGGTTCACCCCGGGCGGCCAGCCGGATCGGAGCTTCGGGGCGGGTGGCGTGGCGCTCGCCCCTTCGGCCCGTCGGTTCACCGTGGTCGGCACCTCCGTGCCCGGCGCCTCCAGCGTTGCCGTGACCCCGCAGGGAGAGGTGCTGGCGGCGGGCCAGATCGCCAACGGCCCGCTGATTAATCTCGCGGTCTGGGCGTTCACCGGGAGCGGTCGCGCTGCCCAGGGCTTTGGCTCGCACGGCGTCGCCAAGCTTGCGCTGCGCACCAGCCAGAACTCTGAGGGCGCGGCACTGGCCCTGGACCCGAACGGCAAGCTGGTCGTCGCCGGAGACGAGAACCCTCCGGCCAGGCCCCCTTACCGCGGACTGATTGCGCGTCTGGACGGCTAGGGCCCTTCCGACCCTCCCGCCGCTCGCATAGCTCCAACCACAGATCCCCCTAGTCTGGTCATCTGCGCATGAGCACCAAGCGGTCAAAACATCGACGCTCGGGCCATCCCGCGCGGGTCGCGGCGCGGCGTGCACCGGCCCCGAAGCCGGCACAGCGGAGCCGGCCGCGGCGCAGCCCGCGAGCACCCGGTCCGCGTCGGGGCAGCGGTTGGACCTCAGCACTGAGACGCCGCGCCGGGCACGCCTGGCAATCGCTGCTGAAGGCGACTCTGTTCCGCGCTCCCAAGGAGGGGCGCCGCGAGCGCGAGCCCGCCGCCGTGCGCGCGCCGACCCCGCTGCCTGCGTTCACGCGGGCGGACTTCGGGTGGGCGGGCGCGACGGGCCTGGCCAGCGCTGCCCTGTTCGCCATGATCCTCAACGGCCACACCAGCCTCGGAGACGCGCCGGAGACGATCGCCGGAGTCAGCTCGGTGGGGATCCTCCACGATCCCGGCTATCCGTCCTACGTGATCGCGTCACATCTGTTCACGCTGCTCGTTCCCTTCGGCAGCGAGGCGTTCCGGGTCAACCTGTTCAGCGTCGTTTGCGCCTCGCTCTCGGTCGCGGGCGTCCAGCTGCTCGCCCGGCGTTTGGGGGCTCCTCGCTGGGCCGCCAGCGTCGGCGCGCTCACACTCGCCGCCAGTGCCGGCTTCTGGTACTACGCGGGCTTCGGCAAGCACGACATGTTCTCCGGCCTGCTGTTCCTGGCCTCGCTCCATGTTGCGCTGGCGTGGCGACGGCGGCCGAGCACCGCCAGCCTGGTCGCGTTGGTAGCGGTGGTCGCCTTCGGTCTGGGCTCGTCCTGGCCGCTGGAGGTGCTGGTCCTGCCTGCGGTCGGATTTATCCTGGTCAGAGGGTGGCGCAGCCTGCCGCTGCGCTCGGTTGCGCTCGCGACAAGCACGGGCCTGGTCGTGATTGTCGCCCTCGGCGGGTTCGTGATGCTGCGAGCCGGCGAGAACCCGCCGGTGAACTGGGGGGACGCGACGAATCTGAGCCGGCTCGTCGACCTGATCAACCGGGCGGACTTCACGGCACACGGGACCTATGGCAACGCGGCGAACTCGAGCTCGGGCGGGAGCGCGGGCGGGGCATCGGGCGGCGGCGCTTCTGCGGGCGGTGCGCCCGCCGCGGGCCCACAGCCCGGCGCCGCTACTTCCCCGCAGCCTGGAGTCTCGCCGGCCCCGCAGCCGGGAGTCTCGCCCGCCGCGCCGAGCGGAACGATCACACCGGGAGTGCTGAGCACGAGTCCCGTTTCGGCGGCGGTGACCGCCGACGCCTCAGGCTCGGTCAGGATCTTCGGCCGGGAGCTTGGGATCCTGGGGCTGATACTTGCCGCTGTCGGGCTCGTCGTGAGCCTCTCGAGGAGACGCAACGGCGCCTCCTACCCGGTGCTGATCGCTTTTGTGACCAATCTGATCGGCGCCGGCGTCGTGATCAGCTTCGGCGGGGCCGCGTCGGGCGGATTGAACACGGACCTGATCGACGAGGGCTTCGTCCTCGGGTGCTACTTCGCCCTTGCGTGCTGGATCGCGCTCGGCTCGGCGGAGCTGGCCCACCTCGCCGGAAGGGTGCCATGGGGTCGTCTCTCGCCGGCAGCGCTCGGCGATCGCGCGCGGCTTGCCGATCGCGGTGTCTTCCGGGTGCTGGCGCCGGTGGCCGCGGTGGCGCTAGGCGCCGCGCTCGTCGTGCCGCTGGTGCTCGGCAACTGGTCGACCGTTCACCGCTCGAGCCATCCCTACGCCGACCGCTATGCCCAGAGCGTGTTCGCCGAGCTCCCCCATCGGGCCGTGCTGTTCATACTGGGAGCGGAGCTGACCCAGCCCATGATCTACCGGCAAGTGGTGTACCACGAGCGGCCGGACGTCGTCGTCGTCGCGGTCGACGGACTGACGGCACCCTGGTACCGGGAGGAGCTCAGCAGGCGCCTTGGGTTTCAGATCCCGTCGCCCACCAGTGGTCTGATTGCCGGCACCAAGCAAATCATGGACGCGGTCGCCAGCAGGCGTCCCACGTTCGTCGATCCGCAGGCCGGCCAGGCGCTCCAAAAGGCGATCGGCTATCGACCGGTCGGGCTCGTCGCGCAGCTTGTGCCCGGTCGCGGTCAGATGCCGGTCAGCTCGCCATCCGCGCTCGAGCAGACGATGCTCCAGGCCGAGCGCAATGCTGGGTTTCCGAACCACGACTGGAATGTCTGGCCAAACGATTTCGTGGACGTAGCCGAGTACTCCACGGCCGCGTTGAACGTTGCCCGCGCCTACTACCAGCACCACGACCTGAACGGGATGGGCCGCGCTCTGCACGACGATCTGCGCATCCTGCCCAACAATCCTCCGGCCGTGCAGGACCTTTCGTTGCTGAATGCCAATGGAGCCGGGGGCTGAGCGATGCCGGTCCCGGACTCGATGCCCACCGCCGAGATCAGCATCTGCATCCTCGCCGGCCACGGCGTCGAGCATTTGGACGCCTGCTTGGCCAGCCTGCGTGGCCAGCAGGAAGCGCCGTCCTTCGAGGTGCTGATCGGTGGCAACCCGTCGGCTGCGACCCGGTCGGTGGTGCATCGCCACTTTCCCGCCGCACAGATCTGCGACACCGGCGGCCGCCTCCCCGGGGCCGCGCGCAACCCTCTGATCGAACGGGCGCGCGGTGAGCTGCTGCTGTTCCTCGACGACGACGTCACTTTCCCGCCCGACCTGCTGCGCCGGCTGAGCGCGATCGCGCGCGCTCACCCAGAGGCCTCGGTGTTCGGCGGCCCGAACGACACCCCGACGGGCAGCTCCCGCTTCCAGGTGGTGCAGGGAGCGGTTCTCGCCTCCCTGGCCGGATCAGGGCCCGTATCACGACGCTACGGGGCCCGTCATCCCGGCTTTGCCGACGAGCGCTGGTTCACGCTCTGCAACCTTGCGGTCCGCCGTCGGGTCATGGCCCCGTTCCTGGACGAGCTGGTCTGCGCCGAGGAGAACGAGTTGCTGGCCAAGCTGCGCCGGCAGGGGGAGCCGATGCGCTATGAGCCCTCGTTGCGGGTCTTTCACGCCCGCCGCGCGACCTGGGGATCATTCGCCAAGCAGATGCTCAAGTACGGACGAGGTCGCGGACAGTTGCTGGCCCGCCGGCCGAGCACGCTCCGGGTGGCCTACGTCGCACCGGCGATCCTCCTGATCTACCTGCTGCTCACGCCCGTGCTGCTGGCGCTCGGTAGCCCATCCAAGTTCGTGCTGGCGCCGGCGGCGGTGTACGGCCTGCTGGTGATCGCCAGCGCCCTGCGGGTGGGGTGGACCCTGCATAAGGCCACTGACGCGCCATTCGCGGCTGCGCTGATCCTCACGATCCATGTGTGCTACGGAGCGGGAGTTCTTCGTGGCCTGTTCAATCCCGGCGGCGCGGCCGAGCATGCCGAAGTGCAGTGGACTCCCCCGGCGAGCGCCGAGTCCCGCCGGGACGGAGAGCGCGGCTCGGTCGCGAGGGCCTCGGTCGAGCCCGGCTCTCCTTGATCACCGCGCCGCGTCTATCGGGCGCGGCGTGTGGCTTCGAATGCTCCGAGTACCCAGGCAGCAGTTCCGAGGACCAGCTGCGGGAGTGAGCGGAGCGCCTGCCCCGCCTGGGATGGATTGCGCAGTACGACGCGCGCTAAGGCGAGGAGCCGCAGTGGGCCGGCCAACAGGAGCGCTGGACCGCGGGAAACCCAGCGGTTCGGATAGGCCGTCAGGGTGCAGATCGCGACGAAGCCTGCTCCCTGACGCCGCTGGTTGGCGAGAAACGGGGCCAGGCGCACACGGTTGCGGTGCTCCACCGTTGCCAGCGCCGCGAATGCCAGCCGACCCCGCTGGGCGATTGGGAACGTGAGCACCGTGTCCTCTCCGGCGCGCAGTCGCTCGTCGAAGCCGCCGGCAGCCGCGAATGCCTCGCGGCGCACGAGCAGGTTCGCGCTTGGTGCATGACGCGGCGGCCGCACGCGGCCCGGAAGCGTCTCCGAGCAGGTCAGGAGATACTCGGCCGTGCCGATCCGGCTGCCGGGGGTCCCGTTGAGGATGGTGCCGACCACGGCATCGGACTGCGGGGTCAACGCCGCTTCCAGCCGGTCGAGCCATTCATACGATGGCGTCGCATCGGCATCGAGGAATGCCAGCAGCTCTCCGGACGCGTGCGAAGCGCCCAAGTTCCGAGCCTGACTGGGAGGCAGCCGCTCGATGCTCGTCAGGACCCGGAGCCACGGCCAGCGATCCGTTACATGCGCGCTAGGAAGCTCGATCCCGCTGTCCACCAGCAAGGCTTCACGTCCAGGGCCGATCTGGGGCGCCAGGGCGTCGAGCACCGATGGAAGCGTGGCCCAGGCGTGGTACGCCGGAATGATGGTCGTGATCCGGATGGCAGCTGGTTTGGGCACCGAGTTCTCTCACCCATCCGCGCCATGGCGATCCCGCCGTGCGGCGCGCCTTCGGCGGGCCAAGCGTAACGGCCGGATTGCGGAGCCAAGCACCAGAAAACCCGCGTTGACTGCACGCACCTGCATGGCCACCTTGTGCCAGGCGACCCGATCGAGCCGCTGCGTCGTCCGCCAGGCGTGGTCGTCGCGGTCATCGTCGTGGGGCGCGATCGACCGCAGCGCCAGCCCCTCCACCTCTTCCACGAATGACCGGTAGCTGTAACGGCCGGATAGGACAATGTCCCGGTAGGCATTCTCGACGAGCGCCGATCGCAGATCGTCGCGCTCGATCGCGTCCAACACGTCGTCCAGATTGGAGAAATCCCGCTTGACCTCGATGTAGTGGCGGCCTGGCTCCAACACACCGTCGTATGCCCCCTCCACGAGAACCTGGCAGGTACGGGTGGCGCACGCCTCGAGGTGCCTGGGAGAGATCGCGAACAGTGCGAGCTCTCCGTCGCGCCCGGGAAAACACGCCTCCTCGACCTCCTCGAACGTCGCGTGCGGGTGGTCCGCGAGATACAGCTCGGCCCGCTCTCTGGTCGATCCGTCCGGGTCGAGGATGCTCGCTCCTCCTTCGACTCCGAGCTGATAGCGACAGTTGGACAGGAAGCGGAACCAATCGTCGCCGAAGAGCGTGTCGTCCAAGCGCGTCGAGATGTCGATCCTCAAGCTCCGGCTGGCGGCGGCGGTCCGGAAGTGCTCGGCCAATCTTTCTTTCAACCATCCGTGCCGGCCGAGCCACGGTGGCGAAGGACGAGCCCGATACCCGACCGTTACAGGCCGGACGCACTGCGGACCAGACAAGGACGCTGCTCGAGTCACTGTTCGTTCCTCCAGGTAGCCGGTGAGGACCTTGTGGAACTGGACGCGTCCGCGATCGACGGTCGGATAGATCTTCGGCCACTCGCCTTCGGTAGCGACCGAGCACACGATGTCGATATCGGCCTCTGCGACAAAGCCGCCGACCACATCCGCGCGTAGGAACTCGTCTTGCGGGATCGCCACGCGCACCTCATCGCGACGTGGCAGCGCAAGAGCCCGGCGGCTGACCAGGCGCCACTCCCACGGAGTCCACCGAGCCGAGAGCAGGGTCGTGTCGAAGATGACGAGGTCGAAGCGCGTCTCGCGAATCCGCCGCGGCAAGCCCCCGGCTCCGAGGTTGATGTAGAACACTCGGTGGGGCGAGTGGCGGCCGAACGCGTACAGGTGGTCCTCGATCGAGGTCCGCAACGGATACTCGAGGACGATCCCGTAAGCGACCAGCACATTGGCACGCCGCGGGAATCGTCGTTGTTGCTGGGCACCCGCACCCGCATCTCTACTCACGATGATGCCTTCTCGCTTTCGCCATGGCCGACCTATCGGTTGACCGAGGTCGTCGGCAACCCGCCGTTTTCAGGGCTCGTCCAGCACCCGGGCGTTTGGCGCCTGGACTAGCTCAAACCCCTGTCCCGGAGCCGGCATCCGGTAGAGCACGAGCACGTCCAATCGGGAGTCGCTCATTTACGTCCCGAGGGCGAGCAATGAGCCGATTGCCTGCTCGTATGGCTGGGACTGGACAGCCCAGTTGAACCAAGCTTGCGCGGCTCTATAGCCATTCCGTTTCTTGCGCAGTAGTTCGTCGCGGTGCGCCACCAATGAGCCTACGGCGGCCGACACCGTGGCCGGGGAGCTTGCGTTGTATGTCACTCCGCACTCGGCGCGCGAGACGACCTCGCTGACGTATGCCAGCTCATTGCTGAACACTGCGAGACCCGCTTGCATGTACTGGGAGAGTTTGTTCGGGCAGCAGTAGAGGTGATTGACATTGGGGCCCGTATACGGAATCACACCCACGTCAGCGAACCGAGCAGCCTGTACGAGCTCCGATTCGGGGACCGACGGTAGAAACTCGATTCCTTCTGCATCGACCAAGTCCCCGTACGCGGTACGCAGGTGATCCAGATAACGACTCTGGGGACACCGAACGAACAGTCTCGCCTGCCGCGGGTCGACCAGTCTCCAGCCCTCAAGCAGCTCCTCAAACCCCCGACCCGGGGCAGCGATGCCTTGTAGGAGAAAACGAACCGGGTTATTCACGGTCGTCGGCAGGACCGCCGCCGACGCATTCCACGGCTCGGCATTGGGAGTGCAAATAACCTTCTCGATTCCATAGTGCGTCTCAAGCGCCCGTGCTAGAGGTGGAGATACCGTGATGATCGCATCAACTGATCTGAGGAGGTGTTTTTCGAGGATGGAGATCAGCCTCGCCTCCCATGGAGGCGCGAGCAGATCGGCGTACGGCCAGAACTCATGGCTGTCATACAGGACTGGACACCGAAAGTGCGGCTTCAGGCGAGCCGCGGCGACTAGTGAATAGAGGTCGTGACAGATGATCAGCTTAGGGCGTCGCAGAGACGCTCGGGCCTCTCGATAGAGGGCATCGATTAGGACGTAATGGTTACTCCAGTCCGCCAGTAACCGTTCGACGGCACCGAAAGTGAGGCTCATTCGCGTCGCAAAGGTGTGCGACTGGTTGCTGCTCGGCCCCACGGGAGAGGCCGGCTCAAAGTACCGCCGAACCTCAGGACGACCGTAGAACCCGACTAGGCTCCGATTGAGTTGCGACGCCAAGCGACCAGCCAGCTCATCGGCGTTGAAGCGATCCGTTTCAACCTTGCCGTCATAGTCCCGGGACGCAAAGGTAGGGAGGCGGACCGCGCCTTTAATCTCCACCCTCCCGAATGGCGCGGCGAGATCGCGGACCCAGGCGATCCGCGGATCGTCCTCCGGGCTGCCGGCGACCAGCATGAGGATCGGCCGCTGGTCCCAGGTGCTAGGAACGGTCGGCATGGTCTGGCGCCAGCGCCGGGGGAGCCTCCGGGGCCGCACGGCGCTCTCAGGTCCGACCAAGTGGCTCACGTGTACGGGACGGCGGGTGGGCGACCGAGCGCCCTCCTCACCTTGGCGAACCACGAGGTCCTGTCCAGTGCCGGCTTCAGGCGCACCCACAATAACCACCTGCCGTACCACCGTAGCTCCCAGAGCACCTTCCGTCTCAGAGTTCCGCGCGCGAGAGCCTCTCCAGCTGAGGGCGCTGCCTTCGGTTTGAGACCAGCATCCGTCAGCACACCGTCGAGTTGCTGGGCCAGCCGCTGATAGGACCATTCACCGGAGGCGATCAGGTCTCGGTGGGCATTCTCTACGAGCTGGTTACGGAGGGTCTTATCGCGGATGAGCTGGACAACCTCATCGAAGTTCGAAAAGTCCTTGCGAAGCGCGATGTAGTGGACCATCGGCTGCATCACGTTGGAATAACGCCCCTCGAATAGGACCTGACAGGTACTCAGCGCCGCAGCTTCAAAGTGCCGGGGCCCGATGAGCCGATATGGGATGCAGCCATCCCACCGCCCAAGTGCGCCAGCCTCGAGCTCCTCCAAGGTTGGCTCTTTGCCGCCCCGTCGGAGTTCGGTGTATTCCTTCCTAACCTCATCCTCGAGATCGAAGAGCGACACCCCCGACTCAACTCCGAGCGCGTATCGGCATGAGGCGACGAACTCGTACCAGGACCTGCCGTAGAGGCGGCCCTCCTCAGTGGTGTCGATGTCGAGCACTAGGTCGGTTCCGGCGGCAAGCTCCGCGAACCGGACACCTATCTCGGCCTTCTCCTGGGATCCGCGACCCCAATAAAGCGGTAGCGGGCGGCCGCGATAACCAACATCGATCGGTCGACTCTCGGCTGGTCGTGCGTGGCGCCGTGCGGCGGCGAGCAACTCCTCGCTGACGTATCCAGGAAGGTTGTACTCCAGCCGCGGCACGTTGGTATACCTCCCGTAGACCTGACTGAAATAGGCGGGCTCTATGTGAGTAAAGACGCAATCGATCGCATGCTCGTTCAAGAACTCGAAGCGTCGACCGCAGTAGTAGTACTCATCCTGGAAGAAACAGACCTTGTAGGCGCCCGACTCGTCCATCCAGTCAAGGAATTGCTCCGACAACAAGTACTTACCCGACCCGAACAGCGAGTAATGCAACACGATCGCTCCAGGATCGACACCGGCGAGCTGCGGGGGAAAGCCGGCGTCAACGTTGAGTGCATGAACCGGGAAGCGCGAGTGCGCTGGGAAAGCTCGCACGTGCTCCATGACCGTCGAGGCGTCAGGGAACCATCGACTCGAGGGACGGTGATACAGCAGCACGACCATCCCCGGAGCTGGATACTTGTGCACTGAGCTCATGTGAGCAGCTGGCTGCGGTGCCGCCCCATGCAGCGCTCGATCTGCTCGAGGTGCTCCTCGGTCCAGGCGAGCGTGCGCTGCAGGCCGTCCCGGAGCGCCACTTCAGCCTCGAAGCCGAGCTCGGTCCGGGCCTTGTCCGTCGCACCGTAACGCTGGCCTGAGCGGTCCCAGTCGCGGGCTGGCGTGGGTGACACGGGGTGTGGATTGCCGGTCATGTCGTTGATGAGCTCCGCTAGAGCCTGGATCGACGTCCCGACACCGCTGGCCAGGTTGTACACCTGGCTGGCCTCCCCGTCTTCGGCACAGGCGATCAAGCCTCGCACGATGTCGTCGACGTAGATGAAATCCCGGGTCGCGACCCCGCCGTTCTCGACAGGCAGCGCCTCGCCCTTGAGCGACTTGTAGACAAATGTCGGGATCACGTTGCGCCACACCGTATGAGGGGTGCCCCGCCAGCGGCCGGCCCCAAGGATCTCCCCGGGTCCGTATACGTTCTGGAAGCGGGCGGTGACGGCAGGCACGTCGTGCCGCATGAAGTAGTAGTTGCAGTAGAGCTCACCGACGATCTTCGAGATCTGGTACGGGGAGTCGAGCCAGAGGGAAACCGACGAGCTCTCGGCAGTCGCAACCGCGCCGTCGAACGTCTTCTCAGCGACGGTACAGCCAGCTCCTGCATACACGACCTTCTCGACACTTCGGTCCTTGACGGCCTCAAGCAAGTTGAGCGTCGCAAGTGTGCCGTGCTCGTGGTCGGCGAGCGGGTCCGCAATCGAGCTCTGGTTGCCGTGATACGTGGTGAGCTGGAAGACCCAGTCAATGTCCTGGGGCAGGCCTGCGAGGACGTCGTTGTCGTTGATCGAGGATTCGATGAACGTGACTCGCGGATCGTCGGGGACGTTCTCGCGCTCCGACGAAAGCAGGTTGTCGACGACGATCACCTCATGAGGATCTCCCGCCAGTAGCGCCCGGACCAGATTCGAGCCGACGAACCCCGCACCGCCGGCGATCAGGATCCGCTTTCCGGCCCAGCTCATCCGCGGTCTTGCACGGGGTCCGCGTCCACGAGCTTCAGATGCGTGTACGTCTCCTCGATCCCGTGCGCTCGGTAGTAGGCGATGGTCTGGGCCACCCCTTCCTCGAGCGGTGTCGAGACCCGCCAGCCCGGAAAGTCCTCGTGCGTGTGGGAGGGATCGAGGAGGATCGTGTAAGCGTCGTCTTCGTTGCGGGGCCGCACGTCGACTGGCTGATCGAGCCCGATCCCGAGGGCAGCGACAGTGGCGTCGAACAGCTCCTTGATCGCGTAGTCAGAGCCTGAAGAGACGTGGTAGGCCCCGCTGCCTTCACCTGTCAGGGCGCGGAGCACGATCTCGACGAGGTCGTCGATGTACATGAAGTCTCGGCGGGTATCCATGACAAAGCACGGCTTTCCATCGGTCAGTCGCTGGAAAAACGTCGGCAGAGGCCCCGAGACATTGCGCGGGCCGTAGGCGTTCGCGAGCCGAAAAGACACGAAGTCGAGTCGAGACAGCGCGATGTACTGCTCCCCAGCGGTCTTTGAGATCGCGTAGCTTGAATCCGGACGAATGGGATGCCCGAGGGTGATCGGCTGCTCGATCGGCGTGGTGCCGTAACAGAGCGCAGTTTGGAAATAGATGAAGCGGCCGACATCGGCCGCCTGCGCGGCACGGACGACATTCACTGTGCCTTCCACGTTGGTTCGCGCGTCCTCGTCCCAGTTGTCCGGATCCTTGTACGAGGCCGCCGCGTGCACCACGTGATCGGGCCCGAACGACTCGAACGCGCTCGCCACCGCCTTGCGATCGACGATCGAGTCTTCGACGATCAGAAGCCCATCGCGCTCAGAGAGATTGTCCCGTCTCCCCGTCACGTAATTGTCGATCACGAGAACCTCGTGTCCGCCGTCGAGCAGCCGGTCGGCAAGGTTGGAGCCGACAAACCCCCCTCCGCCGGTGATCAGCACCTTCATGCAACGGTCCTTTCTCTGAGCAATCTCTTGAAATGGTGCTCACGATCCCTGAACGCCCGCTGCCAGACCTCCAAGCAGCTGAAGCTCCAGGTCTTGCGCCGAACGGCTGGTCGCCGCCGCGGCTCTCCAGCACCATGCAATTGTCGATCAGCTCTCGGTCGAGCGCACTGCGAGAAGAGGATACGTCGAAGACGAAGCTGCGGGCTGGACCCTACATCCACCAACGACGGTCGCCTCTGATCACCTGGGGCACGGTGGACCATCGCCTGCGCCATCAGCTCGAGAGGCTCCCGATCCGGCGTCTGCCCGTTGTGCCCGCTATTCCGCGCACGCCGGCATGGTGAATCGTGGGCCCGTGGCGCGCCCGTGGGCGGCGAGCATGATTCAGCGTCCGGAAGCTACTCTCGGTTCGATGGCGGCATTAGGCGCTGTGGTCCAGGCCGAACCCAAGGCAGGCTGCGAAGGACCGGAGAGCGAGCACGGGCTTGACGGTTTCCCGTGCCTGGCCGCCAGCGTGCCGGTGGTAACAAGGGACATTCCCCTGCTGGCGGCCGTCGTGGAAGCAAGCGACGTTGGAGCCGCCTGCGAGCCCTATTGCCCGGACTCGATTGCCCCGGCCATCCGCTGGGTAATCGCGGACGCTGACCGCCACCCAACATTGAAGCAACCCCCGTGCCGCGTCAAAGGCGCTCAACTGGCACGTCGAGCACCTAAGCTTCCCGACATCGTCGACAGTTTTGTTCGCCGCACGCCTCCATCCGAGATCAGCCAGTGAGTAGCGAAGCCAGTACCGCCACGGCCCGTCGGTACCAGAGGAGCACGCTCAGCCGCCTTCTGGAGCGCATCATGCCGCCCGGCTCTGCTCGATTGATCATCTCTCACTGGTCGCTCCTCTGGCGTGTAACCCGCACAGAGATGTCGGCCCGCTTCGCAGGCTCCTTTTTCGGGGCTGCATGGGTGGTCCTTGCGCCGGGTCTGATCCTGGCGATCTACTCCGCGATCTACCTCACGGTGTTCAAGGCCAAGGTTCCCACCCTCTCATCGACCCAGTATGTCGTCTTCCTGCTCACCGGCCTGATGCCCTACCTCGCCACCGCTGAGTCGTTGTCACTCGGCATCGGGTCCGTGGTCACGAACAAGAGCGTGCTCAACAACACGGTGTTCCCGATCGACTTGGCGCCGGTCAAAGCGGTGCTCATGGCTCAAGCATCGATGGTGGTCGGCATGACGGCGGCGGTCATCGGCGCGATCGTCACGGGCAAGATAACCCCATTGGTTGTGTTCATGCCTGTGGTCTGGCTGTTGCAGATCCTCGCCCTGATCGGCGTGGTATGGATCCTCTCGCTTCTCACAGTGATCATCCGCGATCTACAGCACGTGTTGACAGCGGTTCTGATGATTCTGCTGATCGCGTCGCCGATCTTCTACACCCCGACCCAAGTCCCGCACGATCTGACCCTGCTGCTCGCGCTCAATCCGCTCGCTTACTTCATCGTCGGATACCAGGAGTTTGTCGTACTGGGCTTCGCTCCCACCATCGGCCACGTGATCGGGATCCTGGTTATCTCGCTTGGGCTGTTTATTGGCGGCAGCATCTTTTTTGCCCGCGCCAAGAAGGTGCTCATCGACTATGTCTGAGCCCACCGCAATTCAATTTCACGACGTGGGAAAGGTCTACCGCATTTACCCCTCGCGCCGCGACGGAGTACTCGATTCCCTCGGTTTAACCAGATTTCCTCTCGTCCGCGGCGCCACATTCCGAGAGTTCTGGGCGCTCCGGGGCATCAATCTCGCGGTAGCGTCCGGCCAACGCTTGGGGATCGTGGGACGAAACGGGGCCGGAAAGACCACCCTGCTCAAGCTCATGACGGGCAACATTGCCCCGACTGAGGGCAAGATCGACGTGACCGGTCGAGTTCAAGCGCTCCTGGAGGCGGGCGGAGGACTCCACCCCGAGTTCACTGGCCACGAGAACATCCACGCCGCTCTCACCTACCAGGGTCTCGCTCCGCGCGAGATCTCCGAGCAGACCGAGGACATCGAGGACTTCACCGAGCTCGGCGAGTTCCTCGAGCAGCCGCTCAAGACGTATTCACTTGGGATGCAAGCACGGCTGGCCTTCGCAATCGCAACCACACTGGAGCCCGAGATCCTGATCATCGACGAGGTGCTCGGCGCAGGGGATGCCTACTTTTTCACAAAGTCGACTCAACGTATGACGGCACTGGTGGACAGCGGGGCAACCGTGCTTCTGGTGACCCATGCCCTCGAACAGGTTGAGCGGTTCTGCGACGAAGCCATTTGGCTTGAACGTGGCCGGATCGTCGCACGCGGCTCCGCTCTCGAAGTTCTCAAGCAATACGAGGCATTTATCAGGAGGCTTGAGGACGATCGTCTCAGAGCGAAGAATCTCAAGGTGCAAAGTAGGAAATACACCTCCATGCAGCAGGAGTTATATGCCGATGGCCTGTTAGTGCGTGTCGGGCTGGGGAGTGGCTCGTGCGACGTGTCTGAGGTGGCGCTCATCCGGGACGGCGAGCTGGAGGACACCGTTCGCGTGGGAGACGCCCAGGATGCTGATCCGACTCAGTCAGCATCGATCCTGGTCGACACAGGCTGGTCCGAACCCCGGGAGGAGTCCGAACGGTCGTTCCGCCGGTTGGTCGCGGGTTCGGCGGCCGCGGGATCGGTGCAGTTCCATCTCTGGGCGTTTTACGAAGAGTCAAGGTATGCGTTCGAGTTCACCTATCGGGCGTCACCCGATGCTGCTGCCACGACAGCAGAGATCATGCTCAATGGCGAGCTCCTTTCGACGACGGTGCTCCCCGAGTCCAGCTCGTGGCGAACACAAAGGGTGGAGTTGCCAATGCACGACCACGAGCTTCGTTCTTCTCGGCGGCAAGCCGCTCGATCCACCCGTGGCTCGCGACACGGCGTGCGCGCGTCCACGGCGAGTGGTGCTCGCTCCCGTGCGACGACTGCGACCGCTCCGAGACCCGCGCAGGAAACAGCCGTTTCCCGATGGCTCGGGATCGGCTCCTTGCTGATCGAGCGGGTTCTTCTCCTTGACGACTTGCGCGCTGAGCAGGCGGTGTTCACCGCGTTCTCACCGATGAAGCTCGAACTCACGTTCCGTGCTCAGACCAGCGGCACGTTCCCGCTGGCCGTCTCGGCGATCTTTCACACCCTCGATGGCGTCCGGGTGTTTGCTCACGTCAGCGAGCCGATGGAGCTGCTGCTGGAGGAGGGGGAATCCCGAACGGCCATACTCGACCTCGGGGGGCTCAACCTGGGTGACGGCCGGTACGTGATCTCCGTGGGCCTATACGAGGACGTATCGCAGCCGCACGGACCTCAACCCTATTACGATCATCTTGACCGCAGCTACGAGTTCCAAGTCGTTGGAAGTGCCCCATACGGGGGGATCTTTCAGCATCCAGGAGGATGGTCGTTGCGCTGACCGAGTAGCGTTCAGCCCGGTTTGAGCAGCCGATAAGCCCCTCCGATGCCGGCGTGCCTTCCGCGATATCGCGGGTAGCCCGCGAGGTCGAAATCCAACTCACGGAGAAACTCGCGATGGCGCGCTCCGAGACGCTGATCGGCAAGTGCCGCTACCCATGACTGCCGGAGTGAGCTGAGCTCTTGCCGTGAGATATAGCCACCTATCCAGTCGACCATGAGGCCGGCGTCGGCACACATTGTCGTGAACTGATCACCCGTGTAACACCGAGAGATCGGACATTCGGGTCCATCAGTGTTGCGTGCGAAGGCGGCCTCGACATCGAGCCCTTCGAACCTGCCCTCCAAGATCATCCGCTCGTAGGCCGTGTACAAGTGAAACCAAACGCTGTCGCGGTTATAGACCATGATGTTTCCGTGAGCTCCCGCCTTCATCACCCGAGCGAACTCCCTCAGGACGGCTTGTGGATCGCTGGTGTGGTGAAGCACGCCTTGACAATTCACAAAGTCCACGGACGCGTCAGCGAGTGGTATGCGCGTTTCACCGTCGGGTGTGTGGATTAACCGGATCCGCGCCGGATCTACGGCGTGAAGCTCGAGGCGGTCGCGGAGGAGGCCGAGCGCCTTCCGAGAGGCGTCGAGTCCGACCACGGACCTCGCACCGCTGTACAGCAGAAAGCCCACAACGTCGTCACCGGGGCCGCACCCGAAGTCCAGGACGACCTCATCCGGGTGCTCGCCCCACAGCCCGGAGAACTCGCGGAACAGCGGATACTCGCTGAAGCGCCACTCGAGGTAGCGCTCTGAGTCCTCTGCGGACCCAAACGGCGTCGAATTGACGGTGTGCTCGCCCCAGTAGACGTCTACGGGCGTAGCGTCGCCATCAGACCCCTCGATCTCGACGCGCTGCGTCTGGTGACCTGGTTCTGCTGCGTCTGGGGCATCCATAGCTCTATGCGGGGACTGGTCGAGGCTCAACGCGGTCTCCTGTCGCGCCGACGGCGTGCTCAAGTACCGCCCGGGCACTGGCCGAGCCGGCGGAAATGGCCGCCCCGAGGGCGTCAAACGTCCACACGCCGTCAGAACCAAGTGGGACGGAGAGCGGGAACCCGATGGGCAGCTGAACGGCATCCTCGCTGACGTGCGAGTGGTTCCAGACCACGGTGCGGACACCTCCCTCGGCAATGGCAGCACTAACCAGCTCGGGCTTCACACCACCGGGTCGGTCGACCGTGCAGAAGATCACAGAACCGTCATCCAGCGAAACATTCACGTGGTACGGCACCAGGCCGCCTCGGTGGCGCGCACCAGCTATCACCGCAAGTCGAATCAGATCGGCCGGAAGCCCGCGCGACCCTAGGTCCCGGCTGCGCAGCCCGGATAGCAGAAGCGCGAACGCCTGAAAGCCGAGCTCCCGATTGACGAACCGGACGAGCCGTGTGGTAACTCCAGGTGACCCGGCGTAGCGCCTAGCCGCGGCGAAGCCCACATTCGTTTGTGCCCGCTCAAGAGCAGCCTCCCCGACCTGCCTCCACGCTTCCGCCGTGTCCACAATGGGCGTTCCCACGTTGATGGGAATCGGTGCCCAGCGAGGCTGGTTCGGGGCGTGCTCTCCCCGGGCCGATTCGATCCGGTCCGCCATCACCTCCGCGAACCGGCGATAGCTGTATCGACCGCTCCGATAGATCTCTTCGTACGCGCAGTCGACGATCTCCTGCAGGCGCTTTGGGTCTTGCAGTCGGTCGAAGGTCTCGTCCAGATTCGACCAGTCGCGCTTGAGCGGGACATAGTGGCGCTCAGACAGGAGTACGCCCTCGTAACTGCCCTCGACCAGCAACTGAGCGGTCCGGCTCACAACGGCCTCGAAATGGCGAGGACCCAGGGCGAAGAACCTGTACGAATCCCAGTCCTTTGGCAGCCGCACCGACACCTCTTCGAAGGTCAGGTCCGGTTCGGCAGCCAGCATTCGCTGGACAGCGCTTCGAATCTCTCCGCGGCGGTCGAGCACACTCGAACCGCTCTCGACGCCCAGGACCCCGCGCGAGGACGCGATGAACTCCAACCACGCGTCCCCGAGAATCGTGTCTTGTGGCCGGGTCGAGATGTCGACCGACAGTCCTCGCTGAGTTGCCGCTGGCGACACGATCTCCGCAACCAGGCTTTTGAGGCGGCCATGCGATCCGAAAAAGTAGGGCAGATTTTGAGCGCGGTAAACGATGTCCACCCCCCGTTCGGCCAGTGGCCGGCCGATACTCGTCATCCGACTGACGGCATCCTCGTCGATATAGCCGGTGAAGCATCTCTGGAACTGAGCAGTCTTTGATGTGAGCGGATACAACAGTGCCCGCCGGTGTCGCTCGTCGAAGTTGGTGAAGACGACAGATACTCCCCAGGCGGCGAGCCACTGATCGAGCAGCTCGCTGTGGTCGTATTCATCCTGAGGCATCGCGAGCTTTGGTGCCGGATGGTCGGCGACCCAACGATGCTCCCACGTGAACGTGGAAAACTGGTTGTTCCAGCGCATGGCCAGAAATGTGTTGTGCAGGACGATGGCGTCGAAGCGCATTCGGCGAATCGTGCCTGGGATTCGCCTGATCGCGTTTGCGTAAACGACTCGGACCCTGTCCGGTGCGCGATCCAGTGTGTGAATGTGTGCGCGGATCGAAGCATGGATCCGACTTGGATTCTCGTGCCGAAAGAGCATGAGGACGTCTAGGGGCTTCTGCCGCCTCATGCTGACAACGCGAGCAGCGAGACGATCGCCTCTTTGTACGGCCGTGACTGAATCTCCCAGTTGAACGATTCCTGAGCAGCTTCGTATGCGTTGACTCGCTTGCGCAGAAGCACCTCCCGATCGGACGCAAGCGACCTCACCGCTGCCGCGACCGCCGACGGCGTTGCCGAATCGTAGGTGGCTCCGCAGTCGTATTGCTCGATCACGCTTTCAACGAATTCGAGACGATTGCTGAACACGGCCAGACCTGCTTGCATGTACTCGGAGAGCTTGTTCGGGCAGCAGTAAAGATGGTTTGGGTTCCGTCCCGCGTAAGGAACGACTCCAACGTCTGCGAAGCGAGCGGCCTCGACTAGCTCGTTGTCGGCCACCGCGGAAAGAAAAATGACCTGCCCAGAGGCGACGAGGTCATCGTACGCATCGCGTAGTTGATTTAAATCGGTCGCATTCCGGGCACCGCAAGAACAGCTTGGCGGACCCTGGATCGACCATCCGCCAGCCCTCGAGGAGCTGCTCGAAGCCGCGACCAGCGGCGGCGCGACCTTGCAGGAGAAACCGGACCGGCCGATTGATGCCTGCGGGGCGAGCGGCACCCTCGCTGCACGGTGCTGCGTTTGGAACGCATCGCACCCCGGTGATGCCGTGGTAACTCTCGAGCAGTCGAACGAGCGGAGGAGACACCGTGACAACAGCCTCCGTGTGGGTTAGAAGGCGTCGTTCGATGATGCCTGTGAGCTTCGCCTCCCAAGTGCCCGCGAGCAGATCGGCGCACGGCCAGAACTCGTGACTGTCATACAGGATCGGACACGTGAAAAGAGGCTTGAGTCTAACCGCAGCGACTAGTGAGTATAGGTCGTGACAGATGACCAACCGAGGGCGAACGTGAAGCGCGCGACACTCGGCGTAGAGCGCGTCGATCGCCAGGCTGTGACCAGCCCAGCCGCCGAAATACCGGGCAGCGCCCCCAATCGAAAGGTCGACGCGCGCCGTTGGAGGGCGCCGGCCGGCCGCCCCCGAGGCGGCCGCCGATGAAGCGAAGTCGCTGTAGCGGGCTGCCGCCCGCAGTCCGGAGAGCTTGGCCAGCGCCCCGGTCGTTCGTGACGCCATCCGCCCGGCGACCACATGGGCGTTGAACCTGTCGACCTCCACGCCATCGTCGTAGTCCCTGCCGACCAGCTCGGGGGTCCACACCGCCCCTTTGATCAACACCCTTCCGAGGTTCTGGCACAGGTCACGGACCCAACCGATCCGCGGGTCCTCGTCGGGATTCCCAGCCACGAGCATCAGAATCGGCCGTGCCTCTTCCGAAATACCCGACACCGTCGGCGGGCGGCGGCGGAGTCGCAACCGATTGCGGACCATCGAGCCGCTCCGGCTCATCCCACTTGGCGCGCAGGCACCGTCGCGTTCTCTTGGAACTTCAGGTGGGTGTATGTTCGCTGAACCCCATGCGGCTGGTAATAGGAAACCGCGCGGGCTAAACCTTCGTCGAGCGGCGTCGAAACGCTCCAGTTGGGAAAGTCACTGTGTGTTCGCGAGGAATCCAGCAGAATCGTGTAAGCGTCGCCCGGCGCTCGAGGAGGTACGTCGACGGGCTCCTCGCGCAGCTGGAGGCCATCCCGATCGGCGACGTTCTCGCGCCTGCTGGTGGTGAAGTTGTCAATGACCAGCACTTCGTGGCCGTCCGCGAGCAGCCGGTCGGCGAGGTTCGATCTAATGAACCCACCGCCGCCCGTGATCAGCGCCCTCATTCGGCCTCCCGAAACCGCGACCAAGCCATGCTCATGCGACAGGGATTATGCCCGGTCACCCTATCTCGTGCCTCGCGACGCCGGACGTGACCTCCACCCTCGAGCGGCCCGCGAGCGCTCAGCCGCAACCGTCAGCCCTCTAGCCATATCATTGGTGGCTGTGGACTTGATCGGAAAGAAGCTTTTGGTGATCGGCGGCGCCGGTCTGATCGGCTCGCACACGGTCGAGGCCCTGCTCGGCGAGGACGTCCGAGAGATCGTCGTCTACGACAACTTCGTCCGCGGGAGTCGCGACAACCTCGGACCGGCCATGGAGGACTCCCGGGTGAGACTTTTCGAGGCCGGCGGCGATATTTGTCAGTCCGACGTCCTCGCGTCCGCCTTGAGTGGGGCGGATGGGGTGTTCCACTTTGCTGCGCTCTGGCTGCTGCAATGCCAGGAGTTTCCCCGTGCCGCATTCGACGTGAACGTCCGCGGCACGTTTAACGTCCTCGAGGCGTGCGTCGCGGCTGACGTGGCGCGACTGGTTTACTCGTCGTCCGCGTCGGTATACGGTGACGCCGTCGAGGAGCCGATGACCGAAGAGCACCCGCTGAACTTCACCACCTTCTATGGGGCCACCAAGGTCGCCGGCGAAGCGATGGCCACGGCATTTCACTCACGCTATGGCTTGCCCCACGTTGGCTTGCGTTACATGAACGTTTATGGACCACGGCAGGACTACCGAGGCGCTTATATATCCGTCATCATGAAGATGCTCGACTCAATCGATGCGGGCGAGCCGCTCGTCGTCTACGGAGACGGAAGTCAGGCGTACGACTTCGTCGATGTTCGCGACTGCGCGGGCGCGAACGTGTGCGCCATGAAGGCGGACACAGTCAACCGTTACTACAACATCGGCACCGGCGTTCGAACCTCGGTACGTGAAGTGGCTGAGCTCCTCCTCGACCTGACGGGCTCCGATGTCGGCATACGCTTCGAGCCGATGGGTGAGACGTTCGTCACGAATCGTGTGGGATCTACCGAGCGCGCGCGCGCCGACCTCGGGTTCGCCGCGCGCGTAGCGTTGGCCGACGGCCTGCATTCACTGATCGAGTGGCGCCGGGCGCACAAGACCCGGGTCGAGGAGCTCCGTCGTGACGCGATGCAGCCTCGCTCAGCGTGAAGCGCATCCGCCAGCCGATTAGAAGCCTGGGGAACCGGCTGCTCCGCGCGATGTTCCGGAGCCGCCACGGTCAACGGAGCGTGCTGTTCTCCGGCCAGGCCTATTACAGCGCGTGGTATCTCTCGCGAGAGTTGCGTCGGCTCGGGTGGCGAGCGGACGTCGTCAACTGGGACACAACCCCGGGAAACGAGATCTACTATCACGGAGAGGACGTTCGGCTGGGCGACAGCCGCTTTCCACTGTGGCGCCATGCTCGGTTTTACCTCCACGCGGTCCGCCACTACGAAATCTTTCACTTCAGCAACGTCGGTGGCATTCGATTCGGTCATCCCGTTGCGGAAGCGGTGGCCAAGTACGTGTCGCCAGGAGCGGAGATCCGCCTTCTGAAGCGTATTGGCAAGGTCATCGTGTACTCGAACAACGGCTGTCACGACGGGGTGTCGCAATCCTCGTTCGCTCGATGGCGTCCGGGGCCGGTATGCGCCGATTGCCGTTGGCGAGACGAACCCTCGGTCTGCAGCGATGAACGGAACCTGGCCTGGGGCGCATTTCGCAACAGTGTGGCCGACTATCAGATCTTGCTCGGTGGCAACCGGGCCGATTACAACATCGACGACCGCATTCACGAAGTGCCGGAGTTCTACTGCCTTGACGAGGACGTGTGGCACCCGGAGCTGGCCGTTCCGGCGCGATTTCGGCTTCCCTATTCTCAAGACACGGTGAAGATTTACCACGGCGTTGGCGGATTCGAGAGACGCACAGACGCCCAAACACTTCGCAACATCAAGTCGACCCACATCTACGTCCCGCTGATTGAGCAGCTGAAACATGAGGGCTACAACATCGAGCTCATGTTCTTTGACAATGTGCCCAATCTTGAGCTGCGTTACTACCAGGCCCAAGCCGACATCTTCGTCGACATGCTGACATACGGATTTGTTGGTGCTACCGCACGGGAGGCCATGATGCTGGGCAAGCCGGTGATCGCCTACCTGCGGCCGCAGTGGCTCGAGAGCATGCGCGAGGAGATCCCGGCGTACGTTGACGATCTGCCCGTCGTGTCGGCGACTCCGGAGACGGTGCGGGCGGTCCTCATCGATCTCATCGAGCATCCGGACAAGCGTCGAGAGCTTGGCGACCGTGGGCGCGAGTTCGCGGTGAAGTGGCATTCCTCGCGAGTTGCGGCCGAGCGCATCGACGCGATCTACCGCTCGCTTCTGAGCCCGCCTCGGAGCAATGCTGCAGAGCCTGCCGTGATCGAGGCGAGCGCGCCGCTGTCAGGCATATCGGGTTAGCCATGGCGCTCTCGGGCGACCGCGTGAGCTTGACCGCAATCTCCGAGGACGACCTGAAGGTCCTCTTCGAGTGGATTAACGACCGCGAGCTGGTCACCTCGAGCGCTCCATTCTCGCCCGTGCACGAGGCCGATCACCGTTCATGGTTTGACGCCATCAGGCAACGTGACGACGTCGTCATCTTCGGCATCCGGAGCACCGAAAGTCGGTCTCTGGTTGGCACCTGCCAGCTGCTCAACATCGACTTGCGACATCGCACGGCTGACCTGCAGATCCGGATCGGCGTGCCGGAGGCTCGTGGGATCGGCCTGGGCACCGAGGCGGTGCGGCTGCTTCTGACTCACGCGTTCCGAGACCTCGATCTCCACCGCGTGCAGCTGCACGTGATGGCCGGCAACGTGGCGGCGATCCGGGTATACGAGAAGGCGGGGTTTCGCCATGAGGGTGTCCTGCGAGCAGCGGCATACCTCGACGGCGCGCGCGTCGACGTGCTGGTCATGGGGATTCTTCGAGATGGCGCGGATGCCGGCACGCCCTGACGCCGCCCGTTCCTCGCGGACCAGGCTAGTCGCGATCCACCAGCCAAATTTCTTGCCCTGGCTGGGGTACTTCGACAAGCTTGCGCGTGCCGATGTCTTTGTGCTGCTCGACACGGTGCAGTTTCCCAAGTCCGGGGGGACGTGGATGAATCGCGTCCGGCTCGGCGTCGGAGCGGAGCCCGCCTGGATAACTGTGCCGGTGGTGCGGGCTTACAGCGGGCGGCGGCGCGTCAACGAGATACGGATCGACGAGCGTCGCCCTTGGCGTGCCAGGATGTTGCGAACGATCGAGCAGAGCTACGCGTGGGCGCCGTTCTTCGACGAAGTGATGCCGCTCGTGAGGCGACTGCTCATGATCGACACGGATGTGATTGCCGATTTCAACGAGTCCGGGATCCGGATCCTTGCCAGTTCTCTGGGCCTGGATCAGCGCAAGATCACACGTTCGTCGCTTTACGGCACTTCTGGCAGTTCGACAGACTTGCTGATCGAGCTGACGCGCGCTGTGGGCGGGACGGCTTACCTTTCGGGAGCCGGGGCCGACGGTTATCAGGACCCCGACAAGTTTGCCCGCAGCGGTGTTGAGCTGGTCCGTCAGGAGTTCGACCATCCGACATACCCACATAGGTTCAACCCGGCCGTGCCCGGCCTGTCGGTCGTCGATGCCCTGATGGCGTGCGGCTTCGCCGGAGCAAATGCGCTTCTCTGTGGTGACCCGGGACGTGCCGCGCGGTCACCTGAGATTAGGAGCCGTGCCGGTGCCTAACCGTCCCCAAAGGTCGCTCGAGTCTGGCGGCATTAACGGATCCGGTCACGAGGACGGCGACACGCCCCGATCGATCCCGATCGCCAGCCCGAGCGTCGGCGAAGACGAGTGGCTCGCATGCAGAGAGCCGCTGCTCAGCGGCTGGCTGACCCAAGGCCCACGGGTGGCGCACTTCGAGCAGGCGTTTGCCAAGCGTCATGGAGCGGGATACGGCGTCGCGACGACATCCTGCACAACCGCTCTGCATCTTGCGCTCGCGTCCTATGGAGTCGGGCCAGGGGATGAGGTGATCGTGCCGGCGTTCACATGGGTGGCGACTGCGAATGTCGTTCGCCACTGCGGCGCAACACCTGTATTCGCCGACGTCGATCTCACGACGTTCAACGTCGATCCGGAGCACGTTCGCGCACAGCTCACCGCACGCACGCGAGCCGTGATCGCGGTTCACCTATTCGGCCTGTGCGCGGACGTCGACGCGATCCGCGCCGGGGTGCCGAGTGAGGTGCCTGTTATCGAAGACGCTGCGTGCGCCGCTGGGGCCGGCTATTGCAACCGGCCCGCGGGCTCACTTGGCGATGCCGCCGCTTTCTCGTTTCATCCGCGAAAGGTAATCACCACGGGCGAGGGGGGCATGATCACCACGAGCGATGATCGGCTAGCGCGCAGCGCGCGCAAGCTTCGCAACCACGGTGGAGGCCTATCCGAGGAGGACAGGCACGTGAGCTCCGAGCCCTATGCGCTTCCTGACTTCGACGAGACCGGTTTCAATTACCGGATGACCGACATCCAAGCTGCGATCGGTCTGGTCCAGCTCGGGAAGCTCGACCGGCTCGTCGCGGAGCGCAGGCGCTGGGCGGCGTGGTATTTGCGCGAGCTCGAGTCGATAGATTGGCTCGCCCTGCCGGCGGTGCCCCCTGGGTATGACCACGGTTGGCAATCGTTCGTTACCGTCCTCCGGGACGCTGCTCCGGCCACGCTGACCAGTGTCCTGGCGAGGCTCCACAAGCGAGGCATCGGTGCTCGTCCGGGGACCCACGCCGTGACGGAGCTGGGGGCGTACCGGGACTGGCGCGGCCGCTGCCCGAATGCGGCGTATCTACACGAGCGGACGCTCGCACTTCCGCTGCACAACCGAATGGGGGAGGACGATTTCCAGTATGTGGTCGATGAGCTACGCCGCCTCTGACCTGCTCGCTGGCTGACCTTTATGTGCGGTATCGCCGGCATTCTCGACCTCGCGGGGGACCCGATCTCCAATGTCACCCTGCGCGCGATGACCGACGCGATCGCACACCGGGGGCCTGACGCTGAGGGGTATTTCTGTGACGGTCCGCTCGGGTTGGGACACCGACGGCTCGCGGTGATCGACCCTTCACCGGCCGGCCACCAGCCCATGGTCACGCCGGATGGGCGATTCGTCCTCAGCTACAACGGTGAGGTCTACAACTTCAACGAGCTGCGCGCGGAGCTGGAGGCGAACGGATGCCGCTTTCGCTCGCGGACCGACTCAGAAGTGGTGCTACATGCGCTCGCTCGATGGGGCACCGATGCGGTGCTGCGCTTCAACGGCATGTTCGCGTTCGCGCTCTGGGACCGCGAGCGCCGGGAGCTCCTGCTCGCGCGTGATCGCTACGGCATCAAGCCCCTGTACTACGCGGCGCGCGACTCGCAACTCCTGTTCGGCTCCGAGGTCAAGGCGATGCTTCGTCACCCCGCGCTGAAGGCCGAGCTCGACGAGGAGGCCTTGGCCGAGTATCTGTGCTTTCAGAACTGCTTCACGGAGCGGACGCTCTTCCGCGGGGTCAAGCTCCTGCCACCCGGGACATGGCTACGGTTCGCTGTCGGTGCGCCTGCGCCGCGCCCAACGCGGTACTGGGACTTCGACTTTCGAGAGGAGACTTCGAGCGCGGACCCGCGCGAGCTCGTCGAAGAGCTCGACCGGCGCCTCCGCCAAGCGGTCAGTCGGCAGTTGGTCAGCGACGTTCCTGTCGGCTCATACCTCAGTGGCGGCTTGGACTCGGGTTCGATCACCGCGATTGCCAGCAAGCAGATAGAGCGCATGTCGACTTTCACCGTCGGTTTCGACCTTGACTCCGCCTCGGGGCTCGAGATCTCGTTTGACGAACGTGACCGTGCCGAGGCGATGTCCTACCTCTGCAATACGGCTCATTACGAGATGGTGCTCAAGGCCGGTGACATGGAGCGCGCGATGCCGATGCTCACGTGGCATCTCGAGGAGCCGCGCGTCGGCCAGAGCTACCCCAACTACTTCGCCGCAGGCCTGGCAAGCAAGTTCGGGAAGGTGGTCCTTTCCGGGACTGGCGGCGACGAGCTCTTCGCCGGCTATCCATGGCGATATTGCAGCGGTGCGCCAGGAAGGGACTTCGACGGTTTCGTCGATCAATATTTCTCCTTGTGGCAGCGACTGGTCCCAGAGACGGCATATGCGGACATCCTGCGCCCGATCTGGCCTCCGCTTGGCGACTTCTCCCCCAAAGACGTGTTTCGGGCGGTGTTTGCCGCTCGGAGCAAATCGGACCATCGGCCTGAGCAATACGTCAACCACTCGCTCTACTTCGAAGCCAAGACGTTCTTGCACGGCCTCCTCATGGTCGAGGACAAGCTCTCCATGGCGCACGGACTCGAGACGCGAGTCCCTTTCCTGGACAACGAGCTCGTTTCGTTTGCCGAGACGGTCCCAGTCGGTGCCAAGCTTGGCAACCTGCTTCCGACTTCGAGCCTGAACGAGAACGATCCCGGGCGCAAGACGGAGGTTTACTTCGATCGCGCACGGGACGGCAAGCTGATCCTCAGAGAGGCTATCCGCAGGCATGTCCCCAGCCGCGTGGCCACGCTGGAAAAGCGGGGGTTTGCGGGCCCAGACGCGAGTTGGTTCAGGGGCGAGAGCATCGATTATGTGCGCCGGCGGCTTTACGGCGACGCGCTCATCTACGAGTTTCTCGACCGGGCTACGGTGCGGGCGCTGGTGGATGAGCATCTGGAAGGTCGTGCCAATCGCCGCCTGCTGATCTGGTCGCTGCTCTCGCTGGAGGAATGGTGCCGGACGTTTCTCGCCGGCGAACGCGTCCTCGCCGGCGCCGAGCCCTCATACCGATCCTTGCCCCACCCTGCCTCCGACTCATTCAGTGGTCGGGGCTCCGAGCCGTTGTCGCGTCCCGGCCATCATGCGTGATCAGATCTCCGCGGCCGTTCAGGAGGTCGCCGACGATGTCGTCATCGGAGCAAATTCGCGCATCGTCGGAGAAGGCGTCTGGATCGAGCCGGGCGTCGTCATCGAGCCCGACGTGGAGATTCAGGCCGATGTGATCCGGATCGGCTATCGCTCCACGATCGAACGCCGTACGACGCTCTCGGCGCTCGGCGGCCCCTGCCGAGAGGTCTCGATCGGCGATTTTTCGAGAATCGCGTACGACACGACGGTGCGCCTGCCGGCGTTCTCGATCGGTGACTACACGACCGTACACAACCACGTCCTCGTAAACGGCCACGCGCCGTGCGTCATCGGCCACAACTCTTTTATCGGTCAGCACAGCATGTTGAATGCCGCCGACGATCTCACGATCGGCAACAACTTTCGCATGGCCCTGAACGGATATGTGTGGACGCACGCTGAAAGTGGCGAGCTGCTCGAAGGGTGCACCTTCTATCACCGCAGTCCCGTGACGATTGAAGACGATGTGTGGATGGCGGGCTGCAACAGCACGATCTCTCCGGGCGTGCGCATCGCCCGAGGAACGATCATCCTGATCGGCACCAATATCACCCATGACACGGAGCCTTGGCATTGTTACGGCGGCTCGCCCGCTCGGGATCTCACAGACAAGCTAGGGCCCTACCGCAAGCTCGAATGGGCGGAGAAGGTGGCCATGATGAAGCGCTTCATCGACGAGTTCGGCGAGGCGCATCCCGGCTGTGAGGGAACGATCGGATTCGTCGATCAGGTTGGCGATCCCATAGCCGACGAGGTCTCTGTCGTCGTGGCCGCGAAGGGTCATCCGCGCCCCTACCGGAGCGGGGTGAGCGTCTACAGCGTGGAGACCAAGACCTACCTGAAGACGCGGTCAGATCTGGAGGAGCAGTTCATGCGCTTCCTCGTGCCTGCGCGGGCGAGATTTCTCCCGCTGGACGCGTAGGATCGGCCGCTCACCCATCCTCGGCACGAATGATCGCCATGTTTACCGGTCCCGCGAGCTCCTCGACAGGGACCTCAAGCTCGGCGGCAAGCGCACGAAGCTTGTAGCCGACGGTTGAGGGGTCCGTTCTCCACCAGAATGGATGGACCAGCAGCTGGAGGCGCGGATGCTCTCGACCCGCAAGCAGTTGACGCAGGTCTTTGCCCCGCCATCGCTGGTTCGAGTCCGAGACGTAGCCGATGTCTTTGAAGAACGGCCGGCCGTACGTACTGATCAGCGGCGCGGGAAGCTCGAGGTGATCGACCCCCCTTGTCCCTGGCTCGTGGAAGGAAACCGTGCGGATTTCCGTGCTGAATGCGATGGCGAGTCGCGCAGCGTCCGCACCAACGCGTTCGCGGATCTCACCATCCGATCCGATTGCGGTCGCGTCGAAGTGAAGGCCGAGCCAGTGTCCCCGCTGTAGTGCGTACCGCACCGCCAGCCGGCTTTCGGCCGCCTCGAGGTCATACCACGGACAAGCCAGCTGGACGCAGTAGGTCGCCCGCACTCCTGCCTGAGCCTCGATGTCTGCCATCGGGGGAATGAAGCGAGGCGTGAAGTCGATGTCATGGCGAAGGTAGATCACCAGCTCATCATCAGCGGCTGGCTCGTGGAAGCCGCAGAAGCGGTAGCCGCTGCTCTTCGCTATCTCGAGATACTCGCCGTATTCGTCGAGCGTGAACGATGGACTGGCCAAGCAGCTAGCCGACTCAGAGCTTCACAGCTCGATCGGGCTTTCCCAATGCCTTGAACTCGTGCTCACGATCGTGGAACGCCCGTTGCCAGAGCTCCAGGCATAGGAACCCCCAGGTCTTGCGGCCGAATGGCTGCTCGCCCTCCAAGCTCTCGAGCACCTTCCGGTTGTCGATCAGGTCGCGGTCGAGCGCGGCCCGGGAGGAGAAGACATCCTCGACGAACTCGCGGGCAGGGCCGTCGATCCACTCGGAGAGGGGGACAGGGAATCCCATCTTGTCGCGTCGCTCGGCGATCACGTCGGGCACATACCCTCTGGCGGCGGTTCTGAACGCGTGCTTCATCTCTCCGTCGCGGAACTTGATGTCCGCCGGAATCGTTGCCGCGAGCTCCACCAGGCGATGGTCGAGTAGCGGCACGCGAGACTCGAGCCCGTGCGCCATGCTGACCCGATCCTCGACGTGTAGGAGCGCGGGCAGCAGCGTCTTGAAGTCGAAGTGAGTCATCTTGTCGAAATACGACTGATGACCGACGTTTTGGCCGTTGAAGATCTCACGGAAGGCGTCAAACGGGGAGTAGTCGCCGAGCGCCTCGAGGTCGACCTCGCCCTGAAGCTCGGGCGCCCGATCGATCAGCCTGAAGTAACGCGCGTCGAGCTCCTCGAACAGGCCCTCCCGCCAGAACTGTGCGAGTAAAGGCTTGTAGCTCCTCAGGGCCGTCAGGTTGGGGATGATCGACTCGTAGGTGACGACAAAGTTGCCGTCGTGCATCGTGCCGTCGATCGCGGCCTTGATGCACTGCTCGAAGTAAGCGATCAGGTACCTCGTGTAGCCACCGAAGACCTCGTCGCCGCCCTGTCCCCCAAGGATTACCTTCACGTGCCGGCTGGCGGCGCGTGAGACGGCAAACTGCGGGAAGGAGCCCGGGCCGGCGACTGGATAGTCCAGGTGATAGACGAGCTGCTCGATCGAGGAGAGGAAGTCGTCAACATGGAGGTCCTCTTCATGGAGCTCGACCCCGGACCACTCGGCCAGCGCACGGGCGTATCTGCTCTCGTCGTAGCGCGGATCCTCCGAGAACTTGCCGGTGAAGGCCTTGATCTGCGCCTCCGACCGCCGGGCTGCCAGCGAGGCGATGACACTCGAGTCAAGCCCGCCTGACAGGTACGCCGCGACGGGAACATCGCTGCGCAGGTGCAGCTCGACGGACTCCTCCAGCAGCGCCGCGATGCGCTCCTCGAAGTAGCGCGCGGTGTGTTGAAGATCAAGGTCGTAATAGACCTCCCAGTACCGCTCGGGGGTGACGCGACCATCCCGCCCGATCCGGACGGCGTGGCCGGGCGGCAGCTCGCGCACTCCCTTGAACAGAGTCTTCCCGCCCAGGCACAGTTGAAAGTAGAGATAGTCCTTGAACGCGTCGACATCGACCTCGATCGAGGGCAGGAACGGGAGCAGGGACTTGGCTTCCGAGGCGAAGTACAGGATCCCGTCCACTTCGGCGTAATAGAGCGGCTTGATACCGAAGCGATCGCGGGCCAGCACGAGCTCCCCCGCCGGCTCATCCCAAAGGCCGTAGGCGAACATGCCCCGGAAGCGATTGAGTGCATCGATTCCCCATCGCTCGTGTCCACGGAGCACGACTTCCGTGTCCGATGTTGTGTTGAAGCTTCGTGTGCCGATTTCGTTCCGGAGCTCGGGGTAGTTGTAGACCTCGCCGTTGTAAGTGAGGGAGCGTCCTGCTTCATCCCGCATCGGCTGGCGACCATGCTCAAGATCGATGATCGAGAGCCGGCGGTGAGCCAGACCCACGTGGCCGTGGGGATGAACCCAGCACCCGGAGTCATCGGGGCCGCGGTGCGCGATCAGCTCGCTCATGACCGCGAGCTTGCGCTCGAGGTCGGGCACGGGCGCGCCGCGCAAGCTGAGGATGCCGCAGATGCCACACATGGCTACGTGAGGATAGATGCGCGAAGCTCGCGGGTGCTGGGGTGGTGCTAGCTTTGCGCGGGCATGCTTGCCGCCGGAGCCGGGCGCCGCGGCAGGCCGTTTGATCGGGGATGACGCAGGAAGTGCGCAACGTACACGTACGTAGATCCGTGAGAAGGCACGCCCTCACCAGCGCCATCCTGCTCTGCGCGGCTTGGGCGACGTCCGCTGGCGCTACAGCCGCGGTTGCCGACGCCGCTCCTCCGGGCTCGCTCGACACGACATTCGGAAGCGGTGGGATCGTGGCGACAGGCGTTGGCACTCGCGTGTTCGGAACGGCGGTCCAGAGCAATGGCAAGGTCGTTATGGCCGGGGAGTCGGGCGCGGGTTCAAGCGCGGACGTATTGATCGCACGCTTCAACGCGTCGGGCTCGCTTGACCGCTCGTTCGGGTCTGGGGGCATCGTCCGCGGACCCGCGATCGCCGGTTCCCCGGGCTCGATCGCCCGCGCCGTTGCGGTCGAGTCCGACGGCAAGCTTGTCGTGGTCGGCAGCGCAACCGACACCAGCGGGTCCTACGCCGACGGCCTGGTTGTCGAGCGCTACAACTCAAACGGCAGCCTCGATACAAGCTTCGGCGTCGGCGGTGTCGTCGCCGTGTTGACCGGCAGCAGCTTCGGCAACGGGTACGCGGTGGCGATCCAGGCGGATGGCAAGATCGTCGCTACCGGTAGCGCGAGCGCCGCTGGTAGGGGAGGCACGGCGCCGCGCGTGGCGGTGATTCGACTGAACGCAACCGGGAGACTTGACACCGGCTTTGGGGTGGGCGGGATCGACGTGCTCGACCTCGGGCCCTACTCCTATGCACTGGCGGTCGCGCTGCAGACCGATGGCAAGGTCGTGATCGCGGGCTCTGGGTCACCTGGGCAGCAGGGGCAAGATGCGCTGATCGCGCGACTGACGACTTCGGGCGCGCTCGATCCGGGCTTTGCCGGATCCGGCTCATACACGCACCAATATGCCCAGAGCTCGTCGAGCTCGGGCTTCAACGCGGTGGCGGTCCTGAGCAACGGCAGGATCGTCGCCGCCGGCAGCTCCGCAAACGGAAACTCAGCGGACGACACGCTGGTGGTGCGCTTCAGCCCCTCCGGCGCTCCGGACAGCTCGTTCGGCTCGAAGGGGGTGGTCTACACTTCCTCCGCGGTCAATTGGTCGTTCGGCGCGACCCCGGCAACGCCCGGCGCGTACGCCATCTTGACCGCACCCAACGGCGACGTGGTCCTCGCCGGTAGCTATGCGAACGGTGTGACCACCTACGCGACGCTCTGGGCGCTGACACCCAACGGGCAGCTCGATGCGGGATTTGGTCTCAGCGGAACGTCCGTGCTGACCAACAGCGATGGCAACAACACCGAGTACGCAGCAATTGCGCTCTCGCCGACCACGGGCAATTTCGTCGCCGTCGGTGACACGACGCCGTTCGGCGGCTCCTACACGGGGATCGCTGCGCGTTACGTCGGGTTGGGTGTGCCGCCGCCGCCACCCCCTCCTCCTCTGCCACCACTCAAGCTGTCGATGACGGGCGTCAGCGGATCCCGCAAGACCTCGGCCGTCGTCAAGGACGGGCTGAAGCTGACCGTCGGCTGCAACGAGGCCTGCACGGTCAAGGTGTCGTTGATGATGAGCATGGCGACAGCGCGGCGGCTGAAACTCGCAGTGACGGGAAGGGTCCGCTTGGCCTGGCGGGCGGGCATCTGACGCTGAGAGGCCCGGGAAGAGCGTCGATCAGGCTGAGGCTCAACAGGCGCTTCTTCAGAACGCTTGAGCATCAGAAGCGCATAGCGCTCACGTTGGTGGTTTCCGCCACCGCCACCGAGACGCGCAAGGTGCGGACGCTCGACTCGGGCGTCACATTCAGGCGCTAGAGCTCCCGCTTCGACGGGCCTCGGCTACCGCGCGCTGCCTACGGCTACGATCCCGCTCCGCTGGCAGCGCCGGTGGAGGTGGTGCTCCACGTCATGGTGCCCGTTGAGGTGGAGGCGCTGCTCCACGTCGTGAGCCCGGTGAGGTGGAGGCCCTGCTCCATCTAACGCTCGAACCGGCCGTCTGCGCGGGGTTTTGCGATGAGCTGGAGCTCGACAGTCTGCGAGGATGTTGTGAGGGGCTCGAGCTCGCGGTCTGCGGGGACTCCGTGCCGGTGTCCTGTGAACCGTTGCTCGCCGGGGCGCTCGAGCCGCTGGAGCTTGTGCCGGACGAGCCGCCCGAGCTTGCGCCGCTCGAGCCACCCGAGCCGCTGGAGCTTGTGCCGGTGACCGCCGGGCCTGTGCCGCTGCTGGTGGGTTGACTCGGCCGCGTGGGCGGGAGCGCGCTCACGTCTTCGGTCCCAGTGATCGATACGCGGCCGATCGCGGTGATTGGTGCGACCTGGTTTTCGATAGCGGTCACGCCAGTGATCGCCGGCTGGCGAATCGGACCCGTGTTCGAGCTTGCGCTGGGTCCGGACGCCGGCGGGGTGCTCGTGCCGACGGGCGCCGTACCGGGATTGATGGTCGGCGGGGGTGTGCTCGCCGGCGGCGTCGTCGCCGGCGGGGTAGTGGGGCCGGGTGACGGCGACGGGACGGCGCCGACGCTCGGCGCCGGGCTCGAGACGAGTACTGGCGCGGGCTGAGCGGGTGGTGACGCCGGCACCAGGGAGTTCCGGAGCTCGACTGCTCCGCCGGCTGCCACGAGGCTCGCCGTGATCAACGTCGCCACGTGGGCTCCGCTCAGGATGCCCGCCGAGGCGAGCGCTCCACCGCTGCCGACGACCGCCGCGCCGCCACCGGCGGACGCACCGCCCCCGGCGCCGCCGAAGCCGAGCGCGTTGGCGAGAACCCCGAGCGGGCCGAGCGTCGGCACGAGCCCCGCCAGCTGCCGGCTGGTTCCGCGCAGCTCGGCACGGAAGTCCCGGCATCCGGCGCAGACGCGCAGGTGGCCTTTCGAGGTGGCGTTGAGGCGGCCGCCGGAGTCATATGCAAGCGCCAGCTCCTCGCGGATCGTCGAGCATGCCGTCTCGCGCCCCTCGAGCGACTTGGCGAGCGCGATCCGGGCACGGACAAGGAGCGATTTCACCGCGGGCACGGAGATCTCGAGGGCGATGGCGATATCGGCGTAGTGGGCGCCACCGAGCTCGCGCAGGAGCAAGGCGGAGCGCTGCTGTGCAGGCAGCCGCCTGATGTCTGCGAGGACGTGCTTGAGCGACTCTTGCTCGTCAAGCCGGCTAGCCGGGTCTTCAATCGGCGAGCGGATCTCCGCCAGCACCTCCGGCGGAGGAAGCGGCGGCCGGCGCAGCTCGTCGATGCAGCGATTGTGGGCGGCCCGGTACAGCCAAGGTCGTAGGCGCGCGACGCGTCGGTCGCTTGCCCGCAGACTCGTATACACACGCAGGAACACATCCTGCAGGGCGTCCTCGGCATCCATATGGACGGGAAGCATCTGCCGCGTGTAGGCGAACAGCCGTTGGTGGTAGCGGTCGTGGATCACGCGGAACGCCTCGTCGTGCCCGTTCCGGAAGAGCATGGCCAGTTGCTCGTCGGAGCGCAGGCGGAGCAGCGGCATCGGCATTGAACGCCGCGCACGGATTGGTGGTGCTTGAAGTGCTGAAGCTTCCACAAATACCCCCACTCGATCACAAACCTATGATCCCGACTGGATCGTACAACGTTTCTCGGTAAGAACCGAGCCCGGCTTGAGCCTGGCCGCCAGGGCTGGGCGGCCTTTTACGGCCTGGTACTGGTGCGTCGCTGTTGCGAGAGCTGGCGGGCGAAGGCGGCCAGGAACAGCGGGTTGTAGCGCAGGTAGCGTTTCCAGAGCCGACGTGGCTCGTGTGTGAGGCGGTACACCCACTCGAGTCCGGACTCCTGCATCCACGTGGGGGCTTGAGGCACCCGTCCGGCGTGGAAGTCGAATGCGGCGCCGACGCCGGCCAGGACCGGCGCGTCGAGGTGGGGACGCATCTCAGCCATCCACTTCTCCTGCTTGGGAACCCCGATCCCGACCCACACGATGTCGGCGTGAGAGCGGTTGATCTCGGCCGCGACTGCGCCCCGCTCCTCATCCGTCAACGGCCTGTGGGGCGGCGAGTATCCGCCGACGATCTTGACCCCGGGGTAGCGTTCGCGGAGGTTGAGCGCCAGCTGGACCAGGGCGCCCTGGTTGTGGCCGCCGTAGAGATAGAAGCGATGCTCGGCCTCCACCGCGCGCTCGCAAGCGCGCAACATCAACTCGGGCCCGTAGACGCGGCCGGGAAGTGAGTGTCCGAGCGCGTTGATCGCCCATACCAACGGCTGCCCATCGGGCACGTTGACCGACGCGCCTTGAAGTGAGGCGCGCAGCTCAGGGTCCTCGCGTGATGCCATCACGGTGTGCACATTGCAGGCGCACAGATAGGCGCGCTCGCGGGATAGGACCATCTCGTCGATCCAGTCGAGCATCTCGGCATAGTCCGACAGCGCGAGTTCGACGCCGAGGACGTCGACGGTCAGCGGTGCCGGGACCGCCCTGAGACTGGTGGGTCTGACGGAGCTCTGTGTGTACATGACTCGCTTGGATACAGGCATTCCACTTGTCTTCAAGTGCGAAACCCTATGTATCGAGAACGTGAAACGCGCCGTTTGGTTGCGCTCTAAGGTGAACTCGAGCCGTAGCGCTATCCTGCCCTGTGACACGGATGTCAACCCGACCCGCGAGCATCGCCCCCTTCTCGCGGGTCTCGGACGGCCCCCAGCCCTACCAGGGTCGTCCTTGAATCGGGCCCGTGCCGGGCGTTAGCGCGGCGCGGGCCCGACTATTTCCAGGGCGAATGTTGCGGTGATGCGTGCGAGCAGCGCGCTAGCCTCCCGCCGCCATGGACTGCTTGGTCACCGGCGGCGCCGGCTTCATCGGGTCGAACCTCGTCGACGCGCTGGTCGCACGCGGTGACCGGGTCACGGTGATCGACGACCTGTCGAGGGGCAAGCGCGAAAATCTGATCGGCGCCCTTGAGCGCGGGGCGACGCTGCATACGGCCGATGTCCGCGATCCGGCGGCGCTCGCCGCCGTGTTCGACGCCGCTGCACCGGAGCTGGTCTTCCATCTCGCCGCGCAAATCGATGTGCGCTACTCGGTCGAGCGCCCGGCCGATGATGCGAGCACGAACGTGGTCGGGACGGTCGCGGTGCTCGAGGCCTCCCGCAAGGCGGGCTCCAGGCGCGTCGTGAACAGCTCGACCGGCGGCGGCCTGTACGGCGAGGCCGATGTGCGGCCGACGCCGGAGAGCCATCCGATCACGCCGCTCGCCCCCTACGGCCAGGCCAAGCTGGCCGCCGAAGGCTACTGCGAGCTGTACGCGGGGCTGCACGGGCTCTCGACGATCTCGCTCCGCTATGGCAACGTCTACGGGCCGCGCCAGGACGTTCACGGAGAGGCGGGGGTTGTCGCAATCTTCTGCGGGTGCCTCGCGGACGGCCGCCGGCCGACCGTGTTCGGCGACGGGCGACAGACGCGGGACTGGATCGAGGTGGGCGATGTCGTGCGCGCGAACCTGATGGCCGCCGACTCGGTGCTGAGCGGTCCTCTCAACATCGGAACCGGACGCGAGACATCGGTGCTGGAACTGCTCGACGCGCTGAACGAGCTCGGTGAGCGGGACGAGCTCGTGGATCCGGTGCTCGCGCCCGAGCGTCGCGGGGAAGTGAGGCATAGCTGTCTGGAGGTGAGTCGCGCCCGGCGCGAGCTCGGGTGGACCGCGGAGGTGCAGCTGACCGATGGGCTGCGGCGGATCGTCGCCGGGCTGTGAGCATCCGCGACGCAGGCTTGCGTCCGATCACGGTCGCGATTCCCGTCCGCAATGGCGGCGCCGTGCTCGATCAGACGCTCGCGTCGGTTCGCGCGCAACGGCTCGCACCGAGTGCTTCGCTCGAGCTGCTGGTCTGCGACTCGGGCTCGACAGACGGGTCGGTTGGGCTCGCGCGGGGGCATGGGGCGGAGGTCATCGAAATAGAACCGGAAGCGTTCTCACACGGTGGCACCCGCAATCTTCTGATGGAGCGCGCGCGGGGCGAGCATGTCGCGTTCCTGACCCAGGACGCGGTCCCGGCCGACGAGCGTTGGCTCAGTCGTCTCCTCGAAGGCTTTGAGCTGGCCGACGACATCGCGCTCGTGTTCGGGCGTTACGTTCCGCGCCCTGACGCGAGCCCATTTGTGGCACGCGAGCTGGTCGCGTGGTTTCGCTCACTGTCGCCGGATGGGGCGCCGCGGATCGACCGCCTCGCGCCCGCGGAGCGCCGTCTCGCTCCGCGGGCGCTGTTAGGTCCCAGAGGCTTCTTCACCGACGCAAACGGCTGCGTTGCCAAGCGTGCCTGGGAGTCTGTGCGGTTTCGCCCCGTGGGCTATGCCGAGGACCACGTGCTCGCGCACGACATGCTCCGTGCCGGCTTCGCGAAGGCGCACGTCCCCGAAGCCGCCGTGATCCACTCGCACGAGTACTCGGCGTGGGACTGGCTGCGCAGGAGCTTCGACGAGGCGCGCGCGATGCAGGACGTGTATGGGTTCTCGGAGCAAGGCGAGCTACGCCGAGCCGCGCTCGCAGTGTGGGGGCAGGTCGGCGCCGACCTGCGCTGGTCACGGAGTCAAGCCACGGCCGGCGATCATCGAGCGCCCTCGGTGGGTCTGATCGCAAGCTCGCTGAGCCACCACGGGTTGCGCGCGGCCGGGACGATCCTCGGGGTGAGGGCCGACCGGCTTCCGAGCGCCGCCGTCAGGCGCCTGTCGCTCGAGGGGAGGCGATAGGGACCACCGCCCCGAGGGCGCTCGATGTCACGATGGCGAATCGGATCTTGTGTCCGAGCGGACCGCCCGCGTCACCGCAAGCCCGCCGAGCACGAACGCCGCGAGCACCCCGGCCACGAGCACCCAGTAGGTCCAGGGCCCGACCCAGGGCGGCCGAAACACCGCGGCCCGCCTGAAGATGGTCGGGAACAACGAGAGCAGTGATCGAGGGTGTCGGCGGGTGAACACGAGCGCGATGGCTGCCGCGGGGGAGCGGCCCGTCGGGCGCAGCCTGCCGACGTTGGCGAGCTGAGTCGCGTCCCGAGCTCCGGCGCCCAACACGGCCACCTGCTCGGGCCCGGCGCTTCGCAGGCACACCGAGATTCGCCGGCCCGCGGCCACGGTCGCGTCGAGCCTGAACGTCCGAGCCGTCGCGAGCTGGTGATAGCCAGCCGGGCTCTGACCGGTCGCCAGCGTGGCGCCGCTGACCGAGCGGACCAGCATCCGGAGGGACGCTCCGACGTTGCCGAACGGCGAGACCCATGCTGTCACCGAGCCGAAGCTGGCGGTCGCCGCGAATGGCCCCTGACAGACCTGGTCTCCCGGGCTCAGGGTCGCGATCGGCTCGTCCGGAGAGACGTCGAGCGAGAATGCGGACGATCGCTGGTCCGCCGCCGCGGCCCCGAGCAGCGCCGCAAGGCCGAGTGCAGCCACCACCGTGAAGGTGATCAAGGCGCCTCGGACGCTCATGTGTAGTAAGCCCCGGCGATCGTGGATAGGGCGATCACGTCCAACAGCAGCATTCCGGGGACAAGCGCCCCGCATGCGGGTCCCCGCCAACGTGCGGGCAGACGGCTGAGGACCAGCGCTACGGCCAGGCCGAACAGACCGACGACGGGCAGCAGATAGCGGCCCTGGAGGAAAGGCCCGCCGAGATTGATCAGCGAGCGGTACTCGGTGAGGTGGAGCCCGAGCAGCAGCGCCACCACGGCCAAGGCGAAGAACGCCATCAGCTGCCAGCGAAGCCGATCGCGGAACCTGGCCACGATCGCCGCGCTCAGGACCGCCACGCATGCCGTGAAGGTCGTGACCGCGGTGTACACCCAGGTCGGCATCGGCACGTCAAGCCAGCCAAACGTGCCCCATGTCTCGCGGACCCAGATGTTGTAGACCGACAGCCCCGGCGTGACCCGGTCCGGGCTCATCCCCGGAAGCCGCGGTAGGTAGAACTGCCAGATGTAGGAGAGGAACTGCCGGAGGTTGAAAGGAGTCCCGCGTCGGGCGGGCGCAGATCCAATCGGCGCGAGCGCCGGATTTCCGTGACCTCGCGCCGCGATCCAGGCGATCACGGGCACGCAGACGGCGACGAGCGCCACGGCAGCCGGCCTGAGCCGAGCACGAAGCCGATCACGCGGGGATCCCGTCAAGCCAAATACGAGGGCGAGCAGCGCGGGGGCGACGAGCGCGTACGAGATCGGCTGCGTCAGCACGGCGGCCGCGGTAACCGCGCACAGCCCAACGGCGTCGCGCGGGCGAGCACCGCGCTTGATCACCCTCGCCCCCAACCAGAAGGCAAGCGTCCACAGCGCGATCATCAGCCCGTCCGGATTGACGCTGGTCGAGGTGAACGCCTCCCCGGGAAACAGCCCGACGACCGCCGCGCCCGCGAGCTGTGGCACGCGACGGCGACCAAGCAGCTCGCCGATCAGCAGCCAGGTCGCGAGGACGGTCAGCGCGAGCAGGCCGATGCCCCAGATCCGCATGTAGTAGTAGTGGGTGACCGCATTGCTTCCGTCGGTCGCCCAGTACGCGAGGTCGGCGTACAGGTAATAGAGCGGCGGGTCGTAGGACTCGGGGTTCGGACCACCTCCGTTCGAGCGCGAGGGTCCGCGGCTCGCGGCGGCGCGGTAGGCGGCAAAGTCCTGCGGGCTCCACTCAGGCCTTAGTTCGCTGGGCCGGCCCACGAGCTGTTGGGCGCCTGTGGCCGTGGCCGCCAGTAGCTCGTCGCTCGAAAAGGCGGGACGACGAGTGTCTCCGGGTAACGCGAAGCGCTCGGCGAGCGATTGCGCGTACGCGAAGTGGGAGAGCTCGTCGGGCGCCTGCCCGTAAGGGACCACCAGCGCCCAGAACAGGCCCATCAGCACCGTGACCGCCAGGATCGCGACGAGTGGCCCCGGCGCAGCTCGGAGTGCGTCGAGTCGCAACGGGCGGCAGGCTACCCTCTGCGCCATGCAAGCAACGCCGGGCGAGCGCCTGCCCGCGGTCGTCACGCGAGGCGTCAGCAAGACGTTCCGGATTCCGGAGCAGCGGGTTCACACCCTCAAGGAGAGGGTGCTGCATCCCCGCCGACGGATCGGCCACCAGGAGCTGCATGCGCTCAACGACATCTCGTTTGCGGTGCAGCCGGGGGAGTTCTTCGGGATCGCGGGTCGCAACGGCAGCGGGAAGAGCACGCTGCTCAAGTGCATCGCCGGGATCTATCAGTGCGAGGGAGACATCTGGTGCACGGGTCGGATGTCGACGTTCATCGAGCTCGGCGTCGGCTTCAACATGGATCTGGCGGCGCGGGACAACGTGGTCATGAACGGGATCATGATGGGCCTGTCCCCGCGCGAGGCGCGCAAGCGGTACGACAGCGTGATCGACTTCGCCGAGCTGTCCGAGTTCACGGATCTCAAGCTCAAGAACTACTCCTCCGGGATGCACGTCCGGCTTGCGTTCTCGGTTGCGATCCAGGTCGACGCCGACATCCTCCTGATCGACGAGGTGCTGGCCGTAGGCGATGCCGCCTTCCAGCAGAAGTGCTTCGACGTCTTTCACCGGATGCGCGAGGAGGGCAGGACGATCGTGCTGGTGACCCACGACATGACCGCTCTGCGGCGCTTCTGCGATCGCGCGCTGCTGCTCGAGCGAGGGTCGCCGGTCCATCTCGGTAAGCCCGAGGACGTGGCGGACAGGTATCTGGAGATCAACTTCGGTCGCGATCCACGGGCGCTGGACTCGGGCGGCGCGCGAGGCGGCGATGGCGACGCGCGGGTACTGGAAGTGTGGGTCGAGGACGAGGAGGGGACCCGGCTGCTGGCGATTCCCCAGGGCCAGCGCATCACGCTTCGGGTGCTGGTCGAGTTCATGGTCGATGTCGAGGACCCGCAGGCCAGCGTGTACGTGCACAACGAGGACCAGACGGCGGTGCTCGTCGCGTCGAGCTGGGTCGAGCACGAGGCCAGCGGGCACTTTCGCGCCGGCGAGCGAGTGCGCTTCTCGTTCGTCTTCGACAACGTGCTCGCGCCCGGCCGCTACAGCCCCGTGGTGAATCTCGCGCACCGCGGGTCCGGTCTCGACGTGATGGACCGTTACGAGCGAGCGTTCTCGTTCGTGGTGACCGCGACCGCTGCGATGGGCGGGATCGTCGATCTCCCGACCGAGGTCACGATCGAGCGAGTGGACTCCGGCGTCGCGCACGAGATCGAAGCGTGAGCACGAGCACGATCGAGTCGGTCCCGTACGAGGCGCTCGGACGCCCGATTGCGGGACCGGAGGCGCTGACCCGCGACTGGAGACGCTTCTGGCATCTCACCTTCAACATCGCTCGGACCGAGTGGAAGCTGCGTTTCTTCGGCTCGGCGCTCGGCTACTTCTGGCAGCTCATACGACCGCTGATGCTGTTCGGAGTCCTGTACGTGTTCTTCACGAAGATCGGCCATGTCGGGCAGGGGGCGGGATCCGCGGCGGGCGAGCCCAACCATCTCTACGGCGTCCAGATGCTCGGATCGATCGTGCTGTTCACGTTCTTCGCCGAGGCGACGGGAGGCGCGGTCAGGAGCGTCGTCGAGAACGAAGCGCTGGTCCGAAAGATCCAGTTCCCACGGATGGTGATCCCGCTGTCGATCGTGCTCGGCGCCCTGTTCAACCTCGCCCTGAACCTGATCGTCGTGTTCATCTTCTCGCTCGCCTCCGGCGTGCACCCGATGGTCAGCTGGCTGGAGCTGCCGCTGATCGTCGTGGTGCTGGCGGTGTTCGCGACGGGGCTGGCGATGCTGCTGGCCGCGCTGTACGTCTACTTCCGTGACGTGGCGCCGATCTGGGAGGTCCTCTCGCAGGTCCTGTTCTATGCCTCGCCGGTGATCGTGCCGCTGCTCTCGGTGCAAGAGAAGCTCAGCAGCACCCTGGTGAAGGTCTACATGCTCAACCCGCTCGCGTTCGTGTTCCAGTGGTTTCGCCACGCGATCATCAACCCCGCCACTCCCGGGCCGAGCTCGGTGCTGGGGACCATCGGCGTGCTGGCGGCGCTCGCGATCGTGCTCGGGGTGTTCGTCGCCGGCTTCGCCGTGTTCAACCGGACGGCGCCGTACGTGGCCGAGAATCTCTGAGGGCACCGACCGGCGCGCGCCGAAGGGACGGCACGACGTCGGTGGAGGACTCGATCCGCCGGGGTATGGCGATGTCCGTGAGGAAGCGCTCGAGCGCGTCGATCCGTCGCGGCCAGGAGTACTCGGCCGCGGTTTCGATTCCGGCAGCGCCCAGGCGCCGGCGCAACTCGGCGTCGCCCAGGAGCTGCGCGACGGCTGACGAGACCGACCCGACGTCCTGCTCGGGGATCAGGCAGTTGCGTAGCTGCTCGCAGAAGTCGCGGTTGCCGTGCGCATCGGTGCATACGACCGGGCAGCCCGTCGCCATCCCCTCGAGCGCCGGCAGGCAGAAGCCCTCGTGCGTCGAGGTCTGCACGAACACGGTCGCCTCATTGAACAGCCGGGCCACCTCCTCGTCGGAGGGGCGAGTCGACGTACCGGAGGCCGGGCTCCTCGCCGACGAGCTGGGGCTCGATTCCGAACAGGCACAGCTCGGGTCGGGGGTCCGGCAGGGCGCGCCAGGCTGCGAGCGTCAGCGGAAGGTTCTTGAGCGGGTTGGATCGCCCGATCGCCAGCACCATGTCCTCCCGTCGCCCGACTCCGTCGAGCGGACGGAAGTTGTGGAGGTCGATTCCCGGCGGGATCAGCGCCGCGTCCGAGCCGATCTCCTCGAGCCGGTCCCGGTTCCAGGTCGAGATCGTGATGTAGCGGAACTCGGGGCGGTAGGAGGCCAGCACCGCGCTGCGCAGGCGCTCCGAGTCGGGGTAGTAGCTGGTCTCGATGTCCTGGACCAAGTACACGGGGATGCCGTGCGTGACGCTCGCCTCCCATACCGGAGCCGAGGTGACCCACCACGTCGCGATCTTGATCGCCTCGACCGGCTTCAGCGCCGCGACGAGGGCGTCGTAGTCGGTGAAGCTGCGCACCGGGGCGCGCAGGTCAAACCAGCCCGGCGGCCCGCCGAGGCTCCACAGCTCGACCTCGTGTCCCCGCTCGAGGAGTCCGTTGAGGTGCTCGAACACGTCCCGGTGCCCGCCGCCGACGCCCGTGTCCTCGGTTACGTAGATGATGCGCAGCATCCCGTCGGCATTGCGCACCTGGCGGGCGTCGAAGAACTCCCCCCAGCGCTCCCAGAACACGCGCTGAGACGCGCGCTCGCGCTCGCGCACCTCCGTGCCGCGGGTGACCGACTCCAGGTGGTAGAGCTCGGCCTCTGGCTGGTAGAGCACTCGATAACCGGCTCGCCATGCCTGCAGGCAGTAGTCGACGTCCTCGTAGGCCATCGGATAGGCCTCGTCGAGCAGTCCGATCCGTTCGATCAGCGATCGCTTGAGGTACATGCAGGCGCCGGTGACCGCGAGCACCGGACCCGGTGCGTCGCGGGCCCGAACCCGGCGGGCTGGAAGCGGTAGCGGTGATCGAACCACTCGGGGGCGTCGTGGTTGCGCACCGTTCCCGCGAACTGGATCCGGCCGTCGCGGTAGAGGAGCTTGGCGCCGACGATTCCGACGTGGTCTCCGCTCGCCTCGTACTGCAGGCAGGCCAGCCACCCCCGCCGGGGGATCGCATCGGAGTTCAGGGATCACCACGTCGTGCTCTCGGATCGCCAGCGCGTGGATGCCGCGATTCACGTTGGCCGCGAAGCCCTTATTGTGCTCGCCCTCGACGAGCTCGATGCCCTTGATCCGGCGTAGGGCGGCGACGTGCTCGGGGCCGCTGGCGTCGTCCGCCACGACGATCCGCACCGGGTGGTGAGGCCCGAGCAGGCCAAGCCGAGTGCGGGTGGTGCGGCGGATGCTCGCGACGAGCTCGGCGACGCGGTCGGCGTCGCGGTAGCTGGGGACTAACGAGGGGTGACCGGGCGGCCGTGCTTTCGATACCAGCGCAGCGCGAGCGAGCGATCGACCCGGATCGTCGGCTCGAGGCGCAGGTAGCGGCCGCAGCGGCGTGAACTCAACGAAGTGAAGCGTCCGGTAGAGGACGGTGCCGAGCCCCCTGTACCGGTAGGTCAGGTAGATGCGGCGGCGGAGATTGGCGAGCAGGCTCACGGCGAATATGGTCCCCGATCGTCGGGGCCAATGCCCCCGAGCAGCCCGATCGGTCCAAGCACCGGTCCTCGCAGCCAGCGTCGGGCGGCGATCCGCATCAACCCGCGCTGCTGCTCCCGGCTGAGCAGGCCACCGCGATCGATCAGCGGCAGGCCGTGGTCGACTCGCTCGCGCAGCTCGTGGTAAGCGCGATCGAGCAGCACGATCAGCTGCTCGCGCTCGAGCTCCTCCCACGCGCGGGGCACGGAGCTCCGGTAGGGCGAGCCGATCGCGTCCCGGTACACGCCGTGGAGCCGATCGGCGATCGACTCCCAGCCGTATCCAAGCAGCGCTGCTCGAAGCGAGGCGAGGTGGCGCTCGCGGGGCTCGCCCGCCCGCAGCAGCGGGAGCGCTCGCTCGGCGCTCGCGGCGGCGTCCCACGGCTCGATCGTCGCCGCAGTTTCGCCGACGACCTCGGTCAGCGACGTCGTCGCGGCGTACAGGCATGGGATGCCGGCCGCGGCTGCCTCGAGCGGGGTCAGCCCGAACCCTTCGTAGGTGCTCGGGCACAGGAGCGCCTGCCCGTGCCCGAGCAGCCATCGCTTCTCACCCTCGCTGACCGGGCCGAGATCGACGACGTGGGAGGCCAGCGCCGGGTTGGCGGCCAGCAGCTCGCGCTCGGCCGCGGCCGAGCCACCGTTGGCGACATGCGCTCCGGCGAGCACGAGCACCCCGTCCCACCCGTGGCCGCGGCGTAACTCGTCGACCAGCTCGAGCGCGAACAGCCGGTTCTTGTGTAGGTAGTCGGCACCGACCATCACCAAGAGCTCGCGCTGCGACGGGACGCCGTCGGGGTCGGCGGGACGGCTCACCTGCGGAGCTCTGGTCGATGCCGACGCCGGCGACCGCCGTGTAGCCGGGTTCGATCAGGTCCTCGGACACCGCGTCGCGGCGCGCGTGCTCTGAGAGGAACACCACGCGATCGGCCGCGGCCAGCGCCACGCGGGTCAAGCGGCGGATCGCTGCCACTCCTCGGCGGAGTCGTGGTAGGCGGGGTTGCGGTAGGAGATCAGGTCGAGGTGGGTGATCACGACGCGCTCGCCGACCCGCCGCAGGAGGCTGAGGTCCTCTGGGACGAACGCCTGCTGGGGGCGGTGGGCGATGTCCGTTCGCCCGAGCCCATCGGCTGCCCGCGACTCCGTGACGACCTCGACGCCCGCACGCTTGAAATCGTCGGCCACCGAGTGCGGAGCGTCGTCTCGGACCACGGCGCGAACCGCGACACGCTGTGACCGAGCCAGCGCCAATACGACGCCGGCGACATATGTCTGCGTCCCGGCGCTCGTCGGGCCGAGAGCCCGGGCATCGACGGTGACCGACAACCGCGCTCCCGCGACCCGCGCCGCCACCAACGATCGCCGCAGCGGTCCGAGCTCGAGCGCATCCTCCTCGGCGCGGACAGCCACGATCCACGGATGCAGATCGGCCACCTTCGCCAGCTCGGCGTCCGGGCACGGCGGGAGGCCGCCCCCGAGTCGGTCGACCTGGACGTCATCGGCGAGCGCGCACGACAGCCCGCGGGCGAGGGCCCTGGCGGCGAACTCGGCCAGGACCGCCATCGGGTGGGCGATCGACTCCTCGAACGGTCCGAGCAGCTCGATGGCACTCGCGCGAACAACGGCGCAATGGGGCCACAGCGTGAACAGGCGGGGGTGGACCGGCCCAGCCGACGTTCCGGCGTCCGAACGCGACCCGCTCTCGGTGACTGCCGACTTTCCCCCCAACACGGGATCGCCATCGAACCCGGCGAACGGCGCCCGGCCGTCGCCGGTTGCCAACGCCGTCGCGGCCGCCACGGTGTCGTCGATGTAGGCGGCCCTATGGACCCGCTCGAGCCAGCTCTCGGGGAGCGTGCACGCGTCCGCCACGATCGCCAGATCGGCATGGGCGCGCGAGCGAGCTGCCTGGTTGACCGCGGCCGCGAACCCCAGTCCGCGATCGAGCACCATCACCTCGGTTTCCGGCTGAACCCGCCCGCGCAGACCTTCGAGCGTCGCCGTCACCGCGGGATCCGCGCTCCACGGCCAGAACATGACCACCGGTGGGCTGGACCCTGTCACAGCCAGATCATCGCGCAGGAGCGCGATCCCGGACCGTTCAGTCGGCTATCGCCGGCGGCGGAGCCCGAGGATCGAGAGCAGGAAGGACGAGAAGAAGATCTGGATCCCGACGATGATCAGCGTCGCGGCCAGGACCGCGAGCCGCTCCTCGGCCAGCGCTCCGAAGCCGCGGGTGATCCAGTCGACCAGGATCACCCCGCCGAGAACGAGGCCGGCGACCATGATCGCGCCCCCAGAGGAGTCCGTGCTCGAGCCTGAAGCGGGCACGCATCCGATCGAACCAACGGTCTTGCTCGCCCATGAAGTAGGTGCCGTACGCGTGCGCGCAGATGCCGAGCGCCACGACCTGCGTGCCGACGATCGCCAGCAGCGCTCCCGCGATCAGCGCGTGGATGTCCCAATTGCGACCGAACACCGGGAGAGTGGGTGATGACGATCAATTCGACGAGCGCGCCGACCGCGGCCATGATCGCTCCCGGCAGGATGAACAGGTGGTTGGGCGAGTGGACGAGCAGGAACCGAAGATGGCGCCAGCCGTCGCTGAAGCTCGAGAGCTTCGATTCTCCTTCCCGCGGGAGGTACTCGATCGGGAACTGGCGAATCACGAGCTTCTCCTTCGCGGCGCGAATCACCATCTCCGATGCGAACTCCATCCCGGTCGTGCGCAGATCGAGGCGGGGCAGCACCTCGCGGCGCAGGGCTCGCATGCCGCAGTGCGCGTCGTCGACGCCCGTGCGGAACAGCAGGTTGAGGAACCCCGACAGCAACGGGTTGCCGATGTAGCGGTGATGCCAGGGCATCGCCCCCGGATGGATGTGATGCATCCGGTTCCCAATCACCACGTCCGCGCCATCCTCGAGCTCGCCTACGAAGCGCGGGATCTCGTCGAAGTCGTACGTCAGGTCGGCGTCGGCCATCACGACATAGCGCCCGCGCGCCGCCGCAAAGCCGGCGAGGTAGGCGCTGCCGTAGCCGCGCTCGGGCTCGAGCACCACCTGCGCGCCCGCGCCCACCGCGAGCTTCCCGCTGCCGTCGTCCGAGCCGTTGTCGGCGACGATGATCTCGCCGTCGATCCCGTTGGCGTCGAGCGCTTGACGAGCGCGGCGCACGCATTCCTCGATCGTGGCGGCTTCATTGAGGCACGGGATCACGACCGACACCCGAGGCGCCACTCCATCGGGAACCCCCGCGACTCCAGTGCTCTGTTGCTCGAGTGTGCTCATACGCGGCGCCGCCTGATAGCTGACGCGGCTGGGCAGGGCGATCGTAGCGCAGAATCTGAGAGCCTCCGGCGGCGTACATGCGGGTCTGCATCGTCTATGACTGCCTGTTCCCCCACACGGTTGGCGGGGCTGAGCGCTGGTACCGCAACGTCAGCGAGCGGCTGGCGGCCGACGGGCACGAGGTCACCTATCTGACGCTGCGACAGTGGGACCGGGGCGCCGATCCAGGCGTCCCGGGCGTGGACGTTCGGGCGGTGGGGCCGCGGATGGCGCTGTACGCGGGTCCCGGTCGCCGCCGGGTGCTGCCACCGCTCGTGTTCGGCGCCGGGGTCCTGTGGCACCTGCTGTGCCATGGCCGGCGCTACGACGTCGTCCACACCGCATCGTTCCCATACTTCTCGCTGCTGGCGGCGGCGGTCGTCCGGCCGCTGTGGCGCTTCCGGCTGGTGGTGGACTGGCACGAGGTGTGGACGCGCGACTACTGGCGCGAGTACCTCGGCCGTGCCGGCGGCGAGCTCGGCTGGCTCGTGCAGCTGCTGTGCGCCCGCGTGCCCCAACGAGCGTTCTGCTTCTCTCGGCTCCACGCAGGGCGCCTCGTCGAGCAGGGCTTCCGCGGGGACGTGACGGTGCTGCAGGGCGAGTACGCGGGAAGCCTGGAGGGCCTCAAAGCGGAGCCGTCGGAACCACTGGTGGTCTTTGCCGGACGGCTGATACCGGAGAAGCGGGTGGCGCTCGGAGTCGCCGCCGTGGCGGCTGCCGCGCGCCGAATCCCCGGCCTGCGCGCGGTCTTCTATGGAGAGGGCCCCGAGCGATCGACGCTCGCGCGAGCGATTGACGAGCATGGCGTCGGCACGATCGCCACGGCGCCTGGGTTCGCGCCCGCCGAGGATGTCGACCGGGACTTGCGCCGTGCGCTGTGCATGCTGCTTACCTCCCGGCGCGAGGGCTATGGGATGGTCGTGGTCGAAGCCTCGGCCTGCGCCACCCCGAGTGTGGTCGTCGCGGGGAGCGACAATGCGGCGACTGAGCTGATCGAGGACGGGGTCAATGGTTTGATCGTGGAGCGCCCGGACGCGGCTGCGATCGCGGATGCGATCGTCGAGCGTGCACGAGCGAGGCATCGCGATGCGTGAGAGCACCGCGAGCTGGTTTGCGGCCAATGCCCGCAGGCTGTCCCTGCAGGCCTCGCTCGCGACGGTGCTGGCTACTTACGGTGTCTACGCCGAGCAGTGAACCCTCCCCGCGGCCGCTGACCGGCGGTGCCGCGATGTCCGGGGCCAGCCGGGCGGGCGTCGCGGTCGCAGGTGCGGCGACCACGATCCTGATCGCCCGTCTCCTCGGTCCCGCCGGGGCCGGCGCGTTTGCGATCGCCCAGACGTTGCTCCTCGTGCTGATGGTTGCGATGACGCTCGGGGTCGAGCACGGCATCGTGTACTACGTCAGCTCTGGCCGCTGGCGCGCGAGGCTCGCCTTTCGCGACTCACAACGTCTGGCGCTCCTGTCAGGAGTCGCCGGCGCGGGCGCCGGCCTGCTGGCGCGCGCGCTGGTGCCGAGGGCCTTCCACGGGCTCTCGCCCGCGGTCACTCTGGTGGCTGTGGCAGCGCTCCCGTTCGCCCTGTCGTGGTTCTATGCGAGCTATGTAGCGCTCGCCACCGACCGCTACGAGGGGTTCGTTCTGCCGCCGGCGGTCCAGTCGGCGCTGGCACTGCTGTTCGTCGGGATACTGGCCGCGATCGACGGGGTACCGGGCGCGGTGCTCGGATTCACGATCTCCCACGTGATCACGGCGGTGGCGACGCTGGCGGGCTCCCGCCACGCGCTCCGGCGGTCGACCGCCGCCCCCGAGCCGGCGAGCGGCGGCCAGCTGAGACGCGCAGTGTCATTTGGGATCAAGGGATATGCCGCGAACGCACTCCAACTCGTCAACTACCGCCTTGACCTGTTCATCCTCAACGCGACCGCCGCCGCCGCGGTTGTCGGTCACTATTCGGTGGCCGTTTCGGTGACGAGCGTGATGTGGCTCCTGCCGCAGGCTCTCAGCGACGTGCTGTTCCCGCGGGTGGCAGCCCTCAGCGCGCGCTCCGGCGCGCACCACGCCGAGATGCGCGCATTTGCCGAGGCGAAGTCGTTGCGCCATTCGGTGCTGGCGACCATCGTCGTGGCGATCGCCCTTGCGCTCGGTCTGGTGTTCCTGGTGGTGCCGATCTATGGCGCCGCCTTCCACCAGAGCACCGTCCTCGGCCTGATCCTGCTCCCGGGCGTCGCCCTGCTCGGCATCTCCAGCCCCCTGTTGGCCACGATCGTCGGTCGCGGTCACCCTGGGCTATCGCTCGTCGGGGCGCTCGCCGTGACGCCGCCTACGGTTGTCATGTACTTGGTGTTAATCCCCGCCCTGCACGCGCCAGGCGCCGCGCTCGCCTCATCGGTGTCCTACGCGGCGATGTTCGCGCTCGCCCTGGTCTTCTATCGCCGCGTCACGGGGGCGAACCCCCTGCGCCTGATGCGCCCGACCAGGTCGGAGCTGGCCGACTATCGGGGGCTCGCGCGAGTGTTACTGAATCGGCTTGCCCCGCACAGGGCAGAGTCATGAACGGGGGCTACACCCCTTCGAAGTACTGGGAGGGCCTCCACGAGGGCGCCGATGACGAACGCGCCGTGGGCTATGCGAGCCTTGCCCGGTCCTTCAACCGGGCTCGGTACGACGTCGAGCGCCGCAATGTCGATCGTGCGCTCGAAGCGGCGGGCGTCGCGAGGCCTGATCGTGTGCTCGATGTAGGCTCCGGAACCGGGATCTGGATCGACTTCTGGAGGCAGCGGGGAGCCGGACGGATCGTCGGCGTCGATCTCAGCGAGGTCGCCGTAGAGCGTCTCAGGAGACGCTATCCCGAGCACGAGTTCCTGCAGCGAGACATCGGCGAGCCCGGCGCCTCGCTACCGGGGGCGGTGGACGTCGTCTCGGCGATGAGCGTGCTGCTCCACATCACCGACGAGGCGCGCTTCGAGCGGGCGCTGCAGAACGTTGCGGGCTGCGTGCGAAGCGGGGGCAGCCTGGTGCTCGTCGAACCGGTGGTCGTGCACCGGTGGTGGGGTGAGCCGTTCGGCCCGGAGGCCAACAGCAGGGCACGCCCGCTCGCCACCTACGTCCGGGTGCTGAACGATGCGGGTTTGACGATCGTCCACCTGCGCCCCGCGAGCTGCGTGCTCGCGAACGTGATCGACACCCGCCGCCGGTTCACCTTTCGCGTGCTCGAACGCTACTGGGACCTGCTCTCGCGCATCGTCGGGCGGCGGGAGCGTCTCGGATCGGTGATCGGCTCCGCGCTGCGAGAGGTCGACCTCATAGCCACAGGACTCCTGCCGAACGGTCCGTCGGCGAAGGTCATCGTGGGGCGGCGCGTGTGACTCTGTGACTGCGCGATCGCTGTATCAGCGCCGGCGGGGCAGGCGAGTCCGCCTCTCGAGCGGCAGCCGGGATCGCCCCGCGCGGCTGCGGGTTCTGATCCTGCCCGAGTGGTATCCCTCCGAGTCCGACCGATTCGCCGGTGTGTTCGTGAGGGATCAGGCACGCGCGGCGTCGCGCTTTCATGACGTGACGGTCCTGGTTCACGATCCGCAGGCGCGCCGAGCAGGAGACCCGTCCGTCACCGACGGCATCGAGGACGGTCTGCACACCGTGCGAGTCCGTACGCGGACCCGCCCCGGCAGCCCAGCTGGTCGGGTCGCGTTCCTGCTGGCTGCCGCCCGCCTGATCCGGAGCTTGCAACGCCGTGGCCGGGCTCCGGACGTGGTGCACGCTCACGTGTTCTCCGCCGGGTTCATCGCGCTGCTGCTGGCGCACGGCAGGTATCCGGTGGTGGTGAGCGAGCATCACTCCGACTTCATCGAGGGCAAGGTGCGCGGACGCGATGCCCGGGTCGCTCATATCGTCTTCAGGCACGCCGACATGGTCTGTCCGGTCAGCGCTTGCCTCAAGGCCCACCTGGAGCAGTTCGAGCCTTCCGCGCGCTACGAGGTGGTGCCGAACGTGGTCGACGTCGAGGAGTTCGAGACCCGAGCGGAGCGTCCCTCCAGGCGCGATGGCGCGACCCGGCTGCTCGTGGTCGCATCGCTCTCCCGGCAAAAGGGAATCGAATATCTGCTCGAGGCGCTCGCCGAGGTCCACCGGACGCATCCAGATTTCACACTCGAGGTGGTCGGCGACGGTCCCCGTCGGCGCGAGCTCGAGCAGCGCGCGCGGTCCCGCCTCCCCTCCGGGGTGGTCATCTTCCACGGCTCACGATCACGAGCGGAGGTCGCCGCGTTCATGGCCCAAGCGGACGTGTTGGTGGCGCCGAGCATCGTCGAGACGTTCGGCGTCGCCGTGATCGAGGCCGTGGCAGCCGGTCTGCCGATCATCGCCACGCGCGCGGTGCCGGACCATGAGCGCCTCGAGGGACGATTCGGCATCATCGTCCCGCCACATGACCCGGAGGCCCTACGGGAGGCGGTTGTCGCGATGCTTGAGGGGGGATGGACGGTGCCCGCTGACGCTGCTCTCGAGCTGACGCGCTCGTTCAGCGAGCCGGTGGTGAGCCGACGATGGGACGAGATCTATCGAGCTTTGGTACGGACTTCATGAGCCTGATCCGGGAGCGCGCATCGCTTGGAGCACGTGAGATCCGCGAGTACCGAGGTCGCCAGGTGTGCGCGGACACCGACCTTCACGAGCGGGCGATCGAGCACTTGCGTCGGCATGTCCCGGCGGGGTCCCGAGTAGCCGATGTCGGCTGCGGCCGGGGGGCATTCGCCCTGCGGATGGCGGACGCCGGCTTCGACGTCGTGGGTATCGACGTCGTGCCGTCAGCGGAGCAGTCAGCCGATGCCTTTGCCTACCACGAGCTGGATCTGTTCGACCCGGCGGCGCGGTCGCGGTTCGTCGATCAGCACCGGGAGACGTTCGATGCGGTCGTGCTGCTCGAGGTGATCGAGCACGTCCACGACCCGTGGGAGACACTTCCGTTGCCGCT
>CAVOIU010000038.1:0-83807 GCA_963695965.1 uncultured Solirubrobacterales bacterium
CTCCTGGGCGCTGTCCCACGCGTTGCCGGCGATGAAGACGAACTTCGCCGTCCAGGCGCCCGCGGTCGAGTCGACGCAACTGGAGTAAGGCTTCCGTCTGACCGAGCGGCTGCAGCACCTTCGTCATGAACTGCGTGTAGTTGTCGGTCAGTCCTTCGGTGTTGCCCCTGGATGTCGCCGGCGCCCGTGTTCGGCAGCGTCACCGTGCACGCGGCCCAGCCCATCGTCGGCAGCAGCTTCTGCCAGTTCCAGCTCCAGTTGACCTCGGCCGTGGCGAACGTGCCCGGGATCAGCAGGATCACGCCGTGGCGCGCGTGGGCGACGCTGCCCTTGCAGACCATCGCGGACTTCAGCGCGCTCGCCGGGATCGTGATTGCCGGACCGGCGTCCGATCGGGTTGCGGTCTTGGCCGCGGCGGTCGCGGGGATCGCCGCTCCGGCGAGCCCGAGGCAGGCGATGAGACAGGCAAATCGGTTCGTCATGGGTGGTATCCCCTCTTGCTGAGGACACCGGCGCTGCTCCCGTAACTAGACATATATCTAATTTGTCTAGTTCTGTCAACACTTCCTATTTTCGTCTAGTGCATCGGCGGGGCACTGCCGAGCCGGGCTCGGAGATAGGAGTCGCCGAACCCCAGCGACTTGCCGCATTTGTCAGTGCGAGTGCGCGCGAATCGAACCGTCGACCGCGGACGCGACCTGTTCGCGCGAGCGAGCTCGGACGGCGCTGCTCAGCGCAGACTGCCAGCGCTCGGTGCTGACCGGCGAGTGCTCGAGCCCGAGGTCGGCAAGCACCGCAGCCTGATCGACGTGACCGGCGATCTGCTCCGCACGGCGCTGGGCAGCGACGTGTTGGGCGCGCCTGAGCTGCGTGCGGCCACCCTCACCAGAGAGGTCCAAGAGATCACCGGCGACGAGCGGCACCGCCCGGCGGGCACACCGCTCCCACGGTGCGTCGGCGGCCGAATCCACCACGACCTGACGAACGACCCGCCAGCCCGCGTGATGGGAGTCGCAGCGAGCGACGAGAAAGCGCGCAAGCGCCTCGGCAACGGCGGCTGCACCCGGCTCGGATCCGTGGCCGTCGAGATGGCGCAATGCGGCGCCCACGTTGCGTCCGTCGTCCACCGCTCTCGCGAGCTGCACAGCAGTCCGCCGCGGCTTGTGTGCTGAATTGTCGATCCTTCCACCGTACTCCGGAAAGTCAGTCGAACTGGATCACGCTGCGGATGCCCTCCTGGCGCTCCATCATCGCGAAGGCTTCGTTGACCTGTTCGAGCGTGATCCGCCGCGAGATGAACGGATCAACGTCGAGCTTGCCGTCGAGATAGAGCTGCACGAACTCCGGGACCTGGTCGCGGCCCTTGACACCGCCGAACGACGAGCCGCACACGCGTCGACCGGTGATCAGGTAGCGCGGGATGATGTCGAGCGTCTCGCCCTTTCCGGCCACGCCCGCGATCGTGCAGAGCCCCCAGCCCATCCGCGCCGACTCGACGGCCTGGCTCATCACGCTGACCAAGCCGGTCGCCTCGAACGTGTAGTCCGCCCCGAAGCCGCGGGTTTCCTCGAGTACCCGTTGCACGGTGCCCTCGTCGGCGACCCAGGTGTCGGTGGCGCCCTGGCCCTTGGCCAGTTCGAGGCGCTCCGGTGACTTGTCGACGCAGACGATCCGCTCGGCGCCCTGGAGGCGGCACCCGGCGACGGCCCCGAGGCCCACCATCCCGGCGCCGAACACCACGCAGGTCGAGCCCGGCTTGACGTTGGCGGTGTTGATCGCGGCGCCCAGCCCGGTCGAGAGGCCACAGGCGAACAGCGCCGCCCGGTCCGGCGGCGCCTCGGGCGAGACCTTGGCCAGCGCGATCTCGGGCATCACGGCGTGCTGCGCAAAGGTGCTCGTCCCCATGAAGTGGCGAATCGGAGTCCCGTCGCGGGACAGGCGGGTGCTCCCATCGGGCAGGTAGCCCTTGTTCTGCTGCTCGCGGATCGCCAGACACAGGTTTGTCCGGTCGCTACGGCAGTGCTCGCACTCACGGCACTGGGGGGAGAACAGCGTCACGACCCGGTCGCCCGCCCGGAGGCTGCCGACACCGTCGCCGACCGTCTCCACGATCCCTGCTCCTTCGTGGCCGAGCACCGTCGGGGCGTATCCCGACGGGTCGGCGCCCGACGCCGTGTACATGTCGGTGTGGCACACCCCGCACGCCTCGAGTCGCACGAGCACCTCACCCACCTTGGGCGCGGCCAGGTCCACCTCGGTCACGTTCAGCGGCGTTCCGAACTGCTCGAGCACAGCGGCGCGAATCTTCACGACAGACCCCGTCCTCTCATCGATACCACGTCAACATCTCCGCTCTAAACGCGCGCATAGGCTAGAACTGCGCGAACCATGCTGCGACGCGACGAGGTGAAACCGGAGACGTGGGCGATCGTGGCCGGACGCCCGGCGCCGGAGCCCGGCGCCACGCTCAACACCCCGATCGTCGCCGCCTCGACCTTCATGCTGGGCAGCGAGCGGATCTACAGCCGCAACGAGGCCACCGAAGGCTGGGAGTCCTTCGAGGCGATGCTGGGTGGCCTCGAGGGCGGAGAGGCGGTGGCCTTCGCATCGGGGATGGCGGCATGTGCAGCGGTGCTCGGCCAGCTCGCAACCGGCGCCTACCTGGTGCTGGTCGATGACTGTTACCAGGGCGTGGCCCAGATCGCCGAGGCTGGTGCCCGCGACCACCGGTGGCGCGTCGAGCGGCTGCCGGCGGCCGATCCGGGCTGGTTGGAGCGGGCTTCTGAGGCAGATCTGCTGTGGCTCGAATCGCCGACGAACCCGCTGCTTGACGTTGCCGACCTGCCTGGGATCTGCGCCGCGCCGCGCAGACCAGGGACGCTCGTGGTGGTCGACAACACCTTCGCAACGCCGCTGCTTCAGCGTCCCCTCGAGCTGGGCGCAGACATCGTCGTGCACTCGGCCACAAAGCTGATCGGTGGGCACTCAGACCTGCTGCTCGGTGCAGCGGTCACCGCCGACGCCGGGGGGCTGGCGCAACTGCGTGCCGCAAGAGGTCGGAACGGAGCCACTCCTGGAATGCTCGAATGCTTCCTGGCGCTACGCGGCTCGCGGACGCTGGCCCTGCGAGTGCGTCACGCTCAAGCGTCGGCCCAAGAACTTGCAGCGCGGCTGGCCGATCACCCTGCTGTCGGTCGGGTGCGCTATCCCGGATTCGGCACGATCGTGAGCTTCGAAGTCACCCACGCCTTCGTTGCCGATCGCGCCTGCCGCGCTACGCGAATCATCCGGCACGCAACCAGCCTCGGTGGAGTGGAGACGTGCATGGAGCGGCGTAGCGCGCACCCCGGCCAGGAACAGATTCCGCCGGGTCTGATCCGCCTCAGCGTCGGCTGCGAGGACCTGGAGGACTTGTGGGCCGATCTCCGCGCCGCCCTCATCGTTTCTGGGGATCTGTCCTAGATCCACGGACTAAGGCTCTCACTCCATGACCAACGTCTTCGTCACCGGCGGCTCGGGCTTCATCGGGGGCAGGCTGATCGAGCGCCTCCGCGCCGACGGTCACACGGTCAGGGCGCTGGCGAGGTCCGAGTCCGCGGCCGAGCGCGTCCGGGCGCTCGGCGCCGAGCCCGTGTCAGGCGACCTCTCCGACATCGTTCCCATGCGCAGGGCGCCGCCGGTTGCGAGCTGGGCGTTCCACGCCGCCGCGATGCTCGGCGACTGGGGCAAGCGCGAGGAGTTCGAGCGCGGCAACGCCGTGGGCACCCACAACGCTTTGCAGGCCTGTGCCGAGGCCGGCGTCCGGCGCTTCGTCCACGTCGGCACCGAGGCCGCGCTGCTCGCCGGCAAGCCGCTCGTCAACGTCGACGAGACGGCGCCGCTCCGGCCCGACTCGCCCGCGCTCTACAGCTCCACAAAGGCGAAGGCCGAGCAGTCGGTACTCGAAGCGAACCGCGACGGGTTCGAGACCGTCGTCGTCCGCCCCCGGTTCGTCTGGGGCCGCGGCGACACGACGCTGCTGCCGACGATGACCGAGATGGTGCACGCAGGACGGTTCGCATGGGTCGGCGGCGGGCGGCACCTGACCGCGATCACCCACGTCGACAACACGGTCGAAGGCCTCGTCCTCGGCGCCGAACGCGGCCTCCCGGGGAACGCCTACTTCGTCACCGACGGCGACCCGGTCGTGTTCCGCGAGTTCGTCTCTGAGTTGCTCCGCACACAGGGAGTCGAGCCGCCGTCGCGTTCGATTCCGGCGTGGCTTGCCGGCAGCTTGGCGGTGGCGGGCGAGGCCGCGTGGCGAACGTTTCCCCTTCCCGGCCGCCCACCCCTGACCCGGTTCACCTACTGGGTCACCTCCCAGGAGTGCACGATCCGGATCGACAAGGCCCGTGAGCAGCTCGGCTACAAGCCGGTTAGGTCGAAGGAAGAGGGACTGGCGGAGCTGCGGGCGGGCTGAGAGTCGACCGCGCGGGGGCTGGCCGCGTCAGAGTCGGTCGCGGCGATCGCCAGCCGGCGGTACTTTCCGGGCGGAACCCCACGCGATCGAGCGAAGGCACGCGTGAAGCTCGCGGCCTCTGAGTAGCCGAGCCGGACCGTGACTTCCTCGACGGTCAGGGTGCCGCTCGAGAGGAACTCCTCGGCCAGACCCATCGTCACCTCCTCGGCGAGCGCCCTGAACGAGGTGCCTTCGCTTGCCAGCCGGCGTCGCAGGGTGCGCGGGCTCACCCGCAAACCCGTCGCGACATCCTCGATCGCCGGTCGCACGCCGGCGAGCGGGACCAGCTGGTCGCGCACCTGGCCGGCGATCCCGAGCCGAGGCCGGCGTTGCTCGAGCAGGGCAGAGCATTGGCGCTCGCAGGCCTTGGCGGTCAGCTCGTTGGCCTGCGGCAGCGGCAGGTCGAGCAGTGCCACGTCGAAAGCCGCGAGGTTGGCGCCGGCACCGAAGCGAGGCCGGACCCCGAATACCGACTTGTACAGGTCGGCATATGCCGGTTCGGGAAAGGTCACCTCGACCCGGGAGAGCGGGATCGCCGCAGTGAACATCTCGCGCTGGAGGCTCATGATCGACGCCCCTTCGCGCTCGATCAGAAATCTGCGCAGGTCCTCCGGCAGCGGGCTGGCGTCGAGGGTCATCTGAGCCTCGTACTGCAGCTCGTTCAGTGAGATCCGCGTGAACGCGAAGGTCAGGTCGAGGTAGCGAAGGCCGAAGCTGATGGCGCTACGCAGGTCCGGGCTCGACGCGATCGCGAGCCCCCAGATGCCATGGGTCGTGAGGTGGTAGCGGCTACCCGCTCGAAGCCCCAGCCCGGGTACGTTCGGTAAGGCGCGCAGCAGATTCCTGATCACGGCGAGCTCCTGGCCGGGGGCGACGCGCGCGTCGGCGTCCGTGAGGCTGGCGGACTTCAGCCCGGTGCCGTCCAGGCAGACCGCCGCGCCGACGCCGTGCTCGCCGGCGAGGTCGACCAGAACCTTCACGCTCGCAGGGCTCCGCCAGGTGCTCCAGCCTCCCTCTGACCCCGCATCTGACCGCATTTCAGCCGATTATGGCCGAAAAGATCAAGCTATGGCCCAGCTGATCATGGACCAGCGGAGGAGCGTCTCGTAGCCTCCTTCGAGTCGGGATGCGGGAGGCATCGGCAGTGCATGGATCATCGGAAAGGAATGTCCGCTGCGCGGCGCGGGCCATGGCCGTGCTGGCCGTGGTGCTCGCGGGATCGCTGGCCGCGGGCGCGTCATCGGCCATCGCCGCGTCGCCTGTGCCCGCGTGCTCGGGCGGCACCGCGGGCGGTGGTGGCAGCGCGCCGCTCTACACGACGCAGACCGCGCCCCAGGACCCGTTCGTCCCCACCGAGCTGGTTCCCGATCAATGGCTGGCCAAGCTGTTCACGGAGGGCCTCGGTTGTGCGCCTGACCAGTCCAGCTACGCCGCCTACGACGATCTCGTCCGTGCCGAGGGGTGCAGCCCGAGCACCCTGTCCGGCATCGGGATCTCGTTCCTGACTTCGCCCGCGTTCCTGCGTCGCCCCTACAACTACGGCGAGCGGCTACTGGTCCTGTGGCGGATCGCGCGGGAGTCAGAACCGGATCCGCAGACCTTTGCAGCGCAATACACGGCGCTCAGCACCCGCACGACGAGCTGGGCCGATCTCGTCGGCTCGTTCTTCGACACGGCCGGCTTCGGCCCATCGGTCCCGAGGTTGTGCTCGGGGCAGCTGTACGGATGGAACCCGGACCGCTCGGTGATCGCGATCCCGATCTCGTCCCACCCCGGGGCGTTCCCCGGCGGCACCGGCGCCCAGCTGCAGCAGCTGCTGGACCGGGCAGCGCCCGGCGGGACCGTATGGCTCGATCCCGGCGCCGTCGTCCGCATCGGCGACCAGCTGAAGCTTCCGCCCGGAGTCACGCTCGAGACGGTGGGTGCACCCAAGCCCGCCGAGTACGCGGCGATGGCAAGGCTGGTTCGCACGAGCGCCAACGGCCAGCCGGTTGTCGCGGTCAGCTCGGCCGCGAAGCTCAAGAGCGTGTGGGTGGATGGTCAGCGCAGCAACCAAGGCGTCGGCATGAACCACGACTCGATCGACGTCGCTGTGCTCGGCGGCTCGGGAACGACCGTCCAGGACGACCGGATCGACAACACCTCGGGATGGAGCAACATGGTCATCTACCCGACGCCCGACGGGTCCGCGTCCCACAACGTGACGATCGTCGGGAACCTGATCGACGGGTACAGCACGAAGTTCCACTGGTACGAGACCGCCGGGGTGGTCGACGGCCGGGTCGAGACGGGGACGATCACCGGCCAGCTCAGCAACCTCGAATCGGGCCAGCAGTCCGTCAGCTCCACGTTCGGATTCGCCGACGGGATCAGCAACGCGGGCGAGGACTCCTACATCGCCCACAACCAGATCGTCGACGCGACCGACGTGAGCATCGTCGTGTTCCGCTCGATGGCATCGGTCGATCCGGACCAGCATTCCGTCGTCGAGGACAACACGATCGTCAACGCCGGCAATTCGGGGTGGTCGGCATTCACCGTCGACCCGCTGTACCCGCCCTCGCACCTTGACTTCAGCGGAACCACGATCACCAACAACCTCCTCTGGACGAGCCCGAACGCGTTCCTGCTGCTCGGCGCGGGGATCGGCACGCGGCCCTGGTTCGGAGACAACACCGCGTACGGCGACGGCGCGGTCCGCTTCACCGGCAACACCACCGGCAAGGGGCAGATCAACACCCAGATGGCGATCGCGGTCTCACGCATGTCCGGCGCGATCGTGCAGGGCAACACGCTGCGCTCGAACCTGGAGTGGGCCGACCTGTGCCCCCATGGGTCCTACATCGGGGTGGACGACAGCGCCGGCAGCAGCGTGCAATCGCCCAACACCGCAGTCGACTTCGGCTCGTATCCGATCCCAAGCGCGGACGAAGGGTGCCTGAGCCTGCACTTCTAGCGCACGGCGCGGCGAGGGTGAGGTCGTGGGCGCGATGGCTCGCGACGTGCGTCGTGCTGGTGCTCGCCGCGCCGGCCGCCGCCTTTGCGACAGGCCCGGTGCGCACCGACGGGCACTGGCTGAAGGACGCGGCCGGGCGCGTGGTGATCATCCATGGCCTGCAGGTGGCCCACAAGACAGCCCCGTACTACCCCCCACCCGCGAGCTTCTCCGACACCGACGGCGCGCTGATCTCGTCTTGGGGGTTCAACGCGGTGCGCCTGGCGTGGTTCTGGGTCGGACTCGAGCCGACGCGCGGCCAGATCGACACGAGCTACCTGAACGAGATCGTCCGCGAGGGGCACGTCCTCAGCGAGCACCACATCTACACGCTGCTCGAGGCCCACCAGGACATCTATAGCCCCGCCCTCGGCGGCGACGGGTTCCCCGCCTGGGCGACGTTCACCGACGGTGTCCCGATCCTGCCTCACTCGGCATTGGACATCGAGGCGCCGGCGACCGACCGCGCGTTCGACAACCTATACGCCGACACAGACGGGATCGGCGCGGAGTTCGCCCGTGCCTGGTCGGTGATGGCCGGCGCCTTTCGATCGAACCCGCTGATGCTCGGCTACGACCTGTTCAACGAGCCGTACCCCGGAAGCCAAGATGCGACGTGTATGCAGCCCGCGGGGTGTCCGGCGTTCGACGATCTGTCGCTGCAGCCGTTCGAAACCCGACTCGCTCTGGGCGTCCGTCGGGCGGATCGCCGAACGATCGTCTTCTACGAGCCCCACATCTACTTCGACTTTGGCGTCGGCTCTTGGCTCGCCAAACCTCCATCGAGCGTCGGTCCGGCGGGGTTCGCGTTCCACGACTACTGCCTCGCGCCGATCTTCGCCGGACAGCCAGACCACGAGTCGAGCGCGCCCGGGTACCAGTCGTGCCCGACCGAGGACGAGCGCGTGATGCAGAACGCGGCATCGACGTCCGCACAGATGAGCGCCCCTTCGCTTCTCGACGAATTCGGCGACACCCAGGATCTGGCCGACATCGAGCGGATGGTCCAACTCGCCGACAGCCACATGGAGGGCTGGATGTACTGGAGCTACAAGGACTGGATCGATGCGCCCGGCGGCGCCGGCTCCGGAGCTCTGTTCGACGACTCGGATAACAACTCGACCCTCCGCCAGGCGAAGCTGGCGGTCCTGTCGGAGCCCTATCCGCAGGCCACGGCCGGAACGCCGCTCGCCTACCACTACGACCCTTCGAGCAATACGTTCGCTTTCTCGTACACGCCGAACCCGGCGATTCACGCCCCGACGGTCGTGTTCATCCCGGCGCTGCACTACCCGAACGGTTATCGCGTGGACGCTGCCGGTGCTCGAGTCGTTTCAGCACCGGACGCGGCCCGACTGAAGCTTGCGAACGACCCCGGCGCTCGGACGGTGCGGCTGACGGTGACTGAGCCAGGCGGCTGACGAAGCTGACGCACTAGTGCCGGTGGGCCCCTTTCGGCGGCCGACGCCATACGCGCCGCGATTGAAGCCGCCGGGAGCCGAGCTCTCCTGCGGCGGGATCGCGAACTTGGGGTCGGTGTTGCTGGTGACCGTGGTCGAATCGAGCGTGATCGAGCCGTTGCCCGAGAGCCAGTGACCCAGGCGCGCAGGGACCTTGTAGCCCTGCAGCTCGGCGCTCGGCGGCTGCGGCTAGCGCCCAAGCGCGGCTCGGCTACTTCATAGTTGTAGGCCCGATCGCTGCACCGCCGGTCGGCGCCGGGGTAGTCGACGTCGTCGTCGTCACGGGAGTCGTGGGCACGGGCTTGGGGGCCGGCTTGGGCTTTGGCTTCGGCCGAGCCTTGGGCTTGGCCTTCGGCTGGTGCTTCGCCGGCGCGGTGGCGGTGGTCTGCGTGGCGGGCGATGTAGACGTGGTGCTCGACGACGTCGAGCTGCCCCCGCAACCCGCGAGGCCGAGGACGCCCAGGAGGGCAGTCGTCGTGACCGCCTGCCGCCAGCGTGGCATGGCCCCCACCGTAGCGACGAAGCCCTAGCCGGGGCCCTCAAGGTCGAATAGAGTCGCGATCCATGAAGGCGGCAGTGATCTACGAGAACGGCGACCCGGACATCCTGCGCCACGAGGAGGTACCCGATCCAGAGTGCGTCGACGGCTGCATACTGATCGATGTCGAGGCGATCAGCATCGAAGGCGGTGACGTGCTCGCCCGTGCCGGGTCTCCCCCGCCGGTGGTCCCGCACATCGTGGGATACCTCGCCGCCGGCACGGTCGTCGAGGTCGGCGCCGGCGTCGAGGACCGCGCGCCCGGCGACCACGTAGTCACCCTGAACATGGCCGGATCGCATGCCTCGAAGCGAGTGGTCCCGGCGATCACCAGCTGGCCGATCCCCGAAGGGTTGGACGCTGCCTCCGCGGCGTCCATTCCGGTCGCGTTCGGGACCGCCCAGGAGTGCCTGTTCACCGCCGGCCACCTCGAGGCCGGGCAGACGGCGCTGATCCACGCCGGGGGTGGAGGCGTCGGCATGGCCGCGATCCAGCTCGCCAAGCAGGCCGGCGCGACCGTGCTCTCGACCGCGTCGAGCGATGAGAAGCTCGAGCGCCTGAAGGAGTTCGGGCTCGACCACGGGATCAACTACGCGCGCGAGAACTTCGTCGAGCGCACTCGCGAGCTGACCGAGGGGCGCGGTGCCGACGTGATCCTCGACTCGGTCGGCGGCCAGAACCTCGTCGACAGCATCGCCGCGCTCGCATACCGGGGAACGCTCGTCAGCGTCGGGATCGCCGGCCGCGCCGGCTCCGCGATCGAGGCACGGGATCTGTGGGAGAAGAACAACTCGCTGCGCGGCGTGTTCCTCGGCGGGGCGCTGCTCAACGAGTACCCCCGGGTCCACGCGATGATCGGCGACCTGATCGGGCGGGTCGCGACCGGCGAGCTGCGCGTGGTGATCGACCGCACGTTCCCGCTTGCTGAGGCAGCGGCCGCACACGCGTACATCGAGAGCCGCCAGGCCTTCGGTCGCGTCGTGATGGTGCCGTAGGCGCTGTTAGCTCGAAGGCGGGTCTCTACGCGCCTTCGACGCGAGCTCGTCGATGAGCTCGGTCACCCGTTCCGCGATCGAGTGTTCGCGCGCTCCGGAGAGCCGCTCCGATAGCTCCGCGCGAGCGTCCTCGAGGAGCTTGCCGAAGGTGTCGTCCGTATGCACGTACCCGAGCTCCTCGTCCGAGGGACGCTTGTAGCTGGCCGCTGCGGCCTCTGCGGCGGCGCGCCGCGCGCGTTCGCGTGCCGCTTGGGCGTCGCGAAGCTCACGCTCGAGATCGGCCAGCCGCGCCTCTACGTCGGGGGCGAGCTTGACGCGCGGGGGCTTGCTGTCCGCGCGGGGAGCCCGTTCTCGCACGCGCCGGATCTCCGCGTAGGCCTCCTGGACCGCTTCGAAGCGTCTCGCGGACTCGGGCGAGCCGTTGTTGTGGTCGGGATGGTGGAGCTGGACGAGGTGCCGGTAGGCGGCGTGCAACTCGTCGTCGGACGCGTCACGGCTCACGCCGAGCGTCTCGTAGGGATCGTTACCGGGTGTCGCCATCTCCAGCGACAGGGTAGTTCCGTCGCAGGCCCTGCGGAAGCCGCGTCTCAGTCGTCGCGCGGCGGCGGGCGGAACACGATCCGCTTGAGCTCGCTGAGCGAATTGCCGCCGAGGCGCATGACGGTCTGAAAGCCCTCCTTGCCGAGCTCGCCGGCGTCGAGGGCCCGACGCAGCTCGTTGAGCTCGGCACGCTCTTCCTCGGAGGTCGCGTCGCGACTGGACTCGAGCAGGATCAAGTGTCGAGGTCGGCGCTGCCCGTGGGCGAGGCGCACGTAACGCTCGCGTTCCTCGGCATCGAATCCCTCGACGGGCACGACGACGGTCTGCCCCGACTCGATCCGCTTCGCGATCGTCGCGTCGAGAAGCTCACGGGACCGTGACTCGATCTCCTCGTCGGCGACCCGTCCGGCCAGCAGCGCACGGACCTTGGGGAGCGAGAGCACCGCGCCGCGCTCCTCGACGACGCGCTCGGCGAGCTGCCCGGGCTGCGACGCGGCGGCGCCGACGATCAGCAGCAGGCTGCCCGGCGAGTACCGCAGACGGTCCGAGGGACGCAGGATGCGTGAGCGCACAGACACGTCGGCCGGCCGCGGAGGCGCACCATCGCGGCGCGGGCGTTCGGACGACCAGCCGGTCCGCTCGTCGGATCCGATCTTGACACTGCGCTGAGGAGACGGATCGGGCATCCACCCATGATCGCTTACTCGCTCGATGAACGCGTCACGACCCTCCGCAGACGCCTCAGCCAAACAGCCGCTTGTACGCGGCGATCCAGTTGCCGGCGATCTGCCGCTGGGCGCTCGCGAGACTGATCTGGCGGTCGCAGACGAGCGCGTGCAGGCGGTCCTCGACCTTGTCCTTGGGGTTGGGCGACGCGCCGGGCTCCGGCCACAGGTTGCGCGAGTCGTTCAGAGCTCCCCGAGCTCGAGCGAGACGAGGTGGTCATACTCGTAGTCGTGCGGGCTGCCGCTGTCGCCGTATGCGTCCATGCTCGCGAACTTCTCGCGTTCGGTCACCGACTCCGAGGGCCGCACGGTCTTCGTGTAGCCGTGCATGCAGATGGTCGAGTCGATGTTCGCCTGCGTGACGGCGGGGCTGATCGCGCCCGGGGTGCAGCGTGGGTCCGGAAGGCTGAAGAGGCCCGAGCCGCGCGCGTGACAGGAGCCGGGTGCCGGCTGTGGTTGGACGGTGTGGCTGCTCGCGGTGCTGACAGGGAGCCGGGCGGTCGCGGGCCGGGCGGCCGGCTTCGGATGAGCGCGCGTTGTCCTTCGGGCGCTGCCCGGATTCGTTCTGTGACCGGTCGACGCCACGCTCTGGGCGGGCGATGGACCATCGGCGGTGGTGCTGGACGTCGTAGCGCAGCCTGCGAGAGCCGCGCATGCAATTACCACAACCGTCGCGCTGAGCAGTGGGGGTCTCTCCCGCATCCCGCCGGAGCGTAACCCGCAGCCAGGCGGCTTCTCGGGTCCAGCCGCGCCCGCGTCGACAATGTCCCCACCACCGGCGAACAAGGAGACGATCATGCCCGTCGGCAAGGCCAGGTCGGCAAACAAGGACCACGGACACGATGGCTTCGAGTTCGTCGTGCCGTGCTTCACCTCGATCGATGAAGCGCAGATCCGCGACCACATGCAGCGTGACCACTTCTTCTGGCTCGACCTGACCTCACCGAGTCACGAGCAGCTCGCGCGGCTGCATGAGCTGTTCGGATTTCACCCGCTGGCGCTCGAGGACACCGACCACTTCGGCCAGCGCCCGAAGCTCGACAACTACGAGGATCACATCTTCCTCGTGTTCTATGGCGCTTGGCAGAGCAGCCCCGACGAGGTCCCGCAGCTCCACGAGGTGCACATGTTCATCTCGGGCCAGTACCTGGTCACAATCCACCGCGACCCGCTGCCGGTGCTCGACCAGCAGCGGCACGAGCTCGATGGGCGCACACTGCACAGCGAGCAGTTCCTGCTCTACCGCGTGCTCGACAGCCTCACCGACAGCTTCTTCCCGGTGCTGACGGACATGGACGACCAGATCGACGAGCTCGAGGCCGCCGTGCTCCAGAACCCGACCGACGAGCAGCTCCAGCGGCTGTTCGGGCTAAAGCGTCAGCTCGTCGCGATGCGGAAGGTCGTGACGCCGCAGCGCGACATGTTCGCGCGGTCGATCGATCAGCTCGCCGAACTGCCCGGCCTCGAGCTCGACGAGCGCGACTACTTCCGTGACATCTACGACCACCTGATCCGGATCAGCGACCTGATCGACTCCTATCGGGACCTCCTGTCCGGCGCGACCGACCTCTACCTCTCGACTGTCAGCAACCGTCAGAACGACGTGATGAAGCAGCTGACGGTGATCGCGACGATCTTCCTGCCGCTCTCCTTCATCACCGGCTTCTTCGGACAGAACTTCGGCTACATGGTCCTGCACGTCATCAACGCGACCTGGACGTTCTGGGTGCTCGGGCTCGGGAGCATGATCGTCACGGTCGCCGGGCTGCTCGTGTTCTTCCGGCGCAAGGCGTGGGTGTAGCGGCGAGACCGGTCATGCAGCGGCGGTCGCGGGCTCCGAGGGCAGCACGTCGCAGAAGACGAAACCGTCGCGTTCGACGATCTCGCCGGCGTGGCACCGGATTGGCTCGGTGAAGATCGGGCCGGCGTGGACGAACGTGTGGAACTCGCCGTTCTCGCCGCACGGATCGACACCTGCTGGCAGGTCGGCTAGGAGCTCGGAGTCGAACCCGCGCCCGGCGAAGCTGGCATCGAGCTTGGCCGGATCGACGCACACGAGGATCGCCTCGAAGCCGGCAGCGATGAACTCGCGAGCCAGCTCGCCAGTGTCTCGACCCCAGAGCGGAAACACGGCGCGCTTGCCCACGCTGCCGAGGCGCTCCTCGCGGTAGGCGCGGATGTCCGCCAGGAACAGGTCACCGAACGCGATCGTCCGCGCCTCACGGAGCGGCGACTCCGCCAGTGCCTGTCCCATCCGCTGCTCGTAGATGGCGTTCGAGCACGCGGCCGGGATCTCTACCTCGACCAGCGGCAACCCGACGGCGTCGGCCTGGCGGATAAGCAGCTCACGCCGCACCCCATGCATTGAGACGCGGTCGAAGTCCTTTGTCACGGTCACGATCAGCGCGCTCGGATCCGGTTCCGGGCCGGCTCGCAGCGCACGTAGCGCGAGCGCCGAGTCCTTGCCACCGCTCCAGGACAGGGCTGACGTTGGCGCCGCCATGGCCGGCCACCATATATGGGTAGGTCGAAACTCTTCGCTCACCTGCGCGTTGAAGGAGGCAAGGATGGGTCGGCAGCTCGCACGACGGCTGACAGCGCGGCTCCGTGCGCCGCGCGCGCGCGCCGGCTTGCTTACGCTGGCGGTCCTCGCTGCCGCGGTGGTGGGTCTGAGCGTCGGACTGTCGAGTGGAAGCGCGCAGGGCGGGTACGTCGATCCGGCTACTGCTCCGGTGGCCGTGAAGGTCGATCCGTCGACTGTGCAGCGCCGGATCCCGAACGGGTTCCTCGGGATGTCGATCGAGTATTGGGCGCTCGAGAACTACGCGGGACAGGACCCGCGGGCGGTCAACCCGGTGCTGGTGCAGCTGATCCGGCACGTCGTGGCCAGAAACACGAGCGTGCTGCGGATCGGCGGCGTCACCACCGACAAGACCTGGTGGCCGGTCAGCGGCGTCACCCAATCCAAGGGAATCAACTACACCCTGACCAAGGGGAGGCTCCAGGTGGCGGGGGCACTCGCGAACGCGACCGCCTCACACCTGATCATGGGGGTCCAGTTCGAGGCCGACAGCGCCAAGATCGCCCGGGCCGAGGCCGAGGCGATGCTGACTTACATCGGCCGCAGCCGGCTCGCCGCGTTCGAGCTGGGCAACGAGCCTGAGCTGTTCGGGAACCCGAACTTCGGCTGGTACATCGCGAACGGGAAGCCGGTGCCCGGCCGGCCGGCCGGCTACGACCTGGGCGTATTCACGCGTGACTTCGCGAAGATCGCCGCGGCGCTGCCGGCGCAGCCCCCCCTCGCAGGGCCCTCGAGCTACGCCGGAAGCTGGGTGACCGATCTGGGTGCTTTCATCCGCGGGGTGCGGCGATTGGGGCTGGTGACGCTGCATAGCTATCCGTTCCAGGCCTGTTCCGCGACTCCCTCGTCGCCCGCGTATCCGACCATCGACCGGCTCCTTTCGCCCGCGGGGTCAACCGACCCGGCGAGCGCGCTCGCACCATTCGTGTCGATCGTCCATGCCGCCCACCTGCGCCTCTCGGTCGATGAGATGAACAGCGTCTCGTGCGGGAACCCGGGGCCCGTCACCAACAGCTTCGCCGAGGCCCTGTGGGTGATCGACGCCCTATTCGCGGACGCCGCGATCGGGGTCGACAACGTTGACGTCCATACCTGGCCCGGCGCCGTCTATCAGCTGTTCACGATGAGCCATCGCGGGAGTGGTTGGAGCGCCTCCGTCTACCCCGAGTACTACGGGCTCCTGTTGTTCTCGCAGGCCGCGCCGCCCGGCTCCAGCCTGGTGCAGTCGTCAACCGACAACGGCCGGGTCCGGGCGTGGGCCACCCGCGGGAGCGATGGCGTGATCCGCATCGCCCTGATCAACGATGACACTAGCGCCGCCCATCAGCTGTCCGTGCAGATTCCCGGTAGCCACGGACGGGCCAGCCTCGCGCTCCTACGAGCCCCGAGCGCCCTTTCGACGCGTGGGGTGACGCTCGCGAACCAGAGCTTCGGAAGCACCACCCGCACGGGTTTGCTGGGCGGCCCACGTCGCACCTCTGCGATCACCCCGAAGCAGGGTGCTTACTCGGTGCGCCTGCCGGCGGCGAGCGCGGCACTCCTGACCTTGCGCTAGCGGCGCTCGCTGTAACGCTTCCGGCCTTAATCGGAACTTTTCTCACACGGCCACGTTTCAGGTGGTGTGTGTAGTTACGGGCTCGTGGTGCGTTTCTACCTCGGTGTCGGTAGGTCCGCCACCGCCACGGTAACTGTCCCACGGTCACAATCACGTTTGGCGGAGAGGTGAGTGCAGCGCTGGCGCCGCATGTGCGCCTGGGTTAGCGGTCATCACACCGTACTGGTAAAGCTCGTAGCGCTCGTTGGAGCCGCTGTCCTCGCGTGCGTTGGATACGTGAGTGCCCGAGGGCTTGACCCTGCCCGCTCGCTCACGTCACACGCCGTCGAGGTTTCCGTGCGGGGAACGGCAAGTGGAAGACCGATTCCCACCGGGTTCCTCGGCTTGTCGATCGAGTATTGGGCGATCGAGGCGTATGCCGGGAAGGATCCAGGCGCGATCAACCCGGTCCTCGTGCGGTTGCTCCGGAACCTCACCCCAGGGCAAGCGGGCGTGCTGAGGATCGGCGGGGTGTCGAGCGACAAAACGTGGTGGCCGGTCGCGGGATTCAGGCGGCCACCCGGAGTGAATTACTCGCTCAACGCCCGTCGACTGGAGGTGATCAGGGCGCTCGCGGATGCGGTTGGCGCGCGCTTGCTGATGGGCCTCAACCTCGAGGCCCGCAGCCCGACCCTGGCCACCGCGGAGGCGCAGGCGATGGTGGCGGCGCTCGGGAGCCGCCGGATCGTCGCATTCGAGCTCGGAAACGAGCCCGAGCTGTTCGGGAACCGCGCGTTCGGCTGGTACGTCCGGAACCATCAGCGGATCGCCTCCCGTCCGCAGACCTATGACATGGCTGCGTTCACGCGGGACTTTTCGAGCATCGGCTCGGAGCTGCCACTGGCCCGGCTCGCCGGCCCCGCGAGCGGCGGACACATGTGGTTGGCACAGCTCGGAAGCTTCGCTGCCGCCGAGCCTGCGCTCCGCATGATGACGGTGCATCGCTACCCCTTGCAGGCGTGTTACAACGCGCCGGGGTCACCTACGTATCCGACGATCTCGACCTTGCTTTCGCGCTACGCCTCGACCGGGTACGCGGAGGGCGTGGCGGACTACGTGGCGGTCGCGCACGACCGTCATCTGCCGCTTCGGATCGACGAGATGAACAACGTCTCGTGCGGGGTTCCGGCCGGAGTCCCGAACACGTTTGCGATGGCGCTCTGGAGTCTCGATGCGCTGTTCGCGGACGTGCGCGTCGGGGTCGACGGCGTCAATATCCACACCTATCCCACGGCGGTGTACCAGCTGTTCAAGTTCACCCATGTCAACTCGAGCTGGCGAGCCCACGTGGAGCCCGAGTACTACGGACTGCTGGCTTTCGCTCAGGCAGCACCGCCGGGCGCGCGGCTGCTACCCACCTCCGGCGGGACCAGCACGGTGCGAGCCTGGGCGACGCGGGATCTTCACGGCTCGATCCGAGTCGCGCTGATCAACGACGACATCGTAAGAAGCCATCGCGTCGCCGTTCGGGTCTCCGGCGCGCTCGGCTCCGCGACAATCGCCCGGCTGCTGGCGCCGAGTGCGCAGGCGACCGACGGCGTCTCGCTCGCGGGTCAGAGCTTCGCCCCCTCAACCGAGACAGGAGCGCTGTCCGGCCGGCGCGCGATCACCCATGTCAACGTCACTGCGGGCAAGTACGTAATTCGGTTGCCGGCAGCGAGCGCGGTCTTGTTGACGGTCAGCGCTGCGGGATCGAAATAGCGTGGCTACGCGGTGTTAGCCCTTCGGGCAGGTGGCCAGCGCCTGCGTCTGCGCCTGCACCGGCACGGTCGCTTTGATGATCTCCTGGCAGACCTGAGCCGACACCTTCCTCGCGCCGGCCGCATCGCCGCTCGCGGCCTTGTCACAAAGCGAGGTGAGCTTCGCCTTGACGCTCGCCGTGAGCCTCGACTGCGAGTTGATGCCCGCCTTGCATGCGGCTACTGCCTGCACGACCGCGGGATTGCTCGAGACACTCGCGGGGGTGGACGCCGCGGAGGTCGTCGTCGTCGCAGCTGACGTCGTGCTGCTAGCCGGCGTGCTTGATGACGTGCTCGAGGACGAACTGCTGCCGCAACCGGCGGCGACCGCGCCGATCGACGCCGTGAGTAAGAACAAGATGGTGGGTCGGCGGATCATTCCCATTGCGCCCTCCTATTCGTTTGTACGGGCGGGCGGCCCTGTCGGCGGTCCAACCCCCGACCGCGATGTGAAGACCCTATGCGATTGGTTCCTCGATATGCAAAGGGCTCGGATCGCCAGGCCGGGTTGTCATCGGCCGAGCAGGATGTCAGCGAGCTGCGGCGCGTGGGAGACGATCAGCGTGTGGCCTGCTCCCGGCAGCACGATCGGGGCGACGCCCAGTCGCGCGGGGACGGCGTGCGCCGCCCACGTCGGTGACACCAGTTGGTCGTCATCGCCACGGACGTCCACAACTGGAACCTCCGGCCACTTCGTCAGGGGGCTCGGCTCCGTATACATGGTCGACGCCTGCGCTCGCAGCCGAGCAAACGCCCACGCGGCGTCGGCCTCCGAGCAGCCCGAGTACATGGTGCGACGCGCGATGTCGGCATCAAACCAACGTCGTCGGCCCGCGGCGTCGAGCTCCACCCCCGCTTGGTATTCACCGAGCAGGATGCCCTCCTGCGCGTTCTGGTCCGCAAAGCGGCGCGCCGGCTGCGGCAGCAGGGCCGAGACGAAGACCATTTTGGCCACTGGCATCGCGGCAGCGACCACCGGGAGGGTAAGGCCGCCGGCGGAATGGCCGACCAGGACGACATCGTCGTCGGGTCGATCTGCGAGGCTCCCGAGCACGAGCTCGGCGTACTCGCTGCAGCCAGCGCTCAGATCCTCGCAGGGAAGGTCAGCAGCCACGACGGTGTGACCCGCGGCCTCCAGCTCGGGCACTACCCGGTCCCAGCTCCAGGCGCCGTGCCACGCGCCGTGGACAAGCGCAAATGTCGTCATTCCACGTGGCCGGACGGCTCTCTGGGACGCGTCAACCCCAGATAGACGCGGTCTCGCGTCACGGGCAGGGTGGTGAACCGCACACCCGTGGCATCGCGGAGGGCATTGACCAGCGCGGGCGCCACCGCAGTGAACGGACTCTCGCTCATCGACTTCGCACCGTGCGGACCGACCACACGGTCGTGCGTGTCCGCGAAAAACACCTCGGTGACGGGCGCATCTGCCATCACCGGAACGTGGTAGTCGCGCAGCGTCCGCGTGGTCACGTTGCCAGCGCCATCGAGCTCGATGTGCTCGTACATGGTCGCCCCCACCGCCTGCACGATCCCGCCCTCGACCTGTCCGCGACACTGCAGCGGGTTGATCACCGTGCCGGCGTCGGCAGCGTGCACGCTGAGCAGGATCCGGATCTCGCCGGTGGCCGGCGACACCGCCACTCTGAAGCCCTGGACGTTGAACGCGACCGAGCGGTCAGTCCCGTCGCAGTAGCCCTCGGCCGTCAGCACGCCCGCGTCTGCAGCCCTGCTCGCCTGCAGCTCCTTCAAACGCTCAGCTGCTCGCCACACCGCCGTCCCTGCCACCCCAATGCCGGTCGAGCCGAAAGCCCCGGTGTCGTGCTCCACCACATCGGTGTCTGACTGGACGATCTCGACCTCATCGGCAGCCACACCCAGGATCGTGGCCGCGAATTGCTGGTGCACCGTCGTCGCGCCGTTGCCGAACTCAGCCGTGCCGACCGAGACGGTGTAGCCCCCGCGGGGACGTTCGGCGACCCGGGCGTGGGCGACGTGGCCGAACGGCGGAGCGGTGTCAAGCATGCAGACGGCGATCCCCTCGCCGACCTGCCAATCGCCCGCCGGCACCTCCTGACCCGGGTCGCCCGCGAGCGCCTCACGCACCGCGGCCAAGCACTGATCGAGCCCATAGCTGCCGATCCGCACGCCGTGCGGCGCCCCCTCGAACGAGACGAGCTCGTCATCGGGCCCGATCACGTTGCGGACGCGGAAGTCCAGCGGGTCGGCCCCGATACGGCGCGCCAGCTCGTCCAGTGCCGACTCGACGGCGAACACCGTCTGGCTGAGCCCGTAACCGCGCAGCGCACCTCCGGGCGGGTTGTTGGTGTAGACCGAGTAGGCGTCGATCTTCTTGTTCGCACAGCGATAAAGCACGATCGACTCCCCGCTGCCGTGGAACAGCGTCCCGGGGCCGTGGTTGCCGTAACCGCCGGTGTCGGACACGGTTCGCAGCGCGATCGCCGTCAGGTCCCCGTCGTCGTTGGCGGCCACCTTGACGGCGACCCGCGTGGCGTGACGGGTCGACGTGGCGGCGAGCTCCTCTTCGCGGGTGAGCTCGAGCTGCACCGGCCGGCCCAGGCGCAACGCCGCCAGTGACACGATGTCTTCGGTCACCAGCTCCTGCTTGCCGCCGAAGCCACCGCCCACGCGGGCACAAAAGACGCGGACGCGATCGCGCGGCAGATCGAGCAGGCGGCAGAGCGTGTCCCGCACCAGAAACGGCACCTGGCTGCTGGTCCGCACAACGAGGCGACCCTCGTCGTCGATCCACGCGATCGAGCAGTGAGTCTCCAGGTGCACGCAGTGGACGCGATGAATCGAATAGGTGTCCTCATAAATCTCCGCCGCTGAGGCGAAGGCCGCCTCGGTGTCTCCGATCTCACTGTGGAGTTCGGCGGCCAGGTTGCGCCCGGGGTCGGCGATGCGGGACTCCGGCCCCTTGTCACCGTGCAGCAACGGCGCTCCGGGTGCCATCGCGGCCTCGGCGTCGAACACGGCGGGCAGCAGCTCGTAGTCGACTTTGATCAGCGCTGCCGCACGCTCAGCGGCGGCGACGCTGTCGGCGATCACGGCGGCGACGCGCTGCCCGGGAAAGCGCACCATCGGATCCAGGAGCAGCATGTCATCGGGATCGTCGATGTAACGATGGTGGCGTCCGCTGGAGTAATAGTGAGCGGGCGAGTCCTCGTGGGTGAGGATCAGCTGCACTCCGGGCACAGCCGAGGCGTCGGCAACGTGGATCGCGCGGATGTGGGCGTGCGCATGCGGCGAGCGCACGAGCTTGCAGTGCAACAGCCCCTCGGGCGCAGTGTCCAGCGTGAACCGGGCCGCGCCGGTGACGACCTTCGGCCCGGCGGGAGCCGGCACCGCACGGCCGATCTGCGACTCCTCGGCGCCGGGGTGCTCGACGTTTTCCCTGCCGGCGAAGGCGTCCGCGATCGCGCGGTATCCCGTACAGCGGCAGATATTCCCCTTCAGCGAGCGCGGAAGCTCGGACAACTGCTCCGCGTCAAGCGTGGCGCCGGTCATGATCATTCCGGCGGTGCAAAAGCCGCATTGAAATCCTTGGGCGGCGAGGAACTGCTTCTGCAGTGGATGCAGGTCTTCGGGGTGGCCGGCGCCGAGGCCCTCGATCGTGGTGATCTGGCGATCCTGAGCCCGGACGGCCGGAAAGATGCAGCTGTGCACCGGCATGCCGTCGACGTGGACGGTGCAGGCGCCACAGTCGCCGGCGTCGCAACCCTTCTTGACCCCGAAGCAGCCCTGCTCGCGCAGGAACGTGCGCAGGCACTGCCCCGGCCGAGGTGCGACCAATACCTCGTCGCCGTTGACCCTCATGAGGCCTGCTCGAGCTCGGATCGGACCTCTTCGGCATACAGCCGGGTGAGGTGCTCCCGCCACTCGGGGTGGCCGTGGGGATCGTCGAAGTACGCGAGCTCGGCGCCCTCGAGAGCCTGGGACAACTCGGTGGCGGTGGGCAGTGAGGCAAAGCGCAGCTGCGCCGGCCTCGGCACGGACGCGGTCACCGTGATCACGACTTCGTCGTCGCCGGGGGCACGCCGCCCGATGACCACGACGGCGGAGCGCCCGATCGGAGCCAGCGAGTACTGGCGGAACGCGGTCGCACACCACAGCGCCGACTGGGGCAGCAGGATCGAGCGCAGCAGCTCGCCGCGACCGAGCGCGGACTGTCCGGGGCCGAGGATGAATTCCGAGGCGCCGATCGTTCGCACACCGCCCCCGGGCTGCCAGACAGTGCAGCTACCGTCAAGCGACGCGGTAAGTGAGGTGATGGGCCCCGCGGGCAGCGCCAGGCACATGTTGCCGCCGACGGTGGCGACGTTCCAGACCTTGAACGAACCGAGCAGCGCCCGACAGCACTGACGAAATATCGAGGTCGCCGGCCAATCCACTGCCCTGGTCGAATCGGTCTCCGGCCAGCGGGCGAGCTCGGCGAGGGTGCAGGTCGCGGAGATCTCCAACCCGCGCTCGGACGCGGTCAGCGCCGGCCATTCGAATGCGGAGAGATCGATCAGGCGGCGGACCTCCGGCTGGGGCTCCGAGAACAGCCAGGTCCCTCCCGCCAGCCAGGCGTCTCCGGGCTCCCAGCCGTCGAGCGCCGCGCGATCGGCAGGAACCAACGCCTCCACGGTGTTCAAGTCCATAGGCGCCTACCACCACCACTCGCGCAGCCGGCTCAATTTGCCCGCGTCGCCGACGATAGGTAGAAACCAGGGCGGGCCGACCGACGCCGGCAAGCCCCGGGCGGCGCCGGCGCCGTCATATGCTCGACAGAAAGGACAGGGCGGCATGACACCAGACGAGCTGATGGAGGAGGCCTGCCGACTGGCCGCGGAGTCGGTTCGCAACAACTGGGGAGGGCCGTTCGGAGCGGTTATCGCCAAGGACGGAGAGATCGTAGCCAGAGGACAGAACCGGGTGCTTCTGACCGGCGACATCACCGCGCACGCCGAGATCGAGTGCATCCGCAAGGCGGCGGCTGTTTTGAATCCGGAGGCACCGTCGATCGCCCAAAGTGAGCAGAATGCCTCCACGCTTGAACTGATCCCTCGGCCGGAGGGTTCCGCGGATCCGGTGCCCGAGCGGGCGCGGATGCTGAAGGGCATGGACATATACATCAGCGGGGCGCCGTGCCCGATGTGCATGAGCGCGATCTACTGGGCCCGCCTGGACTCGGTGCGCTTCTCCTCAGACCTCGAGGCCACGAGCAAGATCGGGTTCGACGACGCCTTCCAGTACGAGGACTTCGGCAAGCCGCTGAACGAGCGCCGCATCGACATCGCGCAGTTCCGCCCGGACCTCGGCGCACAGGCATACGCTGTCTGGACCGATAAAGCTGATCGTCACCCGTACTGAGGCGATGTCGTCAGCCAGCGACGCCCCGGCGCCGGTGACCGCTGTCGTGGCCCAGCGCGTGAAGCCGGACCGCACCGAGGAGTTTCGGGCCTGGCAGGAGGAGCTCAACCGCGCGGTGGCCGTATTCGTCGGCTTTCTCGGCAGAGAGGTGATCGAGCCGACCCAGGGGGACGAGTGGACGATCATCTATCACTTCGACTCGGGCGAGAACCTCGACTCATGGCTCGCCAGCGACACCCGGCGCGATCGGCTGGACCGGGGGGCAAGCATGTTCGCCGCTCCACCGCGGCAGAACATCCTCCTCGACAGCCACGGCACCGAGCCGGTCACCGTGGTCGTCACGCATCGTGTGAGCGCCGGCCTCGAGGATGCGTTCAGGGCATTCCAAGAGCGGATGACCGAAGCCGAGCGCGGCTACCCCGGCTTCCTCGGTGGCGATCTGTACCCGCCGGTGGCCGGCGTCCAGGAGGCCTGGACCGCCGTCTACCGCTTCGACTCCACCGCCCATTTGGACGCCTGGCTGCAATCACCGCAGCGAGCCGCGCTGCTCGCCGGCAGCGACGAGTTCAGCGAGTTCACCGAGCACCGCGTGTCGACCCCTTTCGGCAACTGGTTTTCGTCCTCGGAGGAGACCACCGGCGTCGAGCCGCCATCGTGGAAGACCGCGATGGCGGTGCTCGTGGGGCTCTATCCCACAATCGTGCTTCTGACCCTGGGCATCACCGAGCTGTGGCCGGGGGCCAAGCTCTGGTGGACGATCCTGCTGAGCAACGTGATGTCGGTCAGCCTCCTCACCTGGGTGGTGATGCCGCTGGCGAACCGGGGACTGCGTTTCTGGCTCGCACCTGATCCGCGGGCAGCCGGCCCGCGTCTGGACGCTCTCGGCCTCGCGGTTTCAATCGCGTTTCTGACTCTGACCGCCCTGGTGTTCTGGCTGGTCACGTCCGTGTTCTGGAACCTGCCGTAGCCGTCTTGGGGGAGGTCGCCGTCTTGCCGTTCGTGCCGTGGCGATCCGCGTATACAACCTCAGGTGGCGGTCTTCGCGAGTTCACCGCCGAGACGGTCGTGAACCGCGCCGTGGGGACACGATTTCATAGCTAGCGCGACCGCATCGGCCAGTAGGTCGGTCGGATCGGCCAGCTCGACCTGGTGCGCCTCCTGTGGAGGCGCCGAGAACACCATCACAGCCGCGAGGTTGTCCTGGACGATGCGCGCCAGGTTGTCGAGCGCCACCGGAACCGTGATCTCGTCGGGCTCGCCGACGGAGATCGTGATCAGGTGATCATCGACGGTCTCGGGGTCCATCGCATCTCGCAATATCACCCAGTGCTGGTTGCGGACCGCCGTTGTCCAGATCGCGAGGATGACGACGTAGAGCTGCTTCCAGGCCTCCGCTCCGAGCATTTGCTTCCAGGCCGTCAGTTGGCGCTGAACACCGACCACGAGATCCTGCGCAGCCAGCGTCATGTTCGTCTCGATCGCCACGTGGACAGCACGAGTGAACGTCTGGAACCCCTCGATCGAGAAGGTGCCCTCGCTCAGCGCCGCGTCGGCAAAGTCCACGGCGCCGGTCAGGATCTCCGTCGATGCAGCCACGCCCGCATCCGGCAGACCGCAGTCGGCGACGGCCTCGCGGCCGGCGGCCAGGACGTCTCGATAAGCCTGTAGCGGTGCCACCCACTTGTCTGTTCGGGGTCCCTCCAGATACGGCGCAAGGATCGAGAACAGCCCCAGCGGAGCGTGACAGACCGATTTGGTTAATTGGAAGACCGGCGAGGCCGGGTGCACGGTGGTATGCGTGCCGTCCACGACCAACGTGTAGGTCCCGCCCGAGAGGTCAGGCTGGATCACGACGACGGGGCTGAGCTGGGGCAGAACCTCCGCTCGCAGGGCGTCGTAGTTGGAGCGCATGGCGTCATCGATGGCGAAGACATCAAGGACCGCGCGGCTCCGAGGCGTAGAGCGCATCGCGACCGTCGCGAGGTCGTGCGGATCGATGTGGCCGAATTCGGCTCCGGTCCCGATTGGCGATTGGCTCATGGTGGTGCCTTTGGTTGACGTTCGTGGTTCGCAGTCAGCCTAGCCAGATCGTCGCTCAAGCAGCAACGCATGGATCCGAGCGAGATCACTCGAACCGAAAGAGGCGAAGGCGCGGGCGGCCAGTCCCGCCGGCGGGGGTTTCAGCGGGTTCGTCGCCTCAGGGAACGAGGCAGGTGATTGTCCGACGCACGGTCCGACCGGCGACGGCGGTCGCCGAGGCGTGGCAGGGCAAGCCACCGTTCGAGCGCGCGGTCAGCGCGTACTGGCCCGCTCGCACGCGCAGGGCGAAGTAGTTGTTGCCCGTCGTCGTAGTGCGTGCGACGATCGCCCCAGCACGGTCGCGTGCCGAGACCGTGAACGGCTGAATGATGCAGTTGGTCGGCGTGTTGCACTCGTGCACGTGACCGACGATCCGACCCGTGCGCAGCGCGGCTCCAGCCGCGGTCACCAACGTCACCGACAACACCGCCAACAAACCACCCGCGACAGCACGCCAAACCATCGCGCCAGGATAACCCAGCCCCGACCATGCTCCTAGCTCCGGCCGGCACCAAGTTGGTCACCGCTCAGCTGTAAGCGCCAGCCGTTGGTCCGGCGTCAGACGGACGGCGCCAGTTGCCGCCAAGCCGACGTTAGACTCGTCTCGCGATGCGGAAGACATTCGCGACGCTGATCGTCGTAACGGTGTCGGGCATATTTGTGCAGGGGGTGGCGGCTGGTGCAACGTCCCAGTGCCGCACCGTGTACGCGGAAGGAACCGATACTTCGAATCCGCCGAGCTCAATCGTGGCGCACGTGTGCGATCGCATCGTGGTCGATTTCGTGTTCGGGACACAGGGCCAGATCGTTCCTGATTGGAACGTCTCGCGGCGGCCGGCAAAAAAGGTCGTGAAGTTCGTGTCGAAGACCTACGGTCCTGTCAATTCGGACGACGAGGCTACGTACCGCTTTCACTTCCTAGCCGTCGGCAACGGCAGGACTTCAGTCAAGTTCCGCGAGACGACCTACTCCCCCGGATACGGAACACTGGACTCCTTCACCGTCAAGATCACCGTTCTACCGCGCAGGACGGGCGCTGCGGGTTGAGTTGCGTGGCCGCGGTCAGCCCCGGCCGAGCTTCCAGGTCGCTCCCCCCGTGCCTCCTGGGCCGAAGTTGAAGTCCACGACCGTCTCGTTGTTGCCGACGTGGTAGGGGATGCAGCCCTGGGCCGAGGCCCCGGGAGCGAGGCTCAGCTTCTTGTCCCAGAAGCTGCGCTGACATGGCTGACTCCCGCTGGTCGTTGAGTCGTCGCTGTTGTCACCGGCGGTGTCGCTGTCGTGCAGGATGGTTATCGCGGAGGGCGAGTCGTCGCGGTAGGCCTTCGTGGACGCGTTGACGATTCGCAGGGTAAGAGTGGCTACATGTCCATTGATGTCGTCGCTGACCGGGCCCACGTTGGGGCGGTAGCCGACCACGGTGACCCGCAGCCGGACGCCGTGAGGGGCAGAAACGTCCTTGGTCTTGCCCACCTCGGACGGGCCGGCGGTGGGGCCTCGCCCCGCGCTGGTGAAGTCGGCGAAGCTCGCTGTCACCACTCCCGCGGAGTTCTGGACGTACACCGTCCAGGTCCCGTTGGTCCCGTCGCTGAGCTTGACATCGCAGTCGAGGGTCGCGCCCTGCTTCGCCGCGACGCCATCCGGACACTTCGCCGATTTGATGGTGGCTCCTCCGGTGGGGGCCTTCCCGACCAGCAGAGCCTCGACCTTGGCGTGGTCGATCGTGGTGCCGCCACAGCCCGCGACTACGAAGCCAACCAAAGCCAGCAGAGGCCAGTTCCGGGCAGACATCGGCGGAAACGTTACCCGCCTGCAAGCTCGGGACTCGTGGCCCTGAGCGGCGCGCGGTAGGGTTCGCACCGCACACGGCTGGTTTCGCAGTCGGCACGGATGAGAGGGGCACAGATGGCGGCGGTAAGGGGGATGTAGGCGCTAGACGACGCTCGCGTCGGACCGGCGCTCTGTGGGTGGCAGCCACGGCTGTGGCATGGGTTGGGGCACCGGGCCAGGCCGGGGCGGCCGGCCTCCCTCCGGGGTGGCACCACATGTCGAACCCACCCACGACCTCGCTCGTGAGCGGGCGTCAGTGCTACGGGCAGTACGGCCACGGGCAGGGCTACTTCACTACCACCGTGAAGCTCAAGCTTCACCTCGTGGTGCAGCACACGGCCGACAGGGCCGGCACCTTTTCGCTCTGGAGCTTTGAGGGGGCCCACTACCAAGGGGACGGGGACCATCTGATTGCACGGCGAGTCTGGGAGTTCTCCCAGCCGCAGAACTGGATCTCGGGGACCTACACGCACGACATCGCGGTGGCGCCGTGGAACTACGCGTTCTACACCGGCCGGACGGGTTGCACCACGGACTGAGCTGCCACTGGTCGCTCAGCACCGACTCTCCGGTGCGGGAGATCTTCGACGACGCGTTCCGGCTTCCGTAGTCCCGGCCAGCCGATCGGCGACGGGTTGAACACCTCGGAGCCCGCTCGGGCGGTGGCAGACGCCTGCCAATCGCCCAAAGCGACAGCACCCGCGGCCGAGGGTTGCAGCATCGATCGGCTTGCTACGCTGCGGGGCACCGACAACTTGGGGGCGCAATGGGCTTTACATCGATGTTCCAGGCGGTCATTCGCCGCTGGCTGCTGGGTCTCAACGTTGCTGTGCTGGCGATCGCGAGCTTGGCGATCTTCTCGGCCTCGGCGCAGGCTTTGGCGAACCCGATCGAGGTGACGATTCATAACCGCACCAGTCACACAATCACGATCGGGCCCTTTGGAGAACACGATTTGTCCCCCGGGGGGGTTGGGTCCCAGTTCGACACCGACAGCTCACACCTATTCGCGTATGCATTCCGTCCGGTGTATGGAACCCTCCGGGTGTCCCATTACTGCGGCGAGTTCAAGTTCGTCAACCCGGCTCTCGGTTACCCGTATGCGCAGCTGCTGCGCGAGCCCAGACATCCTGACAAGGGCGTGCAGAGTGAATTTCGCTTCGCCGTGGGTGAAGAGCACACGTTCCGCTACCAGGGGCGGAACCTCGCCGTCAAGCGCACCGCTGACGAACATGTGGGGGGCAGCATTCGTAAGACCTTCAAACGCTTTCATGTCTACGTCGAGAACTGCTGACCAACTCGTTAGGGGCGTGATGGGCTCTAAATCGATGTTCGCGGTACGCGCTCGCCGTTGGCGGCCGCGTCTCAGCGCAGCTGTGCTGGCGATCGCGAGCTCGGCGATCTTCTCGGCCTCGGCGCAGGCTGTGGCGAACCCGGTCTGGGTGACGGTTCAGAACCGCAGCGGTCACAACCTGCTCATCGGGCCCAGTATCGGAGACAGCCATCGCCTGGAGGCCGGGAAGGATTGGCAGCTGAGGTTCCCCGAGAGCCCGCACAAGTTGGCGAATACGTTCCGCCTGCCTCCGAGCAGAGTCCAGTACTGCGGCGAGCTCAAGTTCGTCAACCCGGTCCTCGGTCACCCCTATGCGGAGCTCCTGCGCGATCCCGAACACCCTGACAAAGGCGTACGGGAGACATTCCGTTTCTCCGTCGATGAACAGCACACGTTTCACTACGACGGATCGCAACTCGTTGTCAAGCGCACCCCTGACGTGCGTGAGAAGAGCGCCTTCTTTGGGACGCTCTACAAGCGCTTTGATGTCCGCATCGAGCGGTGTTGACCCTCTCGGCCTCGCGCTCGGCTATCCACACTACCTAACACCCTTCCTGCCGCGGGGAAGGCAGGCGTCCGCGATCACTGCGCCCGGCCATCAGTGCGAGCTGCCGTGGTTCCGCGCGTGTGGCCACGGAGTTACGTGTCGCGCTGGTCGTTGTCGTCTTCGTCGGCATCCTCGGCGAGGATGCGGTAAAGGCGACGCCGGGTGTCTGCCAGCAGCTCACGGGCCCGGTCGCGCTGCGCGGGGTCGCCGACCGATGCAACCTGGAAGGTCGCCTTGCCGATCTGGATCACCAGCGGGGCGAGCTCGGTCAGCGGGTTCTCGGCGTCCTGTTCGGCTTGCTCCCATGGGGCCGGCTCATCGGGCTGGCTGTCGAGATGCTCGCGGCCGGCGTCGGTGATCTCGAACAGGCGGACTCCGTCGGTCTCCACCGAGCGGATCAGCCCCTCGTCCTCGAGCTGCGCCAGCCTTGGGTACACCGACCCCGGGCTTGGCCGCCAGCGCCCTTCGCTGCGCTCCTCAATCGCCTGCATCAGCTGGTAGCCGTTGCGGGGCTCCTCGGCCAGCAACCGCAGGAGCGCCAGGCGGACATCCCCGCGTCGTGCGCGGCCCGGTCCACGTCGGTGGGGGCCCCAGCCGTGACCACCGAACGGCCCGCCCTTCCACAAGCGCCCCAGCGCGATCAGATCGCCGATGTCCTCGAACGGGGGACGGCCGCCCCGCCCCTCCCCGGCAAAGAGCCAATTCGGTGTGCCGCAGCGCCGCTTCGGTCTCCCGGCGCCCGGCCATTCATGGGCAAACGCATCGCCGGTCATGTCGACAAAGCTCCTCTCAGATCCAGTCGTTCGATCCGCGTCGCGGGCCTGCCCACGAGCGCCTGCGCCGCCACCAGCTCATCCTCCAGAGGAGGAACACAACCGGTATCCAGAGCCAGAAGAAGTGATGTTGATGTCCGGTCGCTGCCAAGAACACGATCACCGCAACCAGGATCGGAGCCAGCGGCACCAGGCGCCAGCGCCAGGTCCGAGACCTCCCGAGCGAGCGTCGCTCGTCCTGATCATCTTGACGGGGCAGGTCCCTGACGAGCTCGCTGAGCTCGCCGAAGGTCCTCGCCTCCAAGCAGCGCTCGAGGCGCTGCTGGAACTCGTCCATGTCAAGCCGGCCCTCTGCGTGGCTCTTGCGAAGGCGCTCCGCTATCCGCTCGCGATCGGCATCGGCGGCGAGGAGCTTGGGGTCACGGCCCGCGAGGCGATCCCACAGATACTGTTTGGTCATGTGAGCCTCCCTCGGTGGAGTTTGCTGTGTGGTCCTCCCTGCCGTCCCACGCATCAGCGCGCGTAGGACGAGCCTGAAGAGATAGCTCAACGATATATCGCGATCGTTCTCGCGTCAAGAGCGATCGCGAGGACCACGCGAGAGCAACTCATCCCCCCACGCCCATCCCGCAGCATGGACAGCGAGCAGCTCGCCGGCAACTGGGAACGCCTCCTCCGCCGCTAGCACGATCGGCTCCAAGCCGACGGAGTCACCGGTTACTCGTTCGACCAGTGCGTCGAGCACTACCGCCGGAGCGTCACCTACACGCTCGGCGCGGGCATGGCCCTGATCGGCGATATGGACATCGGCGACAACCGCGGACTCGGCGACTGCATCCTCGTCCGCTGCCTCCGCCACATCGACGAGCTGGACTCGTTCGCGACGCTCTGATTGCCTGAGGCGTCTGGGCTTGGCGACGAGTGGTCGGCGTCTCCGGCCTGCCGTCACCCGCACCGTGGTCCACGATCCATCGCGGTGCGTAGCGCCATGGCACCGCGCAAATCCGCCAGCGTCTTGTCGCTGCATGCTTCCAGCAACGTGGTGGCCTCGTTGACGACCGGTTCGCCCGTCGCCTCGGCAACCGGCGTGATCGTGCCGATGAGCATCTCGACGAGTACGGCGGCGTTTTCCTCATCTGGAAAGGCGTCCTCAGGCAGATCCTCGAGCAGATCGGACAGCAGCCCCTGGAGCATCAGTCCGGTCCGCAAGAGCTGCATCACGAACTCACTTATGTAGTCGCGGCATTCGACCGGCTTCATGGCTCCATGCTCGCGCCGAGCCGTACACGAAACAAGGCCTGTTGGTTCCAACTCTGCTACGAAACGGTGCGCGTCGTTGGGGCCGGCGCGGAGTCGGCGGCGCTGGTGCTACTTGCCGGTTGGCCGGTGCATAGCGCCGCGGTTGAAGCCCGAGCGGCCGTGCCCGCCGGCTACTGCACCGCGTCCGGCGCCGCGCACCGGCGGCGGCCTCCGACGGATGAGCAATTGCAGCGCCCGATCATCCGAACCCTCCTCCTCGCGCTTGGTCAACTGGTTCGGGTTGACCGTGCGAAACAGCGGGCCGCGGTCGGGATCCACCACGGCCACCACCACCTTCGATCGACTCGGCGTGTCGAACACGATCCCATCCAGAGCGGACCCGCCGACGCCGACCTTCACGAGCTCACCTACCGGGGTCATCTCCACGGACCGAGCTTACTGCGGGCGGGGATCCCCGGGACCGCATCGGTCAGGCCAACGTCGGGGGCGCGAGCCTGTCAGACGGGCCGGTCCGGTGTGGCTCAATCGAGGTTGTCAACGATCTCGCTGGCGCGGGACCATTGCTCTGGCGGGACCATCAGGTAGATGTCCCCGCGACCGAAGCGGTCGAGCGGATGATCGGCCACACAGCTCGCGTCGACACCCATGGATCGAAGCTGGTCACGCCAGGCCACCGCCGTCTTCCGGTCCTCAAACGTGCTGACCGACTCCCAGCCCTCCACGCGGGGGTCGCCGACCAGAACCGCATCGTCGTTGGCGACACGACCCTTCAGGAACCGCGGGACCGGCATTGCTCAAGCGTACGCGCGGCCAGTCCTCGGGCACACCCGGTGAACGAGCGACAAGCTGACGCTCGAGTCTGGCTAGGCTCAGAAAGTGCCCGAGCTACCGGAAGCTGAACGAGCCCGTCTCACGCTTGAATCCGCCCTCGGCCGACGGATCGCCGCCGTGGACGACACCGACACGTACGTATGCCGTCCGCACGCGCCGAGCGAGCTGGCCGACGCGCTCGTCGGGCACGAGTTCGTCGCCGCGCACCGGCGTGGCAAGTTCATCTGGCTCGACACGGACGACGGCCCCACCCTGGGACTGCACCTCGGGATGTCCGGCCACATCGTCCTCGACCGCGGTCCCGGCGAGCCGCCGCGGTGGGACCGATTCACGATTGAGTTCGAGGACGGCACCCGCTTTGCGCTCAGAGACAAGCGGCGGCTGGGACGTGCCGTGCTCAACCCGGACTACAGCCACGTCGGACCGGACGCGGCCAACGTCGGGCGGGCCGACTTCCGCCGCCTGATCGGCGCCGGTCGCGCCCCGATCAAGGCCCGGCTGCTGGATCAGGGAGCGATCTCGGGGATCGGGAATCTCCTGGCCGACGAGATCCTCTGGCAGGCTCGCGTCGCCCCCGGCCGGCCCGTGTCGGACCTGGCCGCCGAGGACCTCGACCGCCTACGCCGGAAGGTCCGCGCCGCGGTGCGGTCGGCGATCCAGAAGGGCGGTGCCCACACCGGCGCGTTCATCCAGGCCAGGGGCGCCGACGGGGCCTGCCCACGCTGCGGCCGCACGCTCTCCCGGGCGACGATTGGCGGGCGGACCACCTACTGGTGTCCCGGCTGCCAGCACTGACCGGCTACGCGGGCTCGGCTCCGCGAGCCCCGAGCTACTTCCCGAGGCCGGCCACCAGGTTGACGGTCGTGGCGATGATCAGCGCGCCGAACACGTAGGAGATGAGCGCGTGCCGTAGCGCGAGGCGGCGGATCTCCTTGCTCTGCAAATCGGTGTCCGACACCTGAAATGTCATGCCGATGGTCAGCGCCAGGTAGGCGAAGTCCAAATAGACGGGCGGATCATCCTCGTTGAAGCTCACGCCCCCGGGGCTCCCGCGGTAATAGAGGCGTGCGTAGCGGAGCATGTACACCGTATGCACCACGCCCCACGCCAGGACGATGCTCAACACGGACGCGCCCACGAGCAAACCTTTGTCCAGACCCTGCTGCTGGCTCGCGCGCACGAGTACCAGACCGACCGCCAGCAGGCTCACCAAGCTGGCGCCGAGTAGGAGCAGATCAGCCGTGGCCCGGCTGGGATCCTCGCGCTGTGACACGGCGGCAGTGTCCGCGGCACTGAGCGGCGCCAGCCGGTACCAGAGCCCGATGATGAACCCCAGCGCGGTGATGTCCCACGCGGTAAGCGGGATCAGCCACCAGGGGCCGATGATCGCCACGACGACTGCAGCCGCCGCACCAACCGCGGCCGCCCTGGCCACTCGCGTGGTTGCCGGCGGCCCGTCGGCGCGGTCTGCGTTCGCACTGAGTGAGTGACGCTGGGGAAGTCGCATTGATCCGGTACATGCATAGCGGATGATGCAGTCGCGATGTCTCCCGCGGCGCCGGCCGGCGACCGCTCAGCCACAGCCAGCGGCCGTCAGTCCCTGACCCCCCTCGGCTCTCACTGTGTCTTCAAGCCGAACGCCTCCAGCGAGTACGCGGTCGCCGACTCGCCCGCCACGACCGGGCTGAGCGTCACAACGACACTCGAGTGGTGGGCCGTCAATCCAGACGGAAGCTCGTAGTCGCTCTCGAGCCAGCGCTTTGACCCGTTCCCCTGAAATGCCCCGCCTGGCCATACCCCGGCCGGCTGGCCATCTACCGTGACGGCCACAGGTGCCGGCGTTGCCTGATCCTGCAGCCTGCGCAGCACCACGCCCCGGTTGCCGTCCGGTATCCGCACTCTCATCGACACGGGCGACTGGAACGCGACCCCCGCCGCGCTGTAGGACTGGTTTGAGGCCTGCGGCGGTGGCGAGGCGTAGTAGCTGCCGCCGAACACCAGTGTCGAGGCCGGGATCGTGCCGTCGCGCTGGCCCTCGAAGTACGCGTCGAGCGCCGCGGGCTGGAATGCGCCGGTCAGGTCGTGGGCCTGCTCGCTCGCGGCATCACCGAAGACGATGCGGTCCGAGGGGACGAGTAGCCGGGGCCCGCGATAGGAGAACGTCGTCGCGGTTGCCGTCTCGGGCAGGCGCTCGTTGTCCCCGCCCGCCTGTTGGCCGAAGGCAAGCCCGTCAGACCAGACGACGCCGTCGTCACCGTAGACGCGGTAGGCGCTCTGGGTGCCGCCCTTGGTGGTGCTCGTCTGGCCAAGCGGGCCGGCCCCGTTGAACGGCAGCGTGAATGCGCCCTGGTTGAAGTAATAGCCACCGTCGAACTCGTCCTCTGTCCCGGTGCCGTAGATGGAGGGGGAGCGCAGGCCGTCTACGTAGGCCCGCTCGTCACCCTCCATGAACCACTGCCCACCGTTCTCCCCTGACAGCGGTGCGCCCGGATCGGCAAGGTCCATCACGTACGAGGCGAGATGACCCGAGCCGGCGGCGTCCAGGACCGGAAAGTCCTGCCCGATCTGAGTCTGGGTGACGAGCTGCTCCCCGTAGAGGCGCTCGAGCGTATGAACGGGCGCCCCGGTCCACGCACGCACGCCAACAGCCGCGGTGACGTTGCTGGAAGCCACCGAGATGTCGGCCTGCCTGCCGTAGGGGATCGGCAGGGCCAGATACCCGGTGTCGGTCGACGGGTCCATTCCGAAGTCGAGCGATTTGATCGGTCTGACCTCGAGCCCGTCCCCGAACACGTCCGCCAGCGGGACGTCGACCTGGGGCCTCGAGCTGCCGTCCACGGCAATCCTGAGCGAGAGCGCGTCCAGCGTCGCGATGTCGAACGGCTTCACCGCGATCTGCAGGTACCGGACGGTGCCCCGCCCCCGAAGCGTGGGCAGCGCCACCGCCCCGCCAGGCCCGAGTCCCGCCGAGAGGCTCGACGATGGCGCGCTCGCCGGAGCCTCCCCGCCGCCCCCGAGCTCTCGTGCCGCCACCTGCGCCAGCAGGAGCGCCGCCACCGTCGAAGGTTCCACCGACGTGCCCGCGCGGGCATGCAGGAACGTCAGCTGGAAGTAGTTCGAATCTGTCGTCAGCGCCCCGGTGACACGGATTTCGAGTCGATGCGCGAAGCAGAACGGAACGTATGAGTAGTTGCCGCCGCTGGAAGTCAGGTAGTCGTTGACGAGTGGGGTCGGGAACCGAGGATCCTTGCCGGCGAAGAAGTCATCGACGGGCTCGTTTACGGCCGGTGTCGAGCTCCTGTCAAAGAACATCTGGAGGTTTCCGAACGAGCCGGGGTCTCCCTGGGTGCCGTTCGTGTCGCCGGTCATCCATATCCGCGTCAGGCAGCCTGGGCCGAGCTCGTCGGCGAGCACGTAGTCGCCGTCCTCCATCCGTACGAACGTGGGCGGCAGCGCGGTCTGGCCGACTGTCTGGTCGTAGGAGCCGCCATCGAGGTTGCCGCCCGTCATGTCGTGGCTCGAGAGCTGCGTCGCGCTCACGCCGGCCGGCAGCGCGGACAGCTGCGCCGCGGGGTCGGCCAGCCGCCAGAGCAGCGCCTGCTCCGAGAGCGGCCCCGGGGCTGCGGCGGCTGGGGCCGCACTCAGTCCCAACAGGGCACCGACGACGAGTACCAGTACGCCGCCGCGCACGCTCAGCCCGGCCATTTGCCGTCTCACCTCGCTCGGGCGCATCTCGGGCTAGGGGGCCTACGCCGATCCGCGCCGGCGACAGCTGGCGCCGCCCTGCGCGATGACCGCCCGCAGAGGCAGCGCCTGGGACGAGGGGCCGACGCCGATCACGTCGCAACCAGGGGCAAGCTCCCACGCCTTGTCCGCATCAGACCAGTAGGAGAAGGAGCGCGAGTCGAGCGGCATGCTCACCCGCTCGCTCTGCCCCGGGGCGAGCTCGACCTTGTCGTAGCCCTTCAGTTCCCAGGGCGGCTCCGAGACACCGGGAATCGAAGGCAGTGACACGTATAGCTCCGGCACGGCCGAGCCGCTCCGATCGCCGGTGTTGGTCACGGTCACCTGGGCCACGTAGCTTCCCGCCTGCTCGCCCGGGGTCACCGTGAGCCCGCTGAAGCGGAAGTGCGTGTACGAGAGCCCGAAGCCGAACGGATAAGCGGGGCTCAGATGATGTGCCTCAAACCACCGGTAGCCAACGAACACGCCCTCGTTGAAGGTCTCTGTGTAGAGCGTGCCGAACCCGGCGGCGGTCTGCACGGAGGGTCCCGGCACGCCGGGATAGGAGGAGCGGTTGTTCGCCGTCGGTTCCTGGCTGTAGGCGGCCGGGAAGGTCGCGGGCAGCCGGCCGCCCGGATCGACGTCCCCCCAGAGGACGTGGCCGACCGCCGTGCCGCCATCCTCGCCCGGATACCACGCCTCGAGTAGCGCGGCCAGGCCCTGGCGCCACGGCGTGAGGACCGGGGCACCGGTCTCGAGCACCACCACCGTGTGCGGGTTTACCGCCTCGATATGCCTGATCAGCGCGTCCTGATTTCGCCAGGCCACCTGGTCGTCGGTCGGATCGTCGGGTCCTAGCGTGCTCGTCTGGGTTGGCGCGCACCGGGGAACCAGGGACATGCACTGCTTGTCATCGCCCTCGGACTCGCTATCGGCCGCTACGACGATCGCGACGTCGGCGCTCTTGGCGTCCGCTGCGGCCTGCACCGGGTTCGTGCCGTCGTCGTAGGTCACCGTGTCACCCGCCTGGGCGGCCCGGGCCTGGATCCCCTGAAGCATGTCGACGGTCTGATAGGGCGTGACCTGCGAGGAGCCGAAGCCAAAGACGTACTTCTGCGCAGGCAAGCCGAACACGGCGATCGTCTTGTGCGTGCCGCTCAGCGGCAGCACGCCGTCGTTCTTGAGCAGCGTGGCACCGCCCTCCTCGGTGGCGACGGCGACCGCCTGGCTCGAGGCGGGCTCGCTCGCGGGCGGGTTGGCGGCATACGCGGCGCGGTCGAAGAACCCGTAGGCGAACAGCGTGCGCAGGTACTCGTGCACGCGAGCGTCGAGCGTCGCCTGGGACACCTGTCCGTCCCCGAGCGCGAGGTCGACGAACGCCGCGTTGTCGGAGTTACCCACGATGTCCCAGTCCATCCCTGCGTTCAGATCGCCCTGCGGCGTGTGCGCCGCCAGCGCGTCTGACTCGATGATGCCCTGGAAGCCGAGTTGCCCGCGCAGCACCGACGTGAGCAGGTCGGGGCTGTCACAGCCGAACTGGCCGTTGATCTGGTTGTAGGAGCACATCACGGCGGCCGTGTGCGCCTGCTGAACGGCGGCCGCGAAAGGCTCGAGCTCGATCTCGTGCAAGGTGCGCTGGTCGACGATCACGTTGGTGAACGACCGCCCGCCGTTGGCCCCGTCCAGCGGCGAGGCGCCGATCTGTCCCTCCTGATCGTTCTCGATGAAGTGCTTGACCGTCGCCATCACACCCTGGGACTGCAGCCCATCGATCCAGCCCACGGCGGTTTGGGCGTCGAGGAACGGATCCTCGCCGTAGGCCTCGAACGTGCGCCCGCCCAGCGGGGTGCGCATGATGTTCACGGTCGGGCCCCAGTCGCCGTCATAGCCGTGCAGCTTCTGCTCCAGTCCCACTGCCGCGCCGTACCTCTGCGCCGTCGGCTGGTCGAAGTTGGCCGCCAGGGCAATCGCGGCAGGAAATGCGGTCGCGTCCGCGGACGAGGCCGTCGTCCGAACCCCGACCGCACCGTCATCGAACGACGCCTTCGGAACCCCCACATCGCTGGCCGCCCCCCGGTCAGCATCGCCACCTTGTCCGACTGCGACATCGCGTTCTCCAGCAGGGTCGCTCGTTGGTCAGGCGAAAGCGACGTGTTGCACCAGGCGTAGGTGCCGCATCGACCCTCTCCGAACGCAGTCGCCGGCAGCACCAGAGCAGCCGCCCACACACAGGCAGCAATCAACACGCCTCTTACTCTCATCCCGCTCTCCCTGTCCGTGCCTTTGGCGACCGCTGGATGACGGTCAACGATCAGGATACGCGGGTGTCCTCCGAGGTCAAGGCCGATAAACGGACATACCCGGGCGAAGACCGAGGCGGTCGCCGATCGAGTTAGCCTGCGAGCGGCTCCGTGGGTGGCTTACGGCCGGCTCTCGGCCAGCATTCGCTCGATCAGCCACACGATCTCGTCCTCGAAGGACGGGAGATCGTCGACGCGCCCCGCGGCGACCTCCGTGGCGACCAGCTCGGTGATCGACCACGCGAGGAATCGCGTCGCGGTCGGGCGCAGAGGTTCGAGTCCCCGGCTCCTGGTGGCGCGCCCACCGCGCCACTATCTCAAAGCGCTCGGCGAACTGGCCGTAGGCACGCCAGCGCTGCTCGATCGCTCGCGTGCCGGCGCTCGGCAGCTCAACGAGATAAGCCCGCGCGAACAGCGGCCGCGCCTTCCACCAAGCGAGATAGCGCACGGTCCCATACCGAACCGCCGCGAGCCAGTGATCCAGGTCCACCGGGCCAAACGTCTCCTCCAAGAGCTGGTCGGACAGCTCCTCGCACAAAACCAGGAAGCAGTCGAGCTTGTCCGCGAAGAGCTCGTAGAAGGAATTGCGGGAGACCCGCGCCCTCGCGACCACCTGCGGCACGGTCGTCGCGTCGTAGCCCTGCTGTCCAACCGCCTCGAGCATCGCCCGCAGCAGTCGCTGGCGCTGGCTGGCGCGCACCGTCTCAACCGGAAGCTTGTGTCGGCCTCGCGGTAGCGAAGCCGGTGGCGAGCCAGCATCGCTCTCAAACTCGATTGCGTCGGGCATTACCGCATTGAAGCCGCCGTCTCAAACGCCGTCAAACGCGACCGGTCGCTTAACGACAAGACCCCCGATCTCTCGGAGGTTTCGATTACCAGGCCTTTTGTAGTACCGGGGGCGGGATTCCCCTCCCCCTGCGGGAGAGCCGTTTCCCCACTAGCCAGCCTGGGCGAAGTCGCTCAGCGCCCCCTGCCGGCGGCTGACCGGATCGTTGGCTTGAGGGCCATCCACACGCCTGGATCCTCCCGCCAGAAGGGCGTTTGGTAGACGGCGTGGATCTTCATCAGGGTGCCGAGCGTCATCCGGCGGCGCATCGCGTCCTGGATGGCCGACAGCAGCGGGGTCCACCCGATCTCCGTGGCGAGCTGAGGCGGAACGGCAACGATCGCCCGCTTTGGCTTCTACGAGTCGTGAGCCTGGCCCAGTGGCTAATGCAGGAACTCCGCTGCACCGTGATACTTGTTGCAACGGCCGACACCAAGGAGGTCAAGCGGCATGCACAAACGGGCGGGAGCAGCCACCAGCCAGTCCGACGCATCGAATGGGCCACCCGACCGGATGACCGGTCAGCACTTGAGCCGACGGTTCGCGCGCGGCACCTAAGACGGCGCGGGATCGACGTGTGCGGATTCGCCGGAGAGATCAGCTTCGCCGGCTCCCCTGACCGTGATGCGGTTGAACGGATGGCTGAGACCATGGCGAACCGCGGCCCGGACGGCCGCGGCTCCTGGTCGGCAGGCGGAACCGCATTGGCACACCGACGCCTGAAGATCATCGACCTTTCGGCCACGGGAGACCAGCCGCTGGTCGATGAGCAGCTCGGACTGACGATCGTTTTCAACGGCTGCATCTACAACCACCGCGAGCTGCGCACCGAGCTCGAGCGGGACGGCTACAGGTTCTTCTCGACGAGCGACACCGAGGTGATCCTCAAGGCCTACGACAAGTGGGGCGAGCGATTCGTCGAGCGGCTGATCGGCATGTTCGCGTTTGCGCTTTCCGAGCACAGGACCGGTCGGCTGCTCTTGGTCCGCGACCGGCTCGGGATCAAGCCCCTCTACCTCGACCGACGACCGGGTTCACTGCGGTTCGCCTCGACGCTTCCGGCGCTGCTCGCCGGGGGTGGCGTCGACACCGAGATCGATGCCGTGGCGCTTCACCACTTCCTCAGCTGGCACGCCGTGGTTCCGGCGCCGCGGACGATCCTGAGATGCGCTCGGCGAAGATCCCAGCCGATCGTTCGTCGAGCAACACTTCGCGTCCGTCGGTGCCGACCAGCCGGTCGACCGCGCGCTGCGGCTGGACTGCGAGATCATGCTCGTCGACGACCCGGTCAAGCGCCTGGACAACATGACCATGGCCTGGGGTCTTGAAGCCCGAACGCCATTCCTGGATCACGAGCTGGTCGAGCTGGCGGCGGCGTGCCCGCCCGAGCTGAAGCTCATGCACACCGGCAAAGGGGTTCTGAATGGTCTCACACGACGCGGTGGCCTTCTACTTGCTCTCCCAGGAGGTCTCAAAGTCACTAAAGGTGGTCCAGTCCGGGCAGGGTGCGGACGAGGTGTTCGCCGGCTACTCCTGGTACCCCCCGCTCCGCGATGCTGAAGGGCAGACGTCAACGACCGTCTCGCCGGTTGGGGTGTGACGTTCGGCGCTGAGGCATTCATCGTCGATCCGGTGCCCCGGCTGATCGACTCCGTGGAATGGGAGCCGCTGGTTGCCGGTCTCGTCCAGCGCGCCCATAAGGGAACCGGCGCTGACTCCTACCGCGCCGAGTTCTTCGACCGCCCGCACGAGGAGTTCGCTCAGGCGCTCACCGAGCGCTCAAGGAGTACGCAAGCTGGCGCCGGCGACCGTCATGACCGTCGAGCTGGATGGGCATACGACGAGCGAGACGTACTGGAGTCTTGCACTCAACCAGTTTCTGCTCGACGCCTACGGCGAGCAACGGATCGTCGAGGCTGGCCTTGTCCCTTCCGACGTCCTCCACGAAGCAGTCGGGTTCGAGTTCGAGCTCGAGGGACGGCTGCCCGCTATCGCTTCCCCCGCGGCGATCATCGGCTTCGATGTGGTCCGCGCTCCTGACGGCCAGTTCTTGGTCCTCGAGGACAACCTCCGGACTCCCTCCGGATTCGAATACGCGCTGGCCGCGCGGCGGGCACTGACTGAGACGCTCCCAGCCGGGTGCCCGGTGCCGCGTCCGATCGACCCAATCACCTACGAGCTGCTGGAGGCCGCGCTGCGCGCGGCCGCGCCTCCCGGCGGTGCGGAGCCGTCGATCGTCGTTCTGACCGACGGTCCAGAGAATGTCGCCTACCGCGAGCACGCGCGCGCCGCCGAGGAGCTCGACGTCCCACTTGTCACGCTCGATCAGCTCGTCACCGACGGCGATCGGTTGCTGGTTCGCCTGCCGGGCGGAGGCGAGCGCCGTGTCGACGTCCTCTACCGACGGTGCGACGAGGACAGGGTTCGCGACGAGCACGGCGGGCTCACCGAGGTCGCGCAGGCGGTCCTTCCCCCGTGGCTCGCGGGGAATATGGGATTGGTCAACGCATTTGGCAACGGGGTCGCCGACGACAAGCTTCTCCATTCTCATGTGGAGGACTTCATCCGGTTCTATCTCCACGAAGAACCCAGCGTGCGCTCGGTCCCGACCCATCGGTTCTCCGAGGACCTCGACAAACCCCCTCACAGGGAGCATCTTCGCGGCGATGTGATCAAGCCACGGCATGGCCACGGCGGAAAGGGCGTGATCATCGGGCCGCGGGCTGCAGATCACGAACTAGATCAGCTGGCCGGCGAGGTTCATCGCGATCCCGGTAGCTACATCCGCCAGCCGACTGTGGCACTTTCACGCCATCCGACCGTGATCGAGGGAGAGCTCGAACCGCGTCACATCGACCTCCGTGCCTTCGCGTTCTGCGGCGACGAGGTCCAGCTGATGCCCGGAGGCCTCAGCCGCGTGGCTCTCGAGAAGGACAAGCTCGTGGTCAACTCCTCGCAGGCCGGCGGCGGCAAGGACACCTGGATCATCGGTTAGCGGCGCGGAACTCAGCATCCAGTGCTCCCCGGTCGCGCGGGTGCAGTTGGCCGGCTGTCGTCGGCCATGGCCGCGCGCCCGCTGCCTGAGTGCTCGTCGGTGCGCGCTTCCCTGTGCTTCGCGACAGAAGCGCTCCAGCTTTACCCGGCAACCCGAGCACAACGACTGGTCCGAGCAGGATTGGGCTGCGGCGGTACTCGAGTCGTTCGCAACCGCGGTGGAGCGCCGCATGGTCGCCGATGTTCCAGTAGCCGGCGCCAACTCTGCATCAATAATCGGCGGGGGCGTTGGACAAGTGCGCGCCGAGCGCAGAATAGAGAGGTGTCTCGCACGGGACAGGATGGGCAGTCCGATCTAGACGAACCGGTCCGCCTGGCCCGCTTCGAACGGTGGACGAGAGATGCAGATGGAGAACCCATCATCGAATGGGACACGGACGCGTATCTCAAGTGGACGGAGAAGTGGGCACCGGATTGTCCTGTCGGCAACCCGCAACGAGTTCGCCGTGCGCTTGGTTTCAGAGAACGTAACGTCGGTGAACTTGAGCTCCGAGTCGCGCTATGCAGGGACGAAGGAGTCTGCGAGGTGATCGTCGACGATCGTGACGACGAGGTCCACGTGCGGGTTGTGGTCTGCTGCGACGAGCGAGATGACCGAGCTGTCCGCGCCCCTCGCGACTACACGGACTGTCCGGTGCGAGTCTGGTTGGACCGGCCCCTTGGCGAGCGGGCGGTCGTAGACATTGACAGCGACGAGGAGCTCGCGGCGTTCGCCCCACGCTATCGGGGTGGAGTGCCACAACCGGATCACGGGTACCGGCCAGCCAACAGACGGCGGCGCCCGAAGGGCTCGAACTGAAGCTTGGCGGACCTCCGGGCTCAACTGCTACGCTGCGTAGCAATGGCTGATCGAACGATCCCTCAGCGTGAGCTGCGCAACAACATCGGAGAGATACTTCGCCAGGCCGAAGCAGGCGCCGAATTCACGATCACCGTTCGCGGTCGGCCAGTGGCCAGACTCGGGCCCGCGAACGAGAACGACCGCCGACGCGTGGATGTACCGGCCGCGGTAATCCAGGCTCTGCTCCGACAAACGCCCGTCGATGCCGGATTCGCCGCCGACGTCGCCCGGCTCCGCAAGGCTGAGGAGCCCGTTGAGGATCCCTGGCCTCGCTAGTGACCCACAGCTTGCTCGACACCTCGATAGTCATCGCATCGGGCGAGGCCAGCCTGCCCGAGTCCGGGGGCGTCGTGGCCATATCCGTCGTCACGATCGGCGAACTCCACGCTGGCGTGCGATTGGCGGACGATCCCCAGCTCCGAAGCCTGCGGCAAGCGCGGCTCAATGCGGTCCGCGCCAGGTTCGAGCCTATTCCCGTTGATGAGACGATCGCCCATCAGTACGGCGAGTTGCTTGCGCTAGCGCGATCGAAAGGCCGAAGCACCAAAGCGACCGACCTTCTCATCCTCGCCACAGCGGCGGCGACAGGACGCACGCTCTTGACCCTCGACGCGTCGCAGGCATCACTCGCGCGCGCCGCGGGTGTCCCGGTCAATCACTGAGCGGTCGCGTCGCAATCGCACAGCGTGCGGGCGCACAAGCGGAGCGCCGTAGAAGTCGAGCCAAATCAAACGCTGCGGGCCGACACAAAAAGAGACCCCCGATCTCTCGAAGGTTCGGAGGTCTCGACTACCAGGCTTTTTGGAATAGCGGGGGCGGGATTCGAAGCCACGACCTTCGGGTTATGAGGCGCGTCAGGGGGATCAGCTACATGCCTATTTGCAGGCGTTTTCTGATTTTGGCCGAGCTTGGATGAGGCCGAATTTCGCGATCTTGTTAGACGTTTTGTTAGATGTCTCGCAAATTCGGGCCGAAAACCCGAAGGCGCGGGCGGCTGGTGCCTTTCGTCTAACGACGACCCGTTCGACACGCGAGTGATCGCCAATGGTGGCGTACATCACGGGTCCCTGTACATCTAACAAAGATCGCCGGCCCGGGCCACTGCCAAGTCGTGGGGCCACGCTCGACGCTCCGGATGCCGCCCGGCTAGGTGACCAAGACGGAGCGTCGCCGCTGGCCGTCTATCGACGGCCTCGGCGCGCGAGCAGCCCTCTCACACCTCGGCGGCCGTCGGAGTGACTGCCACAGAGGTGCTGGTTGAGGCAGTCAACCGTCCTCGGCTCGAGCTCCACGTGCTGAGCGGATAGCCAGAGCACGAGCTCGTCGCCCTGCACGAACACGATCTTGTTGCCTTGCACCATTCGTGCGTCAAAGCGCGACCAAATCACTACGACTGGTGTCACCCATGCCCAGCGCCCTATTGACTGCAGGATCTCCTCGTGCAGCCTCGCGGCTTCACCGCGCAGCGCGCCAGCGAGCTTGTCGAGCTTGTATGAGTCGCGGGGGTCGTCGACGCGCTCGACACGAACGGTGTCACCGTCAACGGTCACAGTCCCCCCGAGCTTCTTTGAGTCGAGAAGGAAGACACCGCCTGGCCCAACGACCACGTGGTCACGGTTCCCGCGTCCGGTATCGACGTTATGAACCGCGTGCCATCCGGCGTCGAGCAGCGGTCGCAGCACCTTCGCGGTCGCCCTCTCCCCTTCCGCCCCAGCGCCATGGTTCTGGACATGCGCCGGGATATCCTCCCGCGCCCACAAATAGAAAGCCGCGCACGCGCCCAACAGGAAACCTGCAATGAAGTGTGCGGGAGAAGGGGCCCAGAACTCGTAGACGATGCAGGGCGCGGCAAGCGCCAGCAGAAGCAGGCGAACCGGCGGCAGGACCCTCCGGCGCCACGCCTTCCGACCTGCCTCGAATCGCTCTTGCTCGTATGCGCCGGCGCCGGAACGTGACGCGTAGGAGTGTCCGAGCACGATGATTTATCGGCACGCTCGCGGCCGGTGACGAGAATCGCCGAAGAGCGCCTGGACGCGAGCTCGCAGCTCAGATCCCGACCCTGGCACCGACGCCGAAGCGGGCTGTCAGCCTACGCTGAGAGACGGGACTGACGCGAAGCAATCGCTCGCTCCACCTCAGACTTGATGAACCGGCGGTGGCGCCCGAGCTTGATGCTGGGCAGTACACCTCGCCTCGCGTAGGCCTCGACAGTCGAGACGCGCATCTGCAGCGTCTCGGCGATTTGCCGAGCCGTCATGAGTTCGTCCAGCAAGCTGTCGCCAACATCAGGGGACCCGCCGCGCCGGGGCAAGTCAACAGACATGGCCCCTCCCTTCCTGGGCGGACGGTGTTCGGTCAGATCTCGCCCTCCCTGAGCGAAAACGTCGGCCGTATGGGAAATCCAAGATAACCAAGTTAGCGATAGATTACCAAAGAAATTCGGCAATCAGCGGTCTCTGTCTTCCTCGGTGGTTCGATCCCTCATGAGCTACGCCGCGGCTTCGCGGAACCGCTCGAAGCGAATCTCCAATCGGTCCGGGTCCGGTCTGTCCCGCTCGCGCCGCGGCACCGAGATTGTGCGGCTGTGGAACCCTTGTAGCCCCTCCCGGAGCATGGGGCCGTCGACCTCGTCGAGCAGCCCGCGGCTGATGTGAACCGCCCCGCCTGGGTCGATACCGAGGAGGTTGCGGTCGTACGCAAGATGGTGGATGGCGCACAGTGCCAGGCCGTTAACCACCGCCGCGATCCCGAGCGGCTCGGAGTCCTCGATGATGTGCGCGGCCTGGACCAGATCGTGCTGTTTGAGCGAACAGATCGCGCATCGCTCGCGGTAGGCCCGCAGCACGTTGACGCGGAAGCGCTGCTGGTGTAGCCGCGTTCGCACTGTGGTCAACGCGTAGCGCCGCGCTTCTGGAGGCGAAACTAGGCCCGCCGAGGTCGTGTCCGCGACCGGAAACCCCACCTGGAGCGTCACCGCGCGCGCTGCCGGGTCGTCGTTCGTGACGAATACCGGGGCTACTGCGAACAGCTGTCCCGGCGCCACCCCGAGGAAGTAAATGAGCGGCACTTGCTCGGTGAAGGCGGCTCGGAGCGCCCGGTTGTCGGCTTGGTCGATCGACCCGCCGCGGTAGTGGTAGAGAATCGTGCCGACGGCGGGGTCAAAGTCGTCGTCGTAGGGCGCAGGCTGTCCGGGTCTATGCGCCGCGGTCAAGAGGGTTAGTGCAGCGGGACCACGGAACCTCGCTGGTCGATAAATCCCGTTCTGGAGCGAGCCGAGACTCCAGCGATCGCCTCCAAACTGAAAGCCCTGGAGCAGGACCGTCCTTGGAATCAGGTCGTCATAGCGCTGAGCCAGCAATTGCACGTGCTCGAGCGCGCCAAGCCGGATGGGATGGTCAGGGTCCATCGGTGCAGAGCCTCACCCATGGAGCAGCTAAGAGCAACACCACGCCTCCGCGCTCCCGTCGAGCCTCATACCTCTACGTCGTAACGCTCGCGCAGCGCCTCGACGTGTTCGCGAAGCCACGCGGGGTGGTCTACTGCGAGCCACTCATTCCACAGCTCGCGATGACTCATGGCCACGAAATGCAGCTTCGGGTCGCGCAAGCTCTTGCAGAAGTCGCCGATCTCGGCACGGTGGATCGCGCACGGCGCCAGCTCCGATGCGTTCGAGGGCTCCCAGTACAGGTACAGCAACATGACCCGGCGATCCGGGTAGCTGGTCTTGAGACCGAGACAGTGCTTGACCAGCTGAGCCGCGTCCAGGTACCGGTAGCGGATCGGGTTCTCGACAAGATGCTCGAACTCCTCGCGCCAGGTCGTAGCTGCGCCGGCCATCGCCGCGGTGTAGCTCCCTCTGAATCTGGCTTCGTGGCTCGAAAACGTCTCTGTGCATTTCGACTCGACAGCCAGGATCTCCGGCCCTTCGACCAGACAGTCGAGGGTGGGCGGCGTTCCCGGAAGTCCCGAAGGGCATTCCACCTCCAACGAAACCTTGCCTCTGAACACCCTCCCGCCAAGCGGCAGTTCAGTCGTCTCGCCGAGGAACGGTCCAAACGTGTTTGCCGCGAGGGCGGCCGACGAGTACGCCGCGAAGAACTTGGGCGGTGCCTTATCTCGTACCCGTAGCTCCGACCCGCCTTTGTCCTCTAGATCGGTTGCGATCGTCCGCCGCAGCCCAGGACCGAACGCTGGGAGCAGAACGTCCTCGACGCGGCCTACGTAGCCCTTCTCGTCCACCTCCGCGCCGCCGTCCCTGAGTCTGCGAGCTAAGCCTGAGTAGGGGTCGACCGCCAGGGCGTGCCTCGAACGTGCAAGGAATGGGAGGCTCGACCGGAGCGGCAGGTGGATCCAGCCCTCTTGCGCGGCCAACTCGCGAAGCTCCCGGGGCGGTGCGTCGGTGAGCCCGAGCAACGCTGCCCGGCCGACGAGTGCCGCCACCAGCGCGTCGAACGCGTGGTCGCTACTAGAACATGTCTGACGAACATCGGGATCGAGCTCGAGCTCCGGAACGGCTGCGGATAACTGCGCGACGAGCTCGACGAGCGCTTGCTGGTTCGCCTTTCCTTTGTATCCAGAGGCGTCAAGGCCCCAACGGCAGAGGGCCGCGGCAGGATAGACCTCGACGAACCGGCCCCACCCGGTGCGGTCGACTGGCTCATCCTGCGACCACTGCGAGAGCAGGTAGGCGCACCGCATCGTGGTAACCCCGATCCGGTCCGTGGAGACGCTCAGTGGACGCCGGGTCTGAGCAACGATCAGGTCCGTGGTGCGGAAGCTGAGCGAGCGGCGGAACGCTTTCTGATCGGTGTCGGGTGTCGCAGGCCACGGCTGGCCAGCCGCATGCGCGGCGATCGCCCTTACGAAATCGCTAGGCCACCCAAAAGGGGCGTCGATCGCGACCTTGTCACATCCGTCCGCCAGCTCGAGCAGGGTTGCGTCATCGCATCGTGCCCTGATCGTGGCGCGGAGTCCGCCAACGGCCTCATCGAGCACGCAGGCGCAGGTCCCTTCTGGGGCTGCAGCTAGATCGATTCCGAGAACCCTCATTGGTCGATCTCGAGTGCTAACAGTCGCCTCTCTGGCGCGGGCTCGGAAGTCTCTGCGCCCGCCGCTCGCACCCTTGGCGGTAGGGCGCACTCCGTGAAAGCTCCTCGAACGCGCGATCCAAGAGACCATCGTCCTCGCGTAGATCCGGTTCCCGCACTCCGCCGGAGACGATCGCATCCACTTGGCCTGCCCGCAGCCACAGCGTTCGCCCGGTGTCAGCCTCAGTGAAGACCAAGAGGTCGTCGGGCGCCGAGGCGTCGAGCGCGGGGACGATCTCGAAGGGGCCCCCCCGTACGGTGAACCATTCGCCCCGATACAGCAGCTGCGTGCCTTCGTAACTCATTGCCTGTTCGTTCTCCGCGTTGCACCTCTCGATTTGCGCTGCCGCGTCCCCTAGGGGAATCACAGACGTCGCAGCAGCTCCGCCTTCTTCGCTTCGAATTCCGCGTCAGTTAGTGCCCCCGCATCACGTAGCTTCGCGAGTTTCTGGATCTGCTCGAGCGGCCCTCCTTCCACGATCGGTTCCCGGTGGGGCAACGGTCCTGGGAGCGACGAAGGCGGCCGGACCACCTGGCGCTTCAAAGCGGGCGGCAGCGGGACTCCGGCAACGGCATGCTCGACCTCAGCCATGCGGTACTCGTCGACGACGCGGCCGCGGCCGTTTGCCACCAGTACCACTGGGCCGTCGGTCTTCAGGTCGGTCTGGCCGTTCGCCATCGCGGTCCGGATGTTCGACTGAGCTCGAAGGCCGATCTCCGCCTGCCGCGCAATCTCGGGATTGGCGAACAGGTTCACGTAGACGAGGAGCCCGTCCTCTTGCAGGCCGATATCCCCCTCTAGCGGTGCACCGCCCAGTTGCTGGCCGGTATTTCTGGCGACCTCGCTCAGGCCGAGATCGCCGAGGGCAACCGCCACTTCGTTGAGCCACGGATCGCGAGGCCCGGATCTACGGCGTGCCGCCTCCTGCGCCCTCTGCTTCTGTTGGGAGTTGGCGATCGCGCCGGCAGCGACGACCAGCACCACGATGCCGAGCGAGATGTACCAGTACTTGACCGCCAGCGCGATCAGCAGCAGGAGTGCGAATGCGGTCCCGCAGCCGCTGAAACAGCCCCCTTCTTCTCGACCACGACCCTGATCGGCTCTTGCCGCGCCACCCTGCGCCTTCCTCACGTTCTCGGTGAAGAAGAAGTCGCTGAGGATCTAGGCGACCTGACACGCGCGCCTACGGGGCCACGCCGAGATCAGTTCAGTCGACGATGGACCCGTCGCGGACTCGCGCCTCGATTCCGGCCCGGCAGTAGACGAAGACGACTGCCTTTACCGGTAGACCGGTTGCTGCCGCGAGCGCCTGTTGGTAGGCCTCCGCTTGGCCGGCGTGGTGCTTGAGCGTGAACTGCTCGGCGTTCTGTTCGGTGACCCCCTTGTCTGTCTTGTAGTCGACCACCACCAGCTCGTCGCCGTCGCGGTAGACCATGTCGACCCGGCCCGCGGTCAGCGGGCTTGTGAGCGGACTGGTGCCTTCGTTGTGGCTGAGCACGAACGGGACCTCGCGCCACCAGCTTCCCCGGGTGAGCGCGTCCGTTACCGAACTTGCCTTCAGACACGCCCGGCACATCGCCAAGACGTCGTCGAGCTGCTCCTTGATCGCACCCTCGAGGCACACGTCCTCGACCACCTGCTCTAGGTCCTCGGCGCCGGGGAGCCTGACTCGCTCCATCACCATGTGGACCGCGTCGCCGACCGGGATGGGTGGCCCGTCGCCGATCAGCAGTGCGCTTGCAAACGTCGAGACCTCGGCGGCCAGCGGGCCCGTGGCGCGCTCTCGACTTGAGGCGATATCGATCTGACGCTCACGCTCCCCTCGCTTCCTGAGCTCCCTTCTCGCTGCGGCCCAGTCAGCTCGCTTCGCGACTGCCTGATCGACCTGCTTCGCGCTCACCGGGCGCGTATCCGGCGGATCCACCTGCGGAGCCTGCAGGTCTTCGCATTCCCGCCGTTCGACGAGCTCCGGATCGTCTGGAAGTGCCCGTACCAGCTCTCCCTGCAGGTCCTTGGCGGCGACGGTCCCGCACACGCACGGGACGATGAGGTGGTCGCGTGCGCGGGTGGCGGCAACGTAGAGCAGCCGCAGTCGCTCGGCCTCGATGTACTGCTTCTCCTCCTCCCACGCGGTCTCGAAGTTGGGGGTGGGGAAGTGGCCGTGACGGCTCTTGGATTCCGCGCCGACGTGGAACTCGAGGAAGTTCTCCTGCTCGCGCGGAACGGGAGCGCGCCTCGAGCTGTGCTGGGAGCCGAGGTTGCCTAAGGCGACGATCGGGAACTCGAGTCCCTTGGCCCCGTGCGCGGTCATGATCCGGACGACGTCGTCGGTCTCCTCGGCGACTGTGGCTTCGATCTCGATCGCCTCGCGAGTCATCGAGTCGCGCAGGTGGCGGATGAACGGCCTCAGCCCTCCTCCCCCTGCGGCGGCGAACAGCCGGGCGTCATCGATGATCGCCAACAGGTTGGCCGCGCCTTGCTCTCCGTCCTCTTTGGTGAGAGCGAACTCGACTAGGCGAGTGCGCTCGACCACGCGGCGGACCAGCTCCCCGAGCGATACGGACCGCCTGAGCTTGTGGAGGTCACGCAGCTCGGTGAAAGCTTGAATGACCGGCTCGCTGGCTCCCTCGGTTCGGGCGCGGTAGTTCATCGCGCCGCCGCTCGCGGCGTGGATGACGAGTTGGTCGTCGGATACAGCGAACGCGCTGGAGCGCAGCGCGCCGATCAGCGCGACCCGGTCGGTGGGGTCATCGACGGCGGCCATCACCCAGATCAGGTCGCGAACTTCGTCGCGCTCGAAGAAGTCACGTGAGCCCTCGTGGCGATACGGGATGCCGGCGCTGGCCAGCTGCTGCTCGTAGTGCTCGATCCCAGTGCGGGCGGGCACGAGGATCGCCATGTCGCCCCACCGGCAATCGCGCCACTGGTTCTCGCGGTGGCGGTCGCGAATCTGCCAGCCCTCGCTGTGGGCGCTGTGGAGCATGGCGGCGATCACGCGCGCCTCCTCGCGTCGTGTCTCATCCGCACGGCCCTCGAAGCTGCCGAGAGCCAGGATCACCGGCGCGCGCTTAGCGGCGTCGGCGCCTGGCGGCGCATCCAGCGGCACGTTGCCCGGCTGCAGGCCCGGCTCGGCTTGCAGGATCCGATCAAACGCCCCGTTTAGCGCCCGGAGCAGTCGGGGGTTTGAGCGGAAGTTGGTGGAGATCCGCTCCTGGCCGTCGCGCAGCGCATGGGTGCGAACCTGGTCGTAGACGGCGATGTCGGCTCGACGGAAGCGATAGATCGACTGCTTTGGGTCGCCGACTACGGTCAGGCCACCGGGGATCGGCGTGAGCTCCGCCCAATGCCCGTTCGGTTCCTGATCACTGGTCAGCAGCAGCGCTAGCTCGGCCTGGACCGGGTCGGTGTCCTGGAACTCGTCGATCAGTACCGAGCGGAAACGTCGTCGGAAGTAATTTCGCGCGGGAGGCGAGCTCCGCAACAGGTCTCGGGCCCAGAACAGCAGGTCGTCGAAGTCGGCGAGCCCCGCGGCCTTGCGCTGCTTCGCGTACTCGTCGACGAAGCGTTCGACGTGAGGTAGCAGGCCGAGCAGGGCGTTTGCCCTCAACTCGTCCTTGCCCCCGCCCACGGCGTTCCAGTAGTCGTCCTGGAGGTCCTTGAGCCGCTGCTTCTGCCCTCCCCAGTTGGCGTCTGAGCCGACGCCCTTGTTGGGCTTGGGCGGCGTGCGCATGGTCAGCCACCGCTCCTGCTCGCCCACCGGCAGCTCCAACAGGCGATCCACCCAATCGACGATCCGCTCGATCACCGGTACCGCCTTGTCATCGCCGGGTGGGTTGTGGCGCACGAGCATCGCCCGCAGCTCGTCGGCCGCCGCCTTGATCTGCGACAAGGCGGCGTCGAGGTCGCTGTCGCCCTCCGGGATCGGCGGGATGTTGAGCGGCAGCAGGTAGCGGTGTGCATTCAGGTGCTGGCATGCCTCTCTGAGCTCGTCGAGGCTGAATCCGCGTCGCAGAGCGCGGTTGAGCTCGGGGAGGTTCTGGTTGAGGAGTTGGTCCTGGAACTGCTCGTAGGCGGAGTCGAACTCGATGTTGGCCGCCACTTCCTCGAGCACGTCGAACAGCGGATCGATCTCCGCCTCCACCGGCCGTTCGCGCAACAGTGCGGTGGCGAAGCTGTGGATCGTCTCGATGTGAGCCCGGTACAGGTCAGCGGCGGCGCGTAACAGCCGCTCGCGCTCCTCGCCTGCCGCCGCCATCGCCCGTCGTTCGAGCTCGTCGCGTACGCGCGAGGAGAGTTCGGCTGCCGCCTTTTCGGTGAAGGTGATCACCACGAGCTGATCGACATTCACCCGTCCCGACGCCAGCAGGTTGACCACTCGCCGGACGAGGACCGTGGTCTTCCCCGTTCCGGCCGCCGCCTCAACGCACAGGTTTGTGTCGAGGTCATCCTCGATCCGCTTCCGGGAGGCTTGATCCTTGAGCGCGGTCATTGGATGCTCCGCACCTGCTCTGAGAACTGCGACAGGCGCGCATCGCCGGCCTTGCGCTTCACGTAGGTCTCTCGCGCGCGCGGGCAGATCGGGTTGAAGTCGCAGTAGGTGCACGCGCTGTCCACCTTGTGCGGGGCGACCATGAAGTCACCGCGGGCCACGCCGTCGAGGATTCCGGCGAGTAGCGAGAGCACCTCGTCGTGGCGCTCAGCCAGGTCCTGGCCCGTCCATTCGACTGTGGAGAAGTCGCCGCGCCGGGTGGGATAGACGTATGCCGCTTCCCCCGCCTCGGGATTCGCGTTGAGCAGCTGCGCGCCAGCGAGGACGTAGAGCGGCAGCTGCAGCATCCGCCCGCCCTGGAGCTGGCCCGACCGTTCGTCGCGGACCCGGCCGGTCTTGTAGTCGATCACTCGGAATCGGCTCGGAGGCTGTGCGTCGTTCCAGGTGATCCGGTCGATCCTGCCCGAGAGACGCACCGTTGTTCCTGCGGGGAGCTGGATCTCGATTGGCTCATCGCGCGACAGCTCGCCCACGCGCTCGCCGGGGTGCCGGCGCCCAAACCGCGCCTCGCACGCCCCATGAGGAAGGTCGCGGATCTGCGGGTCCTCGCGCTCGACCTCGAGCCAGCTCAGGCAGTCCTCGATGACCTCGATCCGGTCCGCGGCCCACATCGCCGGGTAGCCGGTTTCGCCGCGCTGTTCGGCGGCGTTGCACTTCTCCTCGGCGATCGAGCGCATCCGCGCCTCGGCGTCTTTGGCCAGCGACGCCGGCCCGGCGCCCTTCCACTCGCCGTGGAAGCGCTCGAGGATGCGGTGAAACAGGCTGCCGCGGCGCAAGGCGTCGATTCGGAACGTACGCTCGGGCTCCTCGACGGATCGGATCCGCAGCACGTCGCCCATCAGGAACCGCTGCGGACAGGCGGCATACCCCTCGAGCGAGCTCGCCGAATAGGTCCGGTCGTCTGCGACCAACGAGTGCAGCGCGTCGAGCGTCGATTCTGAAGGGCTCCGTCCCATTCCGAATAGTGCTGGGAGAACCTTGCTCGCAACGCCTCGCGTGCGCGTCCGAACGCGGGCGCGGCACGCTCGAGCGTCGCGATCGCGAGCGGCTGGGTGACGCTCGCCTGCAGGAAGGTGCGGTCGCGCTCGAACTCGGACATCGCCGAATCTGCGGCGCGATCGACCCCACTCGGGTCCTCGACGTAGCGCCCGCCGGGGATCGCGGCGCCGATCGCGTCTCCGGGAATGCGCCGCACGAGCGAGCTCAGCGGCGCCTGCTCGGCCGAGATCCGCTCGCCCGCCAACTGGGAGACCAGCTCCCGGAAGAACACCGATGGCAGGCGCGGTCGGCTCTCGCCGGTCGCCCGGCGCGCGTACGACACGACGAGACGATCGCGAGCGGCCTCGCACGCCAAGGTGAACTGCAGCGCCTCCTCGGTTCCACGGGCAGCTCGGGGTGTCAAGGGGGCCGGCGCACGCGCCGAGATGATCGCCCGCTCGTCGTCGAGCAGGATTGGGTCCTGTCTGCTCGGCGGCGGGAAGGCGCGCTCGCTGACGCCCAGGATCCACAGGCGAGAGAACTCGATCCCGGGGAGCGAGTTGACGGCCACCACGTTGACGCCGCGGCGCGCGAACGCGCCCGGGCGGCCGTCCAGCACGTCTTCTGAGCGAAGCGTCTCGACCCCGCGCCGGACGACATCGAGGAAGCGGTCGAACTCCACCTCTTGCTCCAGCGCGGTAAAGCGCTCCAGCCCGCGCAGGGCGAGCACGATCTCCTCCGACCCGGCGACATAGCGGCCAAGCAGGCTCTGGAGGAAGTCCAGGTGATCAGCCCAAGGGGCGCGGCCCGGGTGGGCATTCATCCGGGCGTATAGGTCGAGCATGAACCGCTCGAGGGCAGCGGCATCGGCAACCCGGTCTGAGACCCAATCCGGCGGATCCTCATCGTCGCCGATCAGCTCGCGCTGCAGAGCCTGAAGGCGCTCTGACCACTGCCCGATCCCCACCACCACGCCGGCTTGACGTGACACCGAGTCCCAGCGCGACGCAGGGATCGCTCCGAACTCGTCGTGGAGCTCCGACGGGAGCCTGGCGTCGGTGAGGAAGTCCATCACCGAGGTACGCGAGAAGTCGGTCTCGTAGAGGTCGAACAGCCCGAGGGTCTGCCGCCCCAGTGGGCGCTCAGAGAGCGGCGAGCCCTCGTGCAGGTACAGCGGGATGCCCGCCTCGATGAACAGCGCCTCGACGAGTGGCCGGTAGGCCTCGCCGTGGCGATAGGCCACCGCCATCTCCCAGAACGACACCCCCTCTTGCGCCCATTGCAGGCATGCGCGGGCCGCCTCCCTGACCTCCCGCGCCGGATCGGGCGCCGAGAGGAGCCCGAGCGTCTCGTCCGGATCGACTCCAGGGGCCGCCGGCGGGGTGAACATGCGCTGACGGACAGCTGCCAGCGACGTGGAGTCAGCACGATCCCCAACCTCCTGATGCTGCGCACCGTTTGCCAACAGTCGTCGGCGCAGCTCCCCGAGCGGAGCATCCTCCGCGGCCGCGACATCCGGGAGGTAGACGTCGACCGGCAGTCGCTCGGCTATATCGAACAGCAGCCGCTCGAGCGCCGGCGCAAGATCAAGCGCGCCCCAGACCAGCAGCCCGAGACCCTCGAGCAGACCGGGGTCGGCCGCCTGCAACGCATCATCGGGGCCGTAGAAGCTCTTGCGCCGCTGTTCGAACCGGGCCAGGATCTCGGTCAGGGCCTCCGCCTTAGCCGGTGCGTCGGTGGCGCCGTCGAGCAGCCGGCCCATGTCCGACACGTCGTAGCCGGCGCCCTTCAGCTCCCGGACCAGCCGATAGAGCGCCTCCGCGAACCCCGGCGTCTCACCGACGGGCCGGAAATATCCGTCGTGCGTTCGCCCCACCTCGGCGAGGAGCACTCGGTCGGCTAGCGGCGGAAGCGCACGCCGGTCTTGATCCAGCAGCGCTTGCGCTCCCAGTAGCAGCGACAGGTCGCCGGGCATCAGGGTCCGCACGTTCGCGTGGCCCCCCAATTCCGAGGCCAGCCAGCGATCGAGGAATGGGCGCTGAAGCGAGGCGCCTACGAGCAGCCAGATCGGGGCAAGCGGATCCTCGCGGCGGAGTTCCGCCACCCTCTCCGCAAGCGCTTCCCGCAGCGCTGGCGGGCGACCACAGATCACCCTCATCAAGCCCACCTCTGACTCACAGTCTCCCTGAATTCTCCAAACGCGGCAACAACGCGAAACGGCTTGCTCGACTTAGGGTCGCCATCAAGCGCGATCTCCTGACTACTCGATTTCTGAACCAGCGAGCCCAGACGTCTCACCTGCGGGTTGCCACAGACCAGAGCCGCGTCAGGCAGGCCGCCGATGTAACGACTCTCCAAGAGAGAGTCATGAGCCTGCGGCGCCTATATCTCAACCACATGACCGAGCTCGACCGGCTGATGGCGCTTGAGTTCGGCCGCGCGTACGACGGTCAACCGGCGGAGAACTGGCACGGGGTTGGGGAGGACTTCGGCTTCCTCCGCGACTACGAAGACGGGCCGATCGTCGGCTTCGGTGTAAACGGTTTCTCGGAGTTCGACGTCGACGACCCCGACGTAGCCGAAATCTGGAGCGGGCCCCATTTCGAAGTACGGCTGGTGGGGCTTCCCAAGGCCAGCGCCGCAGAGGTCGTCCTCGCGGCGCGTCCGCTGCTCGGCGATCACAGCACGATCAACCGTCAATTCTTCTCGGCCGCGGCCGAGGCTCAGGACCACGATCCCGAGCAGGCGTTGTGGTGTTGGCTCTCCTGCTTAGAAGCCGGCGACTCGATGGCGCACTTTGCCCTCGGCTACACCCTCTACGAGCTCGGGCGCTACCACGAGGCCTACCGCCACCTGCGCTACTACGCCCAGATCTCACCTGCCGCAGCTTGGACTTGGCGTTGGCTGGGCAAGGCCGCGCAGGCCCTAGGTGAGTTGAACGAAGCGCGGACCGCCTACCAGCGAGCGATCGAGCTCAGCGAGCGCGAAGACGACACTGACGCGCCGGCGCTCCTCGCCGGGCTCGACGATATGCCCATCGCCCGGCCGGCGCGAGTCGACTCGAGTATCTACCTTGAAGACGTGGACGACCAGCGACGTGAACCGGCCGGAGCAGGCCCACGGCTGGGCAAACGATTCGAGGAAGCGCTTGCTTTCGCTGCCGAAAAACACCGCACCCAGGTCCGCAAGGGCAGCGGAGTCCCGTACATCGGCCATCTGCTCGGCGTCTGCTCGCTCGTCATCGAGGACGGTGGAGACGAGGACGAGGCGATCGCCGCGCTCCTGCACGATGCCGCCGAGGACCAGGGGGGCGAGAAGACGCTTGCCGAGATCCGCGATCGGTTCGGAGACGCGGTGGCGGACATCGTGCTGGCCTGCAGCGACACGCTTGAGGAGCCGAAGCCGAAGTGGAGGGCGCGTAAGGAGGCTTATCTCGAACACCTCGAGCATCAACCCGAGCCGGTGCTGCACGTCTCCTTGGCCGACAAGCTGTTCAACGCCAGAGCGATCTTGCGCGACTACCTCCTTGTCGGGGAGGAACTCTGGACCCGATTCAAGTCGGGCCGGGACGGCCAGCTCTGGTACTACCGGGAGCTCGCCGACGTCTTCGCCCGCCTGCTCCCCGGTCGCATGTCGAGCGAGCTCACCGAAGTGGTCCACGCGCTAGAGCAGACGGTGCTCGCGTACTGACCTCTTCTCAGCGGGCTCGTTCGCTGCGCTCCCGGGCGGCCACTTAGATGTTGGATCCCGTTCGTCACGAGCATCACCCCCCGTCGTCCCGCAGTGCATGCTCCACCGCCCCACGCGACCGATCCTCCATCCGTTACGAGAGCCGGCTGTCAGGTCGAGCGGCCACAGGACGACAAAGTGCTGGATGTCGACGACGGAGTCCTCGCCTTTCCAGCTCACCACCCGAACTGACTACGGGGACATCATCGACTCGGAGTTCCTCCGCCTGCTGTTCGCCGAGCGGCTGATGTTCATCCGCGGGAGCGGCTGGATCTCACGGCACACCCTCGAGCACCTGCCAGGCGAGGTACTAGCCAGCGTGACCTACCACGCCGCGGCGCGGGAGGAGTCACTCGTCCGCTTGGACGGCGCGGTCGTCCACGCCATCCTCGCCGATCACGCGCTGGGGGTTCGCATCGCCGCGGCGGACGCGGCCGGTGCTGAGGCGGCGCTCGAGAGGTTACGGCGAGCGCTGCCCGAGGCACACGGGGAGGATCAGGAGGTCCCGGTCCGCTTCTGGTGGTGGGACCACGGTGCCCAGCAGATGGCGCAGATGATTCCGGGCAATGCCTGGACGGATGTCGAGGTCAACTACGGCTCCCAATCCGCAACGCCGCTACAGGCACTTATGTCCTGGCCGGACGCGCCGCCGCCCGGCGGCCGGCTCTTGCTCTGGCACGGTGCCCCAGGCACCGGCAAGACCACAGCGATCAGGACGCTCGCCTGGGAGTGGCGCTCGTGGAGCGAGTTTCAGTTCATCACCGACCCCGAGCTGTTCCTCAGCAATCCGAGCTACCTGTTGCAGGCGATCTCGCGTGCGCGCCGCTCCACGGGCGGTCCGGCAAATCGCTGGAAGGTGCTGGTGCTCGAGGACGCCGGCGAGTACCTGGCACCTGACGCCAAGCACCAGGCCGGCCAGGCGCTCTCGCGCCTGCTCAACGTGTGCGACGGTGTCGTCGGTCAGGCGACGCGGTCGCTGATCCTGGTCACCACCAATGAGCCGGTCCACGTTCTGCACCCGGCCCTGTCTCGACCGGGGCGGTGCCTGGCGCAGATTGAGTTCGGAGCTCTCGCTGATTCGGAGATCGAGCGCTGGTGTCGGCGGTGCGGCGTCGATGCTCCTCGCGCGACTCGGGCGACCCTCGCTGAGCTCTACGCTCACGCCGAAGGGCGAGCCACTCGCGGGCGGCGACCAGAATTCGGCTTCGCCGCCGTCGCCTGACCGCCTTGACCAGCGCTGGCAGGCCCCGCTAAGGCGAGGAGGAGAGCAGCGATGTGGTTGATCACGACACGCGGGTTCTATTCGGCAGTAGTCAAGCCTGGAGACGGCGAGGAGTTCGTCACGGTCCCGGCCCGGTCTGAGCGGGACGTCCGCAATCTCGCCGAGCTGATCGACGCCTAGCCGAAGCGCAGCGAGCTCACGGACTATCGCTGGCGAATCCGCTGCTGCAAAAAGGAGTGGGCTGACGGCGCCCGGCAGATGGCGCTCGAGATCGACTACAGCAACTTCAAGAACCGGATCCGCGAGCAGGACTCCAAGCGCGAGCTGATCCTCGCACGCGTATGGCGCGAGCTGTTGGCGCTTCAGCGCGGGTGATGACTTCGTGTCCGACCAGGATCCGACGACAGTCACCGCGGCCGATGAGCCGGTCGTCCATGTCTCGTACTACGTCGACGTGCCCAGCTCATGGGCGTTCTGCGCCCGGCTGGGCCCGTCCGGCTGGTATGGAGCTGGGGAGGCGACGTGGATGAAGCGCTGGACGGCCTGTCGCGAGTGCTAGTCGGCGAGGGGCAGGCGGAGCTTCCGGCCACGTTGCCAAGGGAGCGAGCGGCAATCCGGCGATGGCTTGAAGAACGAGTCGACGTGCCGGTGCTGGAAGGCGTCTTGCTTTTCCGGTACGTCGAAGAGTCTCCCGCCCCAGCGGGCAGGCAGTGCTAACCCGCAGCAGGGAACGCGGACAGCGTCACCAGTTCGGCTTCGGCTCGTAGCCCGCAGCCGTCGATGCTGCGGCGCGTAAGTGCGAACGCATCGCCCATGCCCGGTGTGGAAAGCCAGCGCCGACGCGAGCTCATCGTCTTCTCGAAGAAATCGAGTGCCGCTGAATCGGATGGTTCTCCGCACGCCGGCGCGCTCATCGTGAGTAGCGCGTAGCCGTCCACCAACCGCGGCAGAAGGTCGGCGAATACCTCGCAACGGCTGGCCAGGTCAAGCGACAGCGGCCGGCCGGCGATCTCGGCCACCGCACCGACCTGGTCCTCCAGCGTGTGGATCCGATGCTTGAACTCATCGAGTGCTGGGCGCGTCGCGTCGTATAGGTCCGACAGTGCGGCGCTCGGTGAGGCGACACCGTGCGACCTCAGCCGCGTGGCCACGGTTCCCCAGACCTCGCATTGGTCCGGTCGCGCGGGTCCGCCTGCCAGGCTTCGTTGATTGGCCCGTGCGCGCTTATCCCGTCGGAGCTCCGGGTCGACGGTGTAGGCGGCAGGGGCAAATCGAGCGGCTCGCTTGCCGTCCTCCCAACGACCCTGCTCGACGCAGCTGACCGGGACGTGCAGCTCGACGCCTTTCGGCACCAACACTGGCGCGTCGATCGTCCTGTTCTGCCGTGCACCGAGGATCAGCTCTCCCTCGTAGAGCAACATCGGAAGCTTGCTGGCGTTGCCGGCCAGCACCTCGTTGACGTCGCCGTGCTCGTCCACCTCGCTGATGAACGCGCCATGCTGGATCGCTTGCGACAGTCCGTGATATCGCAGGCGCGGCTCGCCGGCGAAGATCGGGTAGACAGCGAGCGGGCCAGCAACCTGTGGGGCCCCTAGGCGGAATTTGGAAACTGTTTTCGTGGTCATGGATGACAAGTCGTCCGCAGCGCGGGCTGCCTGACTTTCCGCCGACGGCGGCGTTAGCGTTCAGCGGCTTTCGCCTTGAGCCGGATGAATAGGGCTCGAGCGGACGGCCATCTTGTGAGCTTCCGGCCCCTGCCAGACCATGAACTTCGGCGCCTCTCAGACGAGGAGCTGATCGACTACATCCGCCAGGCCCGGATGGTCGGAGACCTGGCCGCCGGACGGCGTGGGCTCGCCTTCCTCGTCTACGGATACGAGCCAGATGTCAGGCGACGGCTCTCGCTGAAGCTGCCCAAACACGCGGTCGAGGACGTCGCGCACGACGCGCTCGTCAGAGCGATCGCCGCGGCCTTCGACGGGACCTCAAGGGGCGAGTTCCGCAGTTGGCTGCACACGATCGTCGACCGCACAGCAGTCGACTACTACCGACGGGCGGAGCGCCGCCCCAAGGAAACCCCCCTGCCCAGCGAGCACGCAGGCGAAGAGGAGGTTTGGGGCGAGGAGCCATTCACCGACAGCGAGGCCGGCGCGGTCGAGCTGCGGATCATCATCGACGAGGTGATCGAGACGTTCAACGAGAAACATAGGCGGGTGATCGAGCTGCATGTTTTCGGGGGCCTCCCCGCGGCCCAGGTGTGCGAGAGGATCGCCGACATGAGCGAGGACAACGTCGCCCAGATTGCATCCAGGTTCCGAGCCAAGCTGCGCCAGCGACTCGACGAATGGAGCGACCGATGACCGACGTCGATCGCCTGTTCACGGAGTACGTGGACGAGCACAAGACCGGCGGCGAGGCCGACCCCCGCTCGTTCCTGGCGCGAGCGTCCCCCGACGATCGGGCTGAGCTGGCAGGACTGATCGATGGCTACCTGATGCGAGCGCCACGCCGCGAAGTCGATCCCGAAGCCTTCCGCGGAACGCCCGCCGAGCGAACGGTTGACGAGCTAGACCGAGTGATCGGCGGTCAGAGCGGCTTATGGCCTGCGCTGCTGCCGCGCCTGCGCGACCGCATCGGTCTGAAGCGAAGCGAACTCGTCCAGGGGCTCGCCCGGACGCTCGGCGTCGCCGACAGAACCGAGAAGGTCGCCTCGTACTACCACCAGATGGAACAGGGCACGCTGCCTGCGGACGGCGTGGCGGACCGCGTGCTCGAAGCCCTCGGTCGACTACTTGGCGAAAGCGTGCAAACGCTCCGAGACGCCGGGCGAACCATCCTGCCGCCAGGAGAAGCAGCGGCCCCAGCCGCCGCCGTGTTCGCCCGCCGCGCGTACTCGGACACCGGGATGGCATCTCCCGGAACAACGGGTGAGCCCTCGCCGCCCGATGAGTGGGACGAAGTCGATCAGCTGTTCCGCGGCGCCTAATGCCTTGCCGGTTGACCTAGACCCAGTGCAGGATTAGTCCGGTGCGAGGCTATGTGGCGCCGACAGATCACGGGTGGTACCAGTTTCTGCTTGCCAGACCGGAGATCACAGAGGTCAACTTCTGGAGGCCGGGAGGCGCCAGCTTTAACGCAGTCGCACCGGGGGAGCCATTCTTTTTCAAGCTGAAGTCTCCGTACAACGCGATCGGCGGCTTTGGCCTGTTTGCACGCTTCGTTCGGCTACCGGTGTGGCACGCCTGGGATGTGTTCGGACAAGCCAACGGCACGACCGACGAATACGAACTGCTGGCTCGCCTCCAGCGGATCACGCATGAATCACGTATCACCGAAGGGCTGAACCGATTCGTCGGCTGCATCGCGGTCACCGAAGGTCTTCTTCCCGCCCGACGAGTGGGTCAGCACGCCGTTGGATTGGGCCCGCAACATCGTGTCCGGACGTACTTACGATCTGAGCCGCGGCGAAGGCGCGCGGCTCTGGAGCGAGTGTCTCGAGCAGGCGGTTGCCCACGGCGCGGCACTCGATTGGGTGGTCGAAGCGCTCGCTAACCAACGAACCGGTCGACCGACGCTGCTCCGGCCGCGGCTCGGTCAAGCGAGCTCCGAATCGCCGTGCTCGACGGTACGGCAGCCAGTGTGCCGTGACAACGGAACACTCCCTGCCGGTGCTTGAGGCAGCCCATATCCGCCCCTGGGCAGAAGGTGGGGTCCATGAGGTGCCAAACGGGATCCCGTTGCGTCGCGATCTCCACCGCCTCTTTGATCTTGGCTACGTAACGATCCGCCCCGACATGGAATTCATCGTCAGCCCCCGCCTGCGAGACGAGTTTGCGAACGGGCGCGCCTACTACGAGCTCCATGGCCGGACGATTCAAATCCCCAGCGATCCCGCGGCGAGACCCGACGCCGAGCTGCTGGCTTGGCACGAGTCTGAGGTCTTCCAGGCGCGCTAGCCGGAAGAGTGCGCCGAATCTTGCGGGCAGGATTCCACGCGGAGAGCCCTCAGCGTCGTCAGCTTCCTCGGAGTCAGACGACCTTATTCCGGACCGGCGATGACCAACCCTCCCGATCCGATGGCGCTCTTGCGCCACGCCGCCCAGGTCGGAGACTGGCGATTGCTAGAGGCGGTAACCCGTCTGCTGAGTGCCCGGCCGCGCCGCTCAGGCGCCGCCGGCGATCGGGCATACGGGTCGCTGATCGTCTTGCTCGGCCTTGCGGATCGCAGTTACGATCGCGCCTGATGGAGGCGATCGAGCGGCTTGCCGAGGGGTTCCTCAGCGGCGTCCCGAGGTACATCTGGGACGGCGACACGCTACCGGTGCCGGTCGAGGACATCGCCGACAGCCACCTCGGGCTGCTCGTGCGTGACGTCGAGGACATGACGGCCGCCCCGGGAGCCCCAACGCTCGAGAATGGTCAGTCTCTATCGGGTCTCCTCTTGCCAGGGCGCGGCGAGATCTGGGTAGATGCAGGCGAGGCGCGCGAATGGCCGGCCCGTCGGCGCTTCACGATCGCTCACGAGCTTGGTCACTGGAGACTCCACCGCGAAGCCGAACAACCGGTGTTCTGCCGCGCCACCTCGATCGACGTACCACAAGCAGAAGAACGGTCTCCTGCTCTCTCCCCCGAGGAGCAAGCCAATGCGTTCGCTGCCGCGCTGCTGATGCCCGCTCGCCTCATCGAGGAGCAGTACGTGAATTGCGAACGTGACTTCCATCTTCTGTGCGAGACCTTCGGAGCGTCAGGAGCCGCCATGGGCAGGCGACTACATAACGTGATCCCGCCGGCAGAGAAACCCTCGTAAGCGGCGCCCCGGCCATTCATCTCACATGTGCTCCGCGATCTCATGGGTTGATTTCTCTGATCGGGACCGGCGTCAGGTGCTGGACGTCGTGAACCTCTTTCGCGAGCAAGACACCCGGGACGAGCTGGGGACCGGAACGATCCGAGATGGTCTCGCGGACATGCTCTTCCCCGGGACCAGCACGGTTCAGACTCGCGCGCGGTACTTCCTGTTCATCGGTTGGATGTATCGCCAACTCGAGGAGAGAACACTCAACTCCGGGGAGGTAGGCCGGCTAGCCCGCAGAGAAGAGATCCGGCTCATTGACGTGCTCGCCGACTCGGACGATCCGGAAGGCACGATTGGGATCCAGGCGCGAGCGCGACTCGAGCGCCTGGCGAGCAACATCTATTGGCAAGGATTAGGTAGCTGGGGAATCCGCCTTTATCCCGGTTCTCAAGAGCAGTATCACCGCGCAATCGCGACGGGTTTATTCGCTGGGGATGATGAAGGTGTTCGGGGTGCCTCCAGTGGGTGGCATTCGGGGCTTCCGGCTCCACCCGGAGGGTTTCCGAACGACGTGTCAATGGCGTTGACCGAGGAAGAGGGGGCCTACCTCAGCGAGAGAATCATCTCCCACCATCCGACGACCCTCCTCGCCTGGCTGGTCGCGCACGGTCGCCGAGAGGATTGGGTCGAGTTCGTGTGGGAGCACCCACAGCTCGATGAGTTTCCGGCGCGCCAGACAGAGCTCATCTCCCATGCTCGGATCTTTTCCGAGGTATTCCACGGCGCGGCCCTGCTCTACAACCTGATGCTCGCCGAGATGACCGCACGCGAGGACTGGGCTTCCGGCTACCGCCTGCGGCTTGCGGACTGGGGCTCCGTCATTGCAGCAAGGGAGGACGAGCTTCAGTCCTGGAGTCTCAAGCGCTTTTGGGAGATTCTTGACTCGGGCCACGTTCGCTACTCGCGAGCAGCCCGCTACCAATACGTGGAGCCTTGGGTCGGTCTTGTCCGTCAGGAGGGCGCCGCCGCGATCGAATCCAGTGCTGCGGCACGTGCCCTCGTGCGAACGCGTGAGGCTGTCGTAAAGCGCGGGCGAGCGCGGCTCACGAACCCAGGTGCGCGAGCGCTTTGGCAGGGCGAGTCCGGAACGCGACAGCTGAGTTTCCGCTGGCCGACGGCCCAGACGCAAATCGACGACATCCTCAGCGCGCGCGAGCACCACGGTGCTTGAACCGCAGAATCGCACCCTACTTCTCAGGGCCCTTCAACCTCCGGAAGGGTTCTCGCTCGATCAGGCGATCGGTACCTCCTTCTCGCTCGATCTCTTGGCACTACTCGCGACGCCGCTCGCGTTCACCCTTTTTGATGTTGAAAGTGCGGACGGCCGCCCAACCACCGATCCGCTTGCGCTGCTCGAATCGCTTCGCCGCCACGCGCGCCACATCACGCTCTTCTGCCAGGCCGGGCAGATATACGTCCCCCCGCACGACCGGCTCTTGTACGGCTACTTGGAAGAGAGCGTCGTCGAGGTGACAGCACCCCGGCGTGGGGTCTTCCATCCGAAGATCTGGCTCCTGAAGTTCACGTCGGATGACGAACCGGCGTGCTTCCGGCTGCTGTGCTCGTCTCGGAATCTCACTTTCGATCGCTCGTGGGATGCGGTCGTGCGGCTCGATGGGCAGCTCGCGAACCGACGAACAGCAATCTCGGTCAACCATCCGCTGGGTGACTTCGTGGCCGCTCTGCCTGAGCTGGCGGTGCATGGGCTGCCGCCAGATCGTCGGGCAGCCATCGAGACCATCGCGCAGGAGGTTCGTCGGGTGCGCTGGGATCCACCCGACGGTTTCGATGACTTCTCCTTCCGGCCCCTCGGGCACACACGGCGCGCTGTCAACCCGTTCCAGACAAGAATCGATCGACTTCTAGTCATCTCACCATTCCTCAGCGCGGATGCGCTGCGCGCCTTGGCTCAGGAACGCGATGGGAACATCCTCGTCTCCCGTCTCGAAAGCGTGCAGGAACTGGAGCCGGCAGATCTCAGCGGCTATGAGGACATCCGCGTCCTGGCGGAGGGCGCTCAGCCCGAGCTCGAGGACGATGACGCCGAGTCGGGCTCGGTCGAGCTAGTTGGTCTACACGCCAAGGTCTACGTCGCCGACCAGGGGTGGAACGCAACCGTTTGGATCGGTTCCGCCAACGCTACGAACTCCGCCCTCAGCCGAAACGTCGAGTTCCTTGTCGAACTCGCGGGGCGAAAAAAGGTGTGCGGTATCGACGCGGTGCTGGAGGGTCGCGACGGTATCGGGTTGGGGAGCTTGCTCGCGCCATTTGATCGTGCCGACTCCACCTCGCCGGTCGACCCGGCAGAGCGATCGCTTGAGCGTGAAGTCGACACATTGCGGCATGCGATCGCGGCGGTGCCTCTCCAGGCTCAGGTATTCCCGCTGACCGAGCCGGAGCGATACGAAGTTCGACTGGTGGCCCAGACGCCGTTGCAGCCGCTGCTTGGAGCAGCGACAGTCCGCGCTTGGCCGGTCACCCAGTCGGAGAACGCCGCACGGCTGATACATGCAGAAGGACTGGAGCTGGCGCGGTTTCCGGATCTCACTACGGAAATGCTGACGCCGTTCATAGCGTTCCAGCTGGCAATCGAGCGGGATGGCCGAGTTATCGAGCGTCGGTTTGCAGTTCGGAGCGAACTGGTTGGCGCTCCAGCCGACCGGGAACAGCGGCTGTTCCGGGCGCTACTGCGGAATCGCAATGACGTGCTCAGGTATCTGATGCTGCTGTTGGCCGACGATCCCGCCGCGGTTCTAAATGCTCTTGGCTCGGGACCGAACACCCGCGATGACGGCACAAGTGAATCTCGCGACTCCGTTGCAATCCCGGTGCTCTTCGAGGGACTGGTCCGCGCTCTGGAGCAGTCTCCGGATCGCCTGGATCACATCGCCCGCCTCGTCAAGGACTTGCGAGCCGGCGAAAGTGACGCGGTGGGGCTGCTTCCCGAAGGTTTTGACGAGATCTGGACGCCGATCGAACGCGCACGGCAGGAGCTATCGATGTGACGAACGTCGACGTCGATGCCGTGCTGTCACGGCTCAAGGACTTCCAGCGAGCGACGGTCGATTACGTCTTTCGACGCCTCTATGTCGACCCTGACTGCACGCGGCGATTTCTGATCGCGGATGAAGTAGGCCTCGGCAAGACGCTGGTCGCACGCGGCCTCATCGCAAAGACGATCGAACACATCCGGCAACTCGACAACCGCCGGATCGACATCGTCTACATCTGCTCCAACCTCGACATCGCCCGGCAGAACATCAATCGTCTAAACGTCACCGAAGACACCGAGGTTTCCCTCGCCAGCCGGATCACACTGCTACCGACCACGATCCGCGGCATCAAGCAGCGCGACCTGAACTTCATCTCGTTCACACCCGGGACCTCGCTTGACCCCCGGTCCTCCATGGGCACCGTGGAGGAGCGGGCGTTGATCTTTCGCCTCCTGAATCGCGCCTGGGCGTTGCCGAGCCGCACCGCCGCGCTCAACGTACTCCAGGGATTTGCCAGCCCCGAATCGTTCAGATGGCATGTGCGCTGGTCGGAGGACTGTGTCGAGATCGACGACGACCTGGCTGACGCTTTCGCAGACCAGCTAGCCACACACGACGCTCGCGCGAGCACCCCCGAGGAGCGCTTGCACGACGAGTTCATCGCCCTCTCGAAAGCGTTTCCGCGCGCGAGACGGAACTACAGCCGCATCCCGTGGGACTTGAGCGACCGCCGAAGGCGGCACATCCAAGCTCTGCGTGCACAGCTTGCGACGGCATGCATCAAGGCGCTCGAGCCGGACCTCGTGATCCTCGACGAGTTCCAGCGATTCAAGTCGATCCTGCACGGTGACGACATCGCAGCCACCCTCGCACGTGAGCTCTTCGACTACGGCGATGCCCGCATTCTCTTGCTCTCCGCCACGCCCTACAAGATGTACACGCTCCACGGTGACTCCGAGGAAGATCACTACCAGGATTTCCGGGCCACACTCGATTTCCTGGCTAATGATCCAGCGGTGTCTGAGCAGGTCGCCGTCGACCTGCGGCGCTACCGGCATGCCCTATTCACCGAACCGATCGACAGCCCGGTATTACGGGACAGCATTCGGCAGATCGAGGATCTCCTGCGTCGCTACATGGTCCGCACGGAGCGGCTAGCGATCACCACCGACCGTGACGGGATGCTGCGCGAGGTTCCAGGCGATCACGTCGAGCTTAGGGATCGGGATCTGTTGGATTTCGTCGCGGTCCAACGACTGGCGCGGATTCTCCGCCAGCCAAACGTGCTCGAGTACTGGAAGTCAGCCCCATACCTCCTCAATGTCATGGACAACTACGAGCTGAAGCGCTCGCTTCGCCGCGCGATTGGGTCCGGAACCGCTGGTGAGGCAGCGCGTGCGCTTGAGCAGCTGGCGCCCGCACTGCTCGACCCGGCGGCGATTCGACGCTTCGACGAGCTCGACCCAGGGAATCCACGGATGCGTGATCTCATTGCCTCCATGGTCGACTCGGGTGCGTGGCGACTGCTGTGGGTTCCGCCGGCGCTCCCGTACTACCGGCTGGATTCGCCGTACAACGAACTGGACCGCTTCACCAAGCGGCTCGTGTTCTCGGCTTGGTCGATGGTTCCCCGTGCGATCTCGGCGCTGCTCAGCTATGCGGCCGAACGCGAAATCGCGCTCGCGGGAGACCCACGGCCCGAGAACACAACGGAATGGCGCAGCGCGCGCGGTGGGCTCCTCCAGTTCACACGGAGCGAAGGCAGGCTCACCGGCATGCCCGTGCTCGGGCTTCTCTATCCCAGCGCAGCCCTTGCCCGCTGCTGCGATCCACGAGAGCTCGCCAGGGGATTGGCGTCGAACGGTGCGCTTCCTGACGCTACGGTCGTACTAAAACAGGCGCAGCTCATCATCGAAGAAAAGCTCGACCACCTGCCTGGCGGTGACATCACAAGTGGTCCAGAGGACGAGACTTGGTACTGGGCCGCTGGGCCGCTGCTTGATCTTCGCGAAGACCCCGACCGGGCACGCGAATGGATCGAGGAGGCATCTGACGAGCTGACTTGGACTGGCGATGAGCCCGAGGATGAGGACGATGCGGATTCCCGGCTGTCAGAGCATGTCGATCAGCTGTTCGACCTCATGGAAGGCCGGATTCCGGTCGGCCGCAGGCCTTCCGATTTGTCGCTCGTGCTTGCCGAAATTGCGATCGGTGGCCCGGGAGTGACCGCGGCGCGTGCCCTTGCGCGGGTTACTGGTGGACCGTCGACGGTCGGTGAACTTCCGGTACTCAGAGCAGCAGCCCAGATCGCTTGGGGGTTCCGCTCGTTGTTCAACCTGCCGGAGGCGGCGCTGGTTCTGCGCGAGAAAACCGGCGATGTCCGCTATTGGGAGCTAGTGGCACGACACGGCGTGACCGGCGGACTCCAAGCTGTCCTTGACGAGTACCTCCACGTCCTTGTCGAATCGATAGGCCTTGAGGCGGGTGATCCGCGGTTGCCGACCCAACTCGCAGAAGCGGTGGTCGCCGCGCTGGGAATCCGTGCCGCACAAGCTCGCCTTGACGCCGTCTCGATCGAGCCAGCCGGGCCGACCGTCGGGCTGAGCCCTCTAAACATGCGGACCCGTTTCGGAGCCAGGTTCGCTGACGACACAAGTGACGACGAGCGGCGCGTAAACCGCGCCGCGCAGGTGCGGATTGCGTTCAACTCGCCCTTCTGGCCGTTCGTCCTGTCGACAACGTCGATTGGACAGGAAGGTTTGGACTTCCACCTGTATTGCCACGCGATCGTCCACTGGAACCTTCCCAACAATCCCGTTGACCTCGAGCAGCGTGAGGGCCGGATCCACCGCTACAAGAACCACGCCGTTCGCCGTAACGTCGCTCAACGCTTCGGACTCGACGCTGCGCGGAGCTCGGCTGACGATGCATGGGAGGAGGCATTCGCCGCCGCGGTACGCGCCCGCCCGAACGGCACGTCGGACATCGTCCCGTTCTGGGTCTATCCGATCGACGGCGGAGCCGTGATCGAGCGACACGTGCCATCTGTCCCGCTCAGCCGAGAGCGACAGCGGCTCGAGGATCTACGCCGATCGCTGGTGGTCTACAGGATGGCGTTCGGACAGTCCCGGCAGGAGGACCTGGTCCAGTTTCTGGCCGAGCGAAGCGAGGACGCCGATGGCCAAGAGCTCGATGCGCTTCGCGTCGATCTTTCGCCGCCTCAGTTAGCAGAAGGGGATGCGTAGCCAGGCGAATGACTAATCAGGTCCAGCTTGTGAGTCTCCCAGAGCCCGAACCCCACGTAGCGCCCATCCCACGGTCGCTCGATGTCTACCGGATGGCGTTCAGCCAACCGAGTCAGGACGACCCGATCGCGTTCCTGCTTTCGCGTATGCCCCTTGACCACGCACGCACGGTCGCCGATGAGCTGCGAATTGACCTAACGCCGTCACCTTGTTTCGCAGACTGCGATGTCCTCTGAAGGTCGCGTTCGTCACGCTCTCCAGGCCTTTCTGAACTCGGTCCCCGCTGCCTGGACGTAGTTTGGGCACCTTGGTATGCGGTCGGCACCCGGCTTCCCGTGTCTTTGCTTGAACTCGCTACCTCAGGCAGGTGGTAGAACGGCCATCCAGCAGACAACCCCAAGGTCATCGGCGTTGACGCGCTGGGGCAGCAGCGGCTCCTCGACCGCCTGCAGCCCGAACTCCTCGACGACAGCGACGATTGAGACGGCCGCCTCATCGATCGTCAGATCGCCGGCCTGAACGCTCGCCTCGATGGCCGCGATTGCCCTCCGGACGGCGGAGCTGCGCCCAACCGACAGCGCCTCCTCGGCCGCCTCGGCGCCAGGTGCATAGGCGACGCCCGGATCCCGGAGGATGTCGAGGGCCCAGCGTTGGCGGGGACCAATCGCCTCTTGCTCCTCGCGGACGTCGGCACGCCTGTTGTGGGCATCGACGACCTCGGCAGCGGCGCGCTCCCAGGCCGCCTCGAGATCTACCTCGCCGAGACCGTCGGGGACCGTCTCGGCGCCCGTCGGGTCGATGCGGCGCAGGATCTCAAGATCGTTGGTCTCGAGGTCACCAGACGCGAGCTCGACATAGCGCCAGTAGCGCCGGCCATTCTCATCACCAGGAGAGGATGGCGTGCGGATAGCAAAGAAGACACCCGAGGGGCCCGCTGACTTGCCGGACGGGGTCTGGCGGAAGCACGCGCCTACCCCCCAGGGTAAGCGCAGGACGCGTTGGGCCTCCCCTTCGCGAACCGCGCGGTCGATCAGGCGTCGCAGTTGCTCGCCGACGAATGCTCCCGATTCGGTCTCGCCTTCGTCGAGCAGCTCCTCATCGCCCGACGCGAGGCGCTCGGCGTAGGCATGGAGCTCGCCGGCGATCGTGCCTTCGATCACCTCGGACTCCATGCCGTACACGCCGGCGGCCACGATCTTGGACTGGATCCGCGCCTCGAGGCCAAGTAGACGCTCAAGCTCCCCGGGGGCGGGCAGCATCGTTGTGAGCAACACCTCGTCGTGCGGGGAGAGCAGGCGGATGACGCGGCCGTTGCGTTGCACGACGCGCTGTGGGTTCCAGGGCATGTCGTAGGAGACGACCGCTTGAGCTTGTTGGAGGTTCTGACCCTCGGAAAGGACGTCCGTCGAAATGAGCAGGTCAATCTCGCCGTCGGGTGGCTCGTAGCCCGGTCGAACGACGGTGTCAGGAGCGAAGCGCCCCAGGGCGCCGGTGCGCTGGTCGGGCGTGCTCTCATTGCCGATCACCACGACGCGCTCGCGACCCCCCACTAGGGCGGGGAGGTGCTCGTCGAGGTAACGCACCGTCGCGCCAAAAGTTGAGAACACGGCGATCTTCTTTGCCGGGCTGCTCTCCAGTACGTCGAGCAGGGCAGCGAGCTTCGGGTCCTCGGCAGCATCCAGGCTGGCGAGCTGGTCGCGGATGGCAGCCAGCTGGTCGCGGTCGGCTCGCACCGCGTCGGCGTAGTCAGGATCGAAGTCACTCGTCGGCCGCGCCTCAACGTCGCCCTCGAGCGCCTGCTCGACCCAGGCCGCGAGGCCGATCTCGCTGGCCTCGGCGTGCGCCGCCTCTCGTAGCGTCTCGCGTGAGGGTACTTCGCCCTTCTCCCATGCCAGGAGGAAGGCTTCGTGGGCGATCAGCATCCGCTCAACTGTTTCCAGGCACGCTTGCCAGCACGATTCAAAACGCTTGAGGACTCCGGACCGCAACAGCCCGGCGAGCTGCGTCTCGAGGGCCAACTCGTCCTCGGCCGCTAGGTCGAAGGCGCTGGGACGGTAACGGGCCATGGTGAGCGCGTCGATTGCGGTAGCGATGCTGTCGAGCAAGCCAGGATGGGCGGCGTCGAGGTCGTAGCGACGAGTCGTCAGCCGCGGCTTCGGGAACCGCACTGGCGTGCCGTCGGGAAACTGCTGTCCGGTGTACTCCGCTTCGATGAACGCGCGGTCACGCCGCACGCTGACCGCGTCGGCGAGCGGAAACAGCACATCAGGATCGAGCCCTTCGGGGTCGCGCTCGTTGGCGCCGGCGGCCAGGAAGAGGTCGCGCACAGAGTCGATGCCGCTCGCCGCGAATGCCTTGTCGTGGCGGGCGAACAGCATCACGAGGTTGTAGAGGTCCCACAAGCCGTTGTTGATCGGGGTGGCCGTGAGCAGAACAACCTCTTTGCGCGAGCCGCCGAGCAGGCGCTCCATTGCCCGATACCAGCTGGTGTCCTCGTTACGCAGGGCGTGCGCCTCGTCGATGATCACCAGGCGGTAGGCGTCCTTGGTGTTGTGCAGCACGCGTCGGCGGTTGGCTGCTTTGGGCGCGAGCTGTTCGTCGGCGGCGAGCTCGTTGAAGGAGATGACCTGCGCAGGCAGCTTGGCTTGGACGATGCGCTCGTCCCAGCGTTTGGCCAGCTGCGCGGGGGCTACTACGAGCGCGTAGACCCCGTCCTCGCGGGTGCGCTCCTCGATGAACGCAAGGCCGATCTCGGTCTTCCCGGTGCCGACGCCATCGGCGTAGACCACACCGCCGTGGCGGCCGCAGATCGCGCGAGCGCGCTCATAGCCGTCGCGCTGAAACGGAGCTAGCTCCAGGCCGGTCGGCCTGGTGGCGCGGTCGGGCTCGTCGAGGTCGGGTTCCTGCAGGTCAAACAGCGCCCGCAGGTAGATCGTGTACGGGTCTAGCAGCCCTGGGTCGGGGAACAGCAGCTCTCGCAGGTCGTCCTCGTAGTCGACTGCGCGATCCCAGAGCCCGTCGAACCATTCGAGCGCCTGGTTTGCGACCGAAGGCTCGTAGTTGGCGACGCCGAGCTCGAGGTTGGCGTACAGACCAGCGCCCGTGAGGTTCGCCGAAGTAACGAGCGCCACGCGTGCGTCGGGGGCATCGCCGAACAGGTAGGCCTTGCCGTGCAGAAACTCTTCCACGAAGCGTCGGACCTGAACCTCGGGGCGGTCGAGCCACTCGCTGACCGCGGCTAGGCTTTTGGCCGCTCGGGAGGGCGGGAAGCGCGACAGGTCGCGCTCCTCGCGCAGCCGTTCGCGATGCGACGCAAAGACCCCGAGCGGCGATTCGGCGCCCAACCCGGACATCGGCTGGGCGCCGATCAGCAGGCGGGTTGGGCGCCCATCGGCGAGCGACGCCAACAGCTGCAGACCCCCGAGATTGAGGTAGCCCGTAGCGATCGCCAGCGCGTGCCGATCATCAACATCCGAAACGAGGAACGAGAGCGCGTCGGCGTGGCGACGATTCGCGTCGAGATTGTCGAGGATATGCGGCCGTGAGTCCAAGCGACTCAGCCGAGCTCGGCGAAGCGGACGCGGACCCGATCGCGATAGGCCGCCGGGACGGCGTCGAGGGTGAAGTCGCGGAAGACCACTTCCAGCTCATCCGCGTTCAGCCCCCACATGCAGGCCACGCGGGCGTCGATGTCTGCCAGCAGGCTTGCACGCTCGTCGTCATCGAGCGGGCGGACGTCCACGCCTGTCGCAACCGCAAAGTCCGCGAAGCGATCGTCGGGGCACGACAGCCGCGCTGCCGCCTCGGCGAGCTCATCAAACGTCGTGTCGTCGAGCTCGGGGACGCGCAGCCCCTCCAGAACGAAGAAGTTGAGGTGGATCTCAACGAAGCGGCGGGCCTGCCAGTCGAACGTCAGACTGTTGAGGATCGCCAGACAGGCCGCCTCGGCGCCGGGATCTTCATCGATGAAAGTGAGGTAGGGGGCCGTATTGGTGAGGAAGTGCGCGGGTGGGATGAGACAGGCGCGTACGGTGCGCGAATCCGTAGCACGGGTCACGTCGCGGAAGGCCACGCGCGTGCTCTCGACCGTCCGCGCGACCGCGGCAGCACGCTGCTGCACAGTCGCGGCACGGGCCACGAGCGAGCCCCCACCTGGCCGCGGCTTGAGCGCCTTGGCCATCGCCTCGGGCGTGGCCGGGCACAGACGCTCGCCCGCTCCGAGCGGCAAGAACTGGTCGAAGCTAGCGCCCTTCCACAGGGGGCGGCCGTCAGTGGCTTGCTCCCATAGGCTGCTGTCGTTCGCCTCGTCAAATTCCCTAACCGGGAAGCAGCGCCAACGGCCGCCGCCCAGCGCGAAGTGACCAGTCGTTCTCAGCTTGGCGAGCAGGTCGGCGTCGTCCTGGGTTGGCAGCAGCGGGACCTCGAGCGCGGCGCCGAGGGCTTCTCGGCGCAGCACAAGGCCCGATGATTCGACCTGTGCGGCGAAGGCCGCCGCGGACGAAGCCACCCCAGCGACATGCATTTCGGCGAAATCGCCTCCCCGTTCGGCGACTAGGAGTGCGACTGAGTACTGCGGGTGGATATCGAACGCCCAGGACCGGTTGTTGAGCAAGAAATCCAGGCGTCGTGGCGGCGCGTGTTCAAACAGCCACGCGCGGAACGCAGCCGAGCCCTTCGCAGCAAACACGTTGCGCGGCAGCACTACTCCGATCGCACCTTCCTCGCGCACGAGCTGTGAGTACCGCTGGCAGAAGAGCTTGTACGTGTCGGGGTCCCCCGGGCTGCTCGCGTATCCGCTGGCCGGCCCGAAGAACCGACGCAGGCGTGCCACGCGTTCCTGCTCCTGGGCAAGACGCTCAACGAGCTCGGGGCGATCGGCCAAGAGCTCAGCGACTGCGGCGCGCCGCGGCGCCTGAGCCAGTCCTCTCAGCCCCGGGCGGTAGCGCGCGTAGAACGCCAGTTCTTCGATCGTGACCTCCTCCCACGGTGGATTGCCGACGACGGCATCGAAGCCCGGCCGGTCGCGAGCGAAGACGTCGGGGAACGCCAGCGGCCAGTGCAAAAACCGCTCCTGCTCGCGGAGGTCCTCGGCTTGCGGGATCAGGGGCGTCGTGGCGCCAGCAAGCAGTTCTGCGCCCTTCAGCAGCGCCTCATTGCGGGCACCTGGCACGCCGAGGGGTTCCGCCGTCCAGAGGTCGAAGAGCCGCTGTGCGCCGGCGACGGTGTCGTGTAGTTCCTGGTTCGCGGTCCGACTGGCCTCGACGAGTTCGGGCGTGGTGTCGTCGATCGCCCGGAGCTGGGCGGCTCCCCTTGCCGCATCGCCAATCGTCCGGGCGAGGGCGTCGCCGAAAAGCGTGTCTTGTCCGACTTCGTTGGGGCGGGTGACCCCGATCAACGAGTTGCCGCGTTGGACATTGAAGTCCAGGTAGGCGAGCGAGAGGCCGGGGACGAAGCTGCCGAGCCATAGTGAAACCTTGGCGATCTCCACGCCCATTGCTGAGAGGTCCACTCCGTAGACGCAGCGCTTAAGGACCAGGCGCTTGAGCAGCGCGGTGTCCTCGATACCCGCGCCGAACTGCGCCGCGCGGGCGCGCAGTGCGTCGAGCTGCTCGCGGACTGCGGGCAGTGCCACTTGGCCGAGCAGCGTGGCGATCTTGTCGGCGAGCTCGTCGACGACCTCGACGAGGAAGTGGGCGCTGCCGCAAGCGGGGTCCAACACATGGAAGTCAAAAAGTTGGGCGGCCGCGGCTGCGGGGTCGCGTGCGGCCAGCTCGCGCACAGCGGCCAGGTGGCGATCGACGGCGGGGCCGACCGCGCCACGCACTAGGTGGCGCACGAGTTCGGTGCGGGTGTAGTAGACGCCGGCGCCCTTGCGGCCCCCTTCGTTAGTGAGCCACAGTAGGTCACCGGCCACGACATCAACCGCCTGATCTGCCACCGGACTGACGTAACGGTCCGCGTTCGCGTCATATACATAGTCGCGATCGGCGAGCGACAGTCGGAGTGAAAGCAGCCCTTCGTAGATGTAGCCCAGGTGCCCGATCTCGAGTCCCGAGAAGTCCACACCCATCTCGGGGTCTTCGCGGTCGCGAGCCAAGGCCACGAGGCCGGGCGCCAAGGCTGCGTCAGGGATCGCGGCGTGCTCGAGCACCTCCGCGCCGATGACTGCCGCCGGCGCAAACAGGTCGCCGTTGTAAGCCGGCAAGTCCCAGGCCACGTGGCCGGTGCGCATACGCTTAACCAGCGAGGCGACGTCATCCCAGAGCGCCGTAGAAGCACCGTCCGCATGGTCACGCTCCTCGTACGCGCGCTCGGCGATGCGCGTCAACGACTTCGAGCGGTAGGTCGGGTTGCCCATCGGTAGATGCCCGGCGCTCTCTGCGTAGAGCAAAAAGAGTGCTCGGAAGACAAACAGCAGCGCTGCCGCCTCAAGTTCCGCTCGGACCTCATCATCGGCAAGGTCGCGACCATCACCGAGCGCCCATCTCCCGAGCCCGAGGCCGAGGATCGGTAGGACGTCCTGGCGCAACACGAGATCGAGGCGTCGACGAAGATCCTGGCCGTAGTCGCGGGCCTCACTCAGGACGTCACGAAATTCGCCGTCGACCAGGTAAGCGGGTGACAGGAGGCCCAGTAATGGGCGCATGTCGGGTTCTAACGCCGCGGCATCGAGCTCGAGATACCGCGTCGCCGCCCCAGCATCACTGGGACCGGCAGAAAGCAGACGCAAACGAGCGCCAGCGGCAAGCAGGCCGTACGCTGCGCCGTGCTCACGGCAGGCCGCGATAAGCGCACCTTCGGGCAGGCGGCCCTGTTCGTCCAAGCGCGCGAACAGAAATGCATTGGCGTGCGGATGGACGACGATGGCTGGGTGCCCGCCCACCTTGGCCAGGTATCCAGCCGGCTTGAGCGGCTCGATCGCATAGCCGAGGTCGTTAAGCAGCTCGCGCCAGCCTGCACGGCTGGCCCCATCAACCGTCCTGCGCAACTCGGGCCAGCGGGTAGAGGCGGGCAGGCGCGAGCCGTAAAGATGTTCCGTGCCGAGACCGCGGACCTTGAGTCCGGCGATGCGCTCAGTGTCAAGGCGATCGAGCTCCTCGGCCAGTAGCCGCACTGCCTGCAGCCGAGAGACCGTCAGGGTACGCTCGACGAGGCCAAGTAGCGACGCCCCGCGAACCCGCCGCATCGGCCCCTCCCGTTGGGGGCCGAGAACTCGCACAAAGCCCTGGTGTTCCGGATCGTCGGCTACGAGCACTAGGGGTGTTGCGCCCCCGCCCTGCCGTCGCTTCCACGCCGACCGGAGCTTTGCCTCGTCGACCGCTAACGCGCTCGCATACTCGATGCCGTTGAGCAGCCGGCTAGCGCTGATCGCGTCGCCGTTCGCGCCCGCATTGCGTGTGCCGGGCAACCCGGTCAAACCATCGATCAGCTCGGAGGCGTTCATGGCGCCCAGCACGGAACGCGGGACATCCCGCGAGCCTATTGGACCCGGCAGCGGAATCGCGCTTCGCAGCGACGGGTCTGACGGCGGCGCCGAGCTTGACAATCGGACTGGATTCGCCTCGCCGTTCGGCCGTTCCGGCAGCCGTCACTAACGACCGCGGACGTCGTTCGGCCGTGGGGCGTTGACCTGGCCCACCGTTTGGGTGGCGTGAGTGGCCCGCCGCTTGCGGCAGCTCCACTCAGGACCGAGAATCCTCCGGGATGACTGCTCAAGTGACAAGCACAGGGGTGGTAGTCAGAGCGTCCGACGGCCGCGTCTACATCCGCAAAGTGGCGGGCGGTTATGGCGGCTACCTCTGGTCATTCGCCAAGGGCCGCGTCGAGCCCGGACTCACGCTCGAGGAGAACGCCCTAAAGGAGCTGCGAGAGGAGATGGGGCTGGAGGCACGGATCGTCGGTGTTCTTGGCGACTACCCCGGCGACACCGGGACGACGCGCTTCTACATCGGAGAGGCCACGGGCAGCCTCACGGATTTCGGGCCAGAAACTGAAGAGGTTCGCGTCGCGAGCTACGACGAGGCACGGGAACTCCTGAACAGGGACCGGGATAAGAAGGTGCTAGACGACCTATACGCGGCAACGACCTCGTGACACGAGGACAAGAGGGTTCCAGGCGACCTTGACGGGCCGTGTCGTCGAAGGGCTAGTCGTGCTCGCGTAGGTCGCTTCGAACTTCTGCGCCTAGCCACTGAGCCGCGCGCTGTGTCTCTTCATACCCGCCCGTGAATTCCTCCTGACCATACTCGACAGCCCCCTCCAGCCCGGACACAGTCAGCCCCAGGTCGGGCCTGGTGTGAAGGGCCAAATGCGAAGCGATGCTCTCGAAGCTTTCCAGCTCCACCAGGTGAGCGATGTCCCACAACATGACGGGCGCCATGCGAGCTTCGGATGGCCAGCTGCCGAACCGCTGGTGGTACATCGCGCAGGCCATCTCTAGACGGACCAAGTTCTTGGTGACCCCGTTAGGCATGGGTTGAACCCTAGAGCCCCGCATCATCGAAGCTCGGACGGGCGGACGTCCGGCTTTGAGCAAAAAAAAAAGGGAGATCTGCCCCGCGCTTGTCTCGCGCGGGGCAGACCGGTTGCTTCGCTATGCGGCTATCACTAGATCGAGCGCTCGCTGCTTGAGCGCCGCGTCCTCGAAAGACCGCTGGACCTGGTTGGTCCGGCTCGTGTACCGCCGGCCATAGTCCAGGTGCTCAGCGACCGCGTTGAACGCAACCCATTTCGTCCCGGGGCTGTTGCCGGTGGTGTCGCCCGCGCTGGCTCCGCCACGGAAGAGCGAGAGCACGCTCTCGATCGTGCGCTCCCGGTTGGCACGCGCGACCTTCCCGAGCTCGTCGTCGATCGTCCACAAGTGCCGCAGCACACGGCGCTCAAGCGCCGACTCGGTAATCGGCTCGCGCGCCATCCGGTCGGCGAGCTTCTTGAACTGCTTCTGGTAGTTGATCGTGATGCCGAGGATGTGCCGTGCCTCCGCGAACTTTGCCTGTAGGTCGCCCATGTGGCGGAAGCGGAATGTCCGCTGAGCCGCGACGCCGTGCTCGGCATGGCGGAGTGCTGCTCCGAGCGTGTTGGCGCACACGATGCGAATCGGCGTGACCGCCGCCGTGACGGCCATCGACCCGTCATGACTATTGGCCACGTACACGTAGGTCGCTGAGAGATCGCCGCCGAGCTCGACGTACTCGGGCAGCCGGGCGAGCACCCAGACGCGCCGGCCGCCCCAGAGGCTGCCGGCCGTCTCGAAGTGCATCTTGGAGCCAATCAGCGCGTCCAGGAATCTGAATGCGTCGCGGTTGTCCACGACCTCGTACTCGTCGGAAACGATCCCGAGCACGTCGCCGGTGTCCTCGCGGACGTTGGCCTTGAACCCCTTCGCCGGGATCAGCTCCGGCGGATACTTGGTGCCAAAGTCATCAGTCCATTCGGGCCGCTTGACGACGAGCACGTCGCCGTGTGAGATCTTCCAGCCCAGGCCCGCTTTCTCGAGCGCCTCGTCGATCGAGTTGGGGTAGTCGTCGAGCACAACGCCGAGGCCGTGCCATGGGACGTCGCGGACGCTGAACATCTTGTCGTTGCTAGTGATGCCATGAGACATGCTTGTTCCTCCTCGTCGGAGAATTGCTGTTGTTTCTGACGCCGCGAGGCCCGGCGGTTGCCGCCGGGACCCGAGCTAGCGTCCCGATGAGTGATCCGGGCAGCGGGACATGGCCCTTTCGGCCGCGCGGCGATCGCTCTCGCCGCGCTCGCGTCCGCCGCTGTCATCGCTGGTTGTTCGGGCACGTCGACGAGTGCGTCGACCGCCCAGGTTCCGGCGACACAGCAGTCCAAAACAGCTGCTGCGCCGCGCCGTCACCGCTCCTCTGCTCGCCCCCATCCGCGGCGCCATCCGAGGTCGGCGACGCCTCGGACGGCGCTGCCGGTGAGCAGGGCGAGCTCGGGCGTCGTCCAGCCCCAGCCGGCGCCCGGCTCCTGTCACGCCCGAGGGTCGGGCCTCTCCTCGCTGCCCGACGCGCGCTGCACCCCTGGCGCGATCAGCCCCGCCGTGACCCAGGCGAATATCGGGTCGACGATCTGCAGCCACGGCTACACCAAGACGGTGCGGCCACGAGAGTCGATTACCGAGCCGGAGAAGGAGGCGAGCCTTGCCGCCTACGGTGACACCGGCCGACTGCACGACTACGAGTACGACCACCTGGTGCCGCTCGAGCTGGGCGGTGCCCCGAACGATCCGCGCAACCTCTGGCCTGAGCCTGGCGCCTCCCCCAACCCCAAGGACGAGCTCGAGGACCGACTGCGCCAGATGGTGTGCGCCGAGGAGATGCCGCTCGCGCAGGCCCAGCGAGCGATGGCCGCCAATTGGGTCGGCCTCTACGACCACCTGATGAAGTAGCTAAGCGATCCGGAGTCGTCCGCCGGCCCGGGTATGTCCCGCTTCTGGCACCTCAAATGAGGGTCCGAAACGCGAACATCCAGCCGGTCGATAAAGGAGCCCCACCAGCCATGGCCGTGCCCCGCACCGTAGTTTTAGGTCCAATCGCCAGCCTCCGCCTACAACAGCTCGACCTCTCCGCCGAAGAATTGCAGGAGGTAGTCATGATCGGCTACACCGCGGCGGCGGGCTGCACCGAGCATGATCCGCGGAGCTTGCCAGGCATCCTCGCTTGGGGAAAAGGGGTAGGGCATCTTCGAGATCTAACAAAGCCGCGTGGCTGGAAAGCCAACCGCACCTCGAATTATGAGACAGCTGTTCATCCGTCGAACTCGCACGCCGTCGCGCTTGCGGCCGGCACTTCCGAGACCGGAAGGAGCGATGGCTTGCCGCCCAGAACAAAGCGGCCCAAGGGTCCGGCGACTGATCGGGTCGTCCGCCAGAACGCCCAGCTCCGCCTCGGCGATGGCACTGACGTCTTCGCCGGAACGGGAGTCGAGGTAGACGATGCTGAGCGGGAAACCTGGCTCTTGCTGCACTACTTCGACCGCGAAGGTGGCGAGATCCGTATCGAGCTCTCATCTCCAAACGAAATGACCGGAGCCAACATCACTGCCTGGCGCGAGCGGATCCTGCTGCCTGCCGTCGAATTCAGCACGGACGTTGAGATCTCCATCGATGACCAGCCGGATGAAGCCATCGACATCGACGTGCGCCGCAAGGCAGACTGAATCCGCCGAATGAGCGAACGTTTCAACCCGACGCGGGTGGACCTCGTACGTCGACGTAGGGGCTCACCAAGCAGGGGCTCGCGGACGCAGCTGAGATCTCCACACGCATCCTGACGGCGTACGAGCACGGAGAGCGTGGGCCGTCTTGCCAGACCCTTGAGAAGCTGGCAAGAACCCTGAGGTTTCCGACCGGCTTCTTCTTCGGAGACGACATCGATGAACCAGCCCTCGACGGCGTCAGTTTCCGCGCGCTAAGCGCGATGACCCGGCGGCAGCGGGACCAAGCATGTGCCTCCGCGGCGATCGCTGTTCAGCTTGACGCCTGGATTCGTCACCGATTCGAGCTCCCGTTCCCCGATGTTCCGCGTTTCGACGCGACGAATCCAGAGCTAGTCGCAGAGGGTGTACGACAGGCCTGGGCAATGGGTCAACGACGAGCACCAAACATGGTGCATCTTCTGGAAGCACATGGCGTGCGCGTCTTCTCTTTAGTCGAGGAATGCGCCGAAGTCGACGCATTCTCTTTTTGGCGTGATGGTTACCCATACGTCTTTCTCAACGGGATGAAGACGGCCGAGCGCAGCCGCATGGACGCAGCCCACGAACTCGGTCACCTCGTCATGCATAGGCATGGCGCCCCGGGTGGACCATCGCTGAGGAGCAGGCACAGGCCTTCGCAGCCGCGTTCTTGATGCCGCGTCGCAGCGTCCTTGCTGAAGCACCGCGAGGCGCTACGGTCGCGCAAATCATCAAGCTCAAGCGTCGGTGGAGCGTCTCCGCGATGAACCTTGCCCACCGCATGCACAAGCTCGGCCTCCTAACGGACTGGCAGGCGCGGTCAACCTATATCCAACTAGGACGCAAGGGTTATCGGGATGGTGAACCCAGCGGAATCGAGCGCGAAACGTCGCAGGTGCTGTCGAAGGTCTTCGGGGCTTTGCGAGCCGAGAACCTCGGCCGCCGAGACGTCGCTCGTGAGCTCCGTATCCCTGTGGACGAACTGAATCGGTCGATCTTCGGCTTGACGCTTGCGGCAAACGGTCCGCCGGATCGTGCCAGACGACGTGGTAACGCAAAGCAACGAGTCGGTCGCCCGCATCTCCGAGTAGTGCTCTAGTCACCATCGCCGCGCCTCGGTGCGGCGCACCTCGCTAAGGGTGGTACGTGACGCCGGCCCGTGGGTTAGTCGGGATCGCCGGGTTCGAACCGTGGTTCAGGAAGCTCGCCGTCCCAGAAGGCTTGGGCCAGAGGTGCCTCCTCGTCTTGCGCCGGCTGGCTGCGACCCTTCTCAAGAAGCCGCTCGAGGTCCGATCGGAGGATCCGCACCCTTCTGCCCACGTGCAGCGCACGGAGGTAACCCTGGTCGATCCAGTTCCTCACCGTCTGCTGGTTGAGCTTGAGTAGCTCAGCGACCTCGGCGACGGTCAGGAATTCCTCGTCGACTAAGCCCATGGGCCGAGAAGCTATCGCCCTGACGCAGTGCCGCTATTCATAGGTCTGCCGCGCCCGCTCTCACTAGTTGTTAAGAGCAGTTTGCGGTCGATCTTCACCCCCAACCACGGCGAAACCTTTCCCGCGAGGTACGAACTGATCCTGGCTCGCCGGGGGCCTCGAATCGACGGTGCCGCAGCCGGCGAACGGATCGAAGACCAGAACGGCAGCGGCGTTGCCGATTTCCATATACGCGGAGAAGCGCGTATATGGCGGCGCGATGAAAACGACACGCATGTCGGACATCACGGCTTCAGCCTGCCGAGCCCTGCCATGACCAGCCCTCCAAGGACGAAGCAGACGGCAGCGGTCAGCGTGAGATGCATCGCCATGAGTGCGCTGAAGCCTCCAACCAGGATGCCGATCTGGGCTTGAGTCATTGCGTAGGGCGACTATCCAGCCCGCCACTTGTAATTTACGAGCGCCATCTGCCCGAAGGTCAATCTGGATTTCATGGCGGCCACTATCACGCGTCCTCCGTGAAATCGTCGGGCATGCCTGCACACGAAACCATGAAGTTGCACAGTGGCGGCTAGCAAGGAGAGAAAGCGGGCGCGCCGTCCGCGGCACGCCCGCTTTTGACTACACCGCCAGGCGCAGCTGGCTTCGACCGCGGTGCAGCTGCCGCTCGACCGTCCGGACGGTGAGCCCGGAGTCGGCGGCGATCTCGTCGTAGCCGAGGCCAGCGGCCCGCAGCCAGAGCAGGCGCTGCTGGCGCTCCGGAAGCCGCCCAACCAGCCCGAGCTGCTCGCGCCACTCGAGCCGCTCTTGCGGAGACGGCGCGGTCGCAGCGATGTTGAGCTCGCCGGTTTGCTCAAGCCGCGCGTCGAGCGACAGCTCCCGCTGGTCACGGCGAGCCAGCTTCACGGCTTCGTGGACAGCGGTCTTTGCGAGCCACGCCAGCGCGGTCTCGGGCTCGATGCGGTTCGCGTGGGAGACGAGGCGGCTCCACGCGAACTGACACGCGTCCTCGATCACGACCGATGGTGCGTGCACCTGCTCGGCAACGGTGTGCCGTAGCCGCTCGCTCAGCGAGCCGTATAGCTCGCCGACATCACGAACCATGTCGCTCCTCCTCGAACCGGGCTCGATCACGACCGCTGAGCTCCTCGCCCCTAGCGGTCGTGGCGGCGCGCTTGCCCCAAGCGAGGACGTTGTGGTCCTCCGGCCGTTGCGGATCTCCGTCGGCGGGTGGCTCGAGCCCGAGCTGCTCGAGCAACCCGGGCGGCATCGGATAGGTCATCTCCTACTCCTGTGTCTTGCCTTGCTAGCCCAGCGAACGTGTTTCGTGAGGCGGCTGCTGGCAGCCCGTGTCCACGAGGAAGCGCACGAACGCGGGGCGATCTCGGTCGGGGTGGAACGGGTCGTGGCCGCCGGTGAGCTGCTGGACCCGTTCGAGGTCGTAGAGCAGGACGAGCTTCCCCGGCGGGTCATCCCACTCGCCGGAGTCGTAGCGCCCCACCCACGCAGCCAGCGCGGCGAGTGCCTCGACCTTCGTACTGTCCTCCCACCAGTCCTTGCCCGGATTGATCCGGTAGCGCTCGACGAGCATCACCACCTCAGTCCACAGCTGCTCCCACCACAGCCACCGCTCTCGCGGAAGTAGGTGGATGGGCGCCAGCGGCCAGCGCTGCTCCCCGAGGCACGGCTCGTTGTCTTCGAGCCAATCACTCATGTGTGTCCTTCTCGGCGAGGGGCTAGAGCCCGCGCCCACCTGGGCAGCTGGCCCAGGCGTGGCAGTAGCGCGGGCTGCACTTCCAGCTGGTTGGGTCGGCGAATCCCCACGGCTGGTCGGGCCCGTAGCGCTCGTAGCAGGCCGTGATCTGGCTGGCTGCCAGCGCGAGCCGGGCCAGCACGCCGCGCAGCTGGCCACGCGTCCGGCTGGTCGAGACGAGCGAGGCCGACATGTTCTTGCGCCGCTTGCCGGGCTTTGCGACCTGCGCGAACAACAGCTTGCTCGCCGGATAGTCCTCCAGCCAGCGCCCGGCGAGGTAGAGGCCGGCTTGCGGGTCTGAGTCGGCCTTGTCCTTGGTGATCGGGCTGTTCGGTC
>CAVOIU010000039.1:0-165826 GCA_963695965.1 uncultured Solirubrobacterales bacterium
TACCAAGTCTCTGTAGAAGTCCGCTGTCCGAGGGGAAAGTTAGGCTCGCGACCATCGCGAGCCTAAAAAATCCGTCCGAGGGGCGTAGCATGATGCGACAGACGTTTGAGCACGTGGTCCTGCGCGAACCGCAGGAACATGAGGTCGCCAGCGAGGAGGACGCTGGCGAGGCTCGAAAATCAACCCACCAACGCCCCGCCGCCGAAATGAGCCAACGCCCCGAAAATGAGGGGGCCGTCGTGATCCCGCTTGCTAGGCGTTCCTCTCGGACCACAACGACCCGCGCTCCTGCCGAGTGGCAGGCACAATCATGAACGCGGACCCCGACGGAAAGCCGGGGTCCGCGGAATTCGACTAAGCGGCTGCGGAACCCTCGTTGGCTTCGCTCACGTGAACGAACCAATAGGGGCCGTTGGCGGCCGTGACGTTCACGACCGGCAACCGCTGTCCGGCTTCACGGATCTCAACTGCGAAATCCGTGGGTTCCCCGAAGTGCCCGACCAGGGCATACACGCCCTCCCCAGGGCGCTGGATCTCCGGGGTAGTGGCGAACGATGACCATTCGGACTAGTCCTCCGATCCGGGCTTAGCTTCCCCCTGGTCCGCCGCCACAACGGTGGGCCAGGGGCTTTCGCCCGCAGCACGCGGGTAGCTGGCATCTTGGGCGGTAGGCCGGATGGCTTTAATTTGTGCTGCTCGCAGCTGGGTTTCGTGTCAAGCGGCTTGACAGCGTCCTACCTGTCAAGTATATTGACAGTGTGCCTCCTGCCAATCGCCACAATCCAGTTCGAACGCCGTGCTCGGACTCGCAGTTCTCCCTCATGGAGTTCATGCGCCAGTTCCCCGATGACGTGGCGTGCCTGGAGCATCTGTGGCGGACGCGCTACTCCGAGGACGGCGAGCACGCGCATTGCCGGAAGTGCGAGCGTGAGCGGTCCTTCAAGCGGTATCGGACGGCCCAGGGTCGCCAGTCTTGGACCTGCACGGCCTGCGGGCACCACGTCCATCCGACGGCCGGGACGATCTTCCACAAGTCGTCCACGTCCCTTCACCTCTGGTACTACGCGATGTACCTGATGACGAGCACTCGTTGCGGGATCTCCGCTAAGCATCTTGAGCGCGAGATCGGCGTGTCCTACCCGACCGCTTGGCGGATGCTCAACAAGATTCGGACCGAACTGATGCGCCAGGACGACGCCGCTAGAGGGCGACGTCGAAGTGGACGAGACGGCCGGTGGCGGAAAGACCCGTGCGTCGGACTCACGGAAGGGCCGTCAGCATGTGATCGCGAAGATGAGCAGGCGGCCGACGATCTGGGCAGCCGTCGAGCGCGGCGGCCGTGTTCGGGCGCAGATCGTGAAGTCGCGTTCGAACATCGATCTTGAGCCGCCGATCTTCCGTTATGTGCTGCCCACGTCGATGATCTTCACCGACGAATGGATCGGGTACACGCATCGAGTCGGGACTAGGTACGCGGGTCACAAGCGCATCCGCCACGAGGACCGCATTTACGTGAGCGGAGACGTTCACACGCAGACCATCGAAGGCTTCTTCGGGAACCTCAAGAACGGAATCAGAGGCACGTACCACGCCGTGTCGAGCAAATGGCTCCCGTCCTACCTGAATGAATACGCGTTCCGCTACAACGAGCGCAGCAACACGACGCGCTCAATGTTCGAAACGCTGCTGGAAAGGGCCGCGGCATGAGCGAGTCCGACGCGATCAAGGGCATCCGCCGCGCCGCGAAGCAGCGCGAGCGAGCGGAGCGGATGCGTCACGAAGCGACGAGCGAGTTACGCGAGCGCATCCGCCAAGCGCAGGCGGACGGCGAGTCGATCAGTCGGATTGCTCGCGAGGCTGGTCTGTCTCGGCAGGGCGTTTACGACCTGCTGGCGCCGCGACCTTCCTAACAAATTCATCGAAGGCATCCCGCGACGGGACCGGTATCTCGTGACCCGCAGGCGTGGTCTGCGTCGGCTCGTCGCCGCCGTGTTCGGCGTCAGACACGTGATCTGGCTCGCTCAGAGCGCCTTGAACGCCGCGACCATCCGCTGCGTGGCGAGCAGCCACAAGGCGAACAGCCAGACGAATTTGAAGAACCTATCCATTCCATAAAGCGTACCGGTGGCTATCCCGCTTCCGGTCCGCTTTCCACCAAGGAGCCGGATTCTTATGCAAGAGCGTAAGCATTTCGCCCGGCGACGACTGGTCGCCCGCGAGATTTACGACCCGCCAGACGTGACGATCCCGAGGGTGGCGTCAGGCTTCACCGATTTGGCCGCGGAGCACGCTGGCTCGGTGGAAGCGCATGAACCCGCAATAGCCGCAAATGAGGACTAGCGCCTCGTTCATGTGCGTGTCTCCCGGCTCGTCTAGTGCCTCAGCGGAGAACGTCACGTATGCCGTCTCGCGGGGAAGGAGCCAGTTCTCCCGGCCGCAAGACGGGCACGCTAGGTTCAGGTTCTTCTCGTGCAGAAGCTCAGTGAGTGGCTTTGGGTTGCCCATGGAGGACCTGTTACCCGCAAAAGCTTCTACAGAGACTTGATAGTTGCCCCGGCGCTGTGGGAACATATGTTCCCCTCGCCGCCATGATCGCCTGCGTCCTACTCCCCCGCTTTCAGCTGACCGTCGCAGCTGGTGATCGCGGCGAGCTGATCCAGACGCCGGCGGCGCTCGCGCCCGAGCCCGGTGGAGTCCAGTGCGTGGGCGAGGTCTCGCTCGCCGCCGAGGCGTTCGGCGTACACCCGGGGATGCGCCTGGGAGAGGCGCTCGCCCGCTGCCCCCAGTTGACGCTGGTCCCTCCCGACCCGGCGGGCGTGGCCGATGCGTGGGAGCGGCTGCTGGTGCGGCTGGAGTCGATCGGGGCCTCGGTCGAGCCCGAGCGACCGGGGCTGGTGTGCTTCGAGGCGCGCGGGATGCTGCGACTGCATGGAGGGATCGAGGGAGTGCTGGCCGCGGCGCGCCGAGCGATGCGGACGCCGGCTCGCTACGGGGTCGCGCCGTCGCGGTTCGCGGCCGTGGCCGCGGCGACGCGGGCGCGGGTGCGCCGGGCGGTGATCGTCTCGGGCGGCCGGGCGCAAGCGAGGAATTTCTTGGCCTCGATGCCGGTTGCTTTGCTGCGCGCCCGGCCCGCGCTGGCCGAGCTGCCCGAGGCGCTCGAGCGGCTTGGGGTCGCCACGCTCGGCGAGCTGGCCGCGCTGCCGCCTGCGACGCTGGCCGACCGCTTCGGGCGCGCCGGTCTGCTCGCACACGAGCTGGCCTGCGGTGGCGACGGCGCCCTCCGTCCGCGGCCGGCCAGCGAGATGGTGAGGGAGACGCTCGAGCTGCCCGAGGCCGGGTCGGGCATCCAGCTCGAACGCGGGCTGGGCCTCCTGATCGACCGCCTGCTCGCGCGCAGTGAGCGGCGGGGGCGGACGCTGCGCGCGGTCGTGCTCTCGGCGACGCTGGTCGAGCAGGGCGGGACATGGCGTGAGCAGGTCGTGTTTCGCGAGGCGCTGGCCGACCCGGTGCGAATGCGCCTCGCGCTGGCGCCGCGACTGGCGCTGATTCCGGCGCCCGCCGACAAGCTGCGGCTGGCGGTGGAGCGGTTCGGGCCGCCGGCGAGCGACCAGCGGGCGCTGCTTGAGGATCCCGCCGCGGCCCGGGTGGCCCGGCTTCGCGAGGCGATTCGCCAGGCCCGTGCCGCCGCAGGGCCAGACGCCGCCCTGCGCGTGCTCGAGGTGGACCCGGACTCACGCTTCCCCGAGCGCCGCGCGGTGCTGACGCCGTTCGAGGGATAGAGAGCCGGATGACTCACGCGCCCTCCATTAAGGCGAGCCAGCTGGATGACTCGGGCGCTGCCCGTTCCGGCGAGGCCGGAGGCCGAGCGGGCAGCAAGCCCGAGGGCGAGCGGAGGTGCGCGTGAGCGGCCTGCGACGCCTGGCCGTTCCACGCCGCGTTGCGGTCAGTGCCGCCGAGGACGGGCGTCCGGTCGAGGTGGGCGGCCGCGTGGTCGACGCGGTCCGCGAGTCGTGGCTGATCGAAGACCGGTGGTGGACCGAGCGGCCGCTGCGCCGGCGCTACTGGGAGATCGTCACGGTCGACGGGCGCGACGAGGTGGTGTTCTGTGACCTGCAGAGTGGGAGGTGGTGGCGGCAGCGGTGAGGCTCATCGCCACCGCGCGCCGAGGCGGCACCCGATCGTGGCCAGGAAGGCCCCGCCCACCGCGCCGAACACGATCAGCAGCACCAGCGGCGAGGGCACGGTCGCGAGCGGGGGGTCGCCCGACACGGCGTGCGCGACGACGATGCCCGTGCCGAAGCAGCCGCCGGTGACGAGGCCGCGGACCGCTGCCTCGCGGAGCTCGCGATGCTCGAACCCACCGGCGAGGCCGAGCGGCAGGCTCAGGGCGGTCAGGATCCAGTAGCCCGTCGCGCTCTCGCCGAGCAGGAAGCCGATCACCCCCCCGAACAGCAGCGGGCCGAGACCCGCCAGCTGGAGCTGCAACACCCGTGGCAGCTCGGAGAACAGGTAGCGGTCCCGGCCGTTCACGTCGGCCACGATATCCGGGCGCCCGCCCGCCGGCAGCGGTTCCCGCCCACCTAAACTGGTGCGAGATGGTCTCCCGCTCGCCTCTGGAACCGAGCCAGCTCGCCGTCGGCACCTGGGGCGGCGGCCGGTTCATGCGCTTCGGTGAGCCGCTGGACGACGATCGCTTCCTGTCGCTGATCACGCCGGACGATTCGATCCCCACGGTGATCACCGCCGACGTGTACGGCGAGGGTGAGGCCGACCGGATGCTGGGCCGCGCGATCGACGGGGCCGGGCGCGAGCGTGACCAGATGTGCGTGGTCGGCGCAGTCGGGCACGACTTCTACGAGGGGGAGCGTGACGGCCCCCGGGGGTTCCCGCGTTTCACCGACCCTCGGCTCCGGTCCGAGACCGGCTACCGCGACTACCTGCGGATGGCGACCGAGCGGAGCCTCGAGCGCTGCGGGATCGACGATTTCGACCTGCTCCTGCTGCACAACCCCGATCGCACCGGCTACACGAGCGAGGCGGTCTGGAACGGGATGGCGGCGCTGCGCGACGCCGGGCTGACGCGGATGATCGGCGTGGCGCCCGGCCCGGCCAACGGCTTCACGCTCGACGTGATCGACTGCCTCGAGCGCTTCGGCGCCCTGATCGACTGGGCGATGATCATCCTCAACCCGCTGGAGCCGTGGCCCGGCGAGCTGGCGCTCGGGGCCGCCGCGGCGAAGGACGTGAGCGTGATCACCCGCGTGGTCGACTACGGCGGCCTGTTCTTCGACGACGTGTTCCCCGGCCAGGAGCTCGCGCCGCAGGACCATCGGGGCTTCAGGCCGGCGGGCTGGATCGAGTCTGGTCGGGAGCGGATCGACGCGATGCGGCCAATCGCCGAGCGGGCCGGGCTGACGACGATCCAGCTGGCGTGTCAGTGGAACCTCGCCCATGACGCCGTCGCGTGCGTGGCGCCCACATTGATTCAGGAGATCGGCCCGCACGCGCGTCCGATCGAGGACAAGCGCGCCGAGCTGAGCGCGCTGCCGGCGGAACTGCGGCTGACCGGGGCCGAGGTCGACGCGATCCGCGAGATCGGCGACAACAGCGGCTGCATGGCGCTCAAGGGCGGGAATCCGGACCACTCGGGTGAAGCTCGCCCCGATCGGTGGGAGCTCGACGAGCGGCTCGAGGAGGTCGCCCGGCGCTGGGCGATCGAGCCCGAGCGGGATCTCGTCCAGCACGCCGCCGCGGACCCGGGATCGACCGTGCCGCGATGAAGGCTTTCGTCACCGGGGCCAGCGGCTTCGTCGGGCACGCGGTGTGCGCGGAGCTCTCCTCGCGCGGTCACGGGGTGGCGGCGCTGGTGCGGCGGCCGGGCTCGGCGCCGGAGGGCGCCGAGGAGGTGCGTGGTGACTTGAGCGACGGGGCCGCCCTGACGGGCGCTTTCGAGCGGATCCGTCCCGATTGCGTGTTCCACCTCGCGGCGGAGATCGCCACGCAGCGGGACCCCCGCAAGATCGACGAGGTCAATGTCGAGGGCACGCGACGGTTGCTGCACGCGTGCGAATCCGTCGGGGGGATGCGCTTCCTGTTCGCCTCCACGGTCGTTACAGGCGAGGCCGGTGGTGCGGTCCTGGACGAGGACTCCGAGCTGCCCGTGCAGACCGTGTACGGGCGATCGAAGCAGGCAGGCGAGCAGCTGGTCCGCAACTCCGGAGTCCCGAGTGTGATCGTCCGCCCCAGCCACGTCTACGGCCCGGGCGGATGGTACGCGCACGAGATCGTCAAGCGGCTGCGCCAGCCCGGCCGCATGGTCGTGATCGGCGACGGCAAGAACTGGTGGGACGTGGTGCGGGTCGAGGACGTCGCCAGCGCCTGCGTCGACGCCGCCGAGCGCGCCCCCGACGGCGCGCTCTACCACGTCGTCGACGACGAGCCGATCCTCTACTACGACTTCGTCGCGCTGACCGCGCAGGCGCTCGGCGTCGGTCGTCCGCGGCGGGTGCCGGCGTGGGTCGCGCGGCTCGCGACCGGCGGCGATCCGGTGCGGGCGGTCGTGCGCTCGGCGCGAAGCTCCAACGCTCGGATCAAGGCCGATCTCGGCTGGGCGCCGCGGTACCCGACGGCGCAGCAGGGTGTTCCCGACGCGGTCGCGAAGCTTCCGGGATTCGTGCCGTGAACGCCCCCCTGACAGGCGGCTGCGGCTGTGGCGCCGTTCGCTTCGAGGTGACCGAGCCGCTCGTTTCGGCACGGTACTGCCACTGCACGCGCTGCCAGCGCCGGACGGGCACCGCCGCCTCAGCGAGCGCCGCGGTCGCTCCAGGTTCGTTCCGCGTGGTCCAGGGCGAGGACCGGATGCGGGCGTGGAAGCCCGAGGACGGTCACGAGAAGTGGTTCTGCGGCGACTGTGGCTCGGCGCTGTTCACCCGCAATCCCGATGATCCGTCGCAGATCGGGGTCCGGCTCGGCGCGGTCGACGGCGATCCCGGCGTCCGCCCGAGCGTTCGCCAGTTCGTCGGCTACGCGGCGTCGTGGGAGTCGATCCCGGACGACGGGCTCCCGCGCCACGCGGAGCGCCGCCCGCCCGACTGAAATCAGTTCCAGACCCACCGTGCGAGGTGCATCACCTGCGAGACCCGCTGCCCGCTCGTGGTGACGACCGACACGTTCACGGCCAGCAGGTTGAGCACCGAGTTGCCCCGGAGCATCTGCTTGCCCTGGGCGTTCAGCCCGATGTTCTGGAAGCCGCCGCTGTTGGGAGCGATGTTGAAGTTGCGCTCCCCGATGACGATCCCGTTGTGGGCCATCACCACGTGGCCGGAGCAGCTGGTCTGGCCGCCGAAGCACCCGGCCTCCACCCCGATGACCCCGCCGGGCGAGACGAACCCCATCCGGCCCATGAACGCCACGTGCGACGGCGTCCCCGCGGCGGTCGTGGTGAACGACTGATCGCCGCCGAGCGTGGTGCCGCCGTTGTTCACCGCGACCAGCCGGTAGTGGTAGGTGGTGCTCGCGACCAGCCCGGTGAGGTTGGTGGTGACCGACTGGCTCGTCACGCCCGAGCCGGCATCGGTCGGAAACGTCTCGAGGCCGTAGTTGGGCGTCGTGCCGTACTCGAAGTAGTACGTGGTCGACTGGCCGGACGGGGTGACAGTCCCGGCGACCGTCGCGCCACCCAGCCCGACATTGCTCGCGGGGCCGGTTGCCGCGCCCGGCGCCGGCGATGGCGCCGGCGCCCCACCGGTCGTCGTGACGCTCTGATCCGAGCCCACCGAGGTGCCGCTTTTGCTCATCGCGATGATCCGGAAGTGGTAGGTGGTTCCGGGCGCCTGACCGCTGAGGGTCGCGCTGACCGAGCTCGCAGTCGTGCCCGAGCCGGCCGACGTCACGGTCGTTTCGTGTCCGTAGTCACTCGTCGGGCCCCACTGGAACGCGTAGCTCGTCTGCTGTCCGTTGGGGTTGACGCTCCCGTTGAGCGTCGCGCCCGAGTCGCTGATGCTGCTCGCCGGCGAGGTCGTGACGGTCGGCGCCGAGGTCGCTCCATGAGCGAGCGCGACCGGAAGACTGGCGATCACGGCGGCCGCGAGGACGATCAGGGCTCTCTTTGGCTTGCGCATGCTGCCTCCCTTGGTGGATCTGCGTCTCGCCCTGAACCGGGGCCACTGATCGAAGTTGCGTAAAGAAAGCGTCTGCTGTCCGGGTGCTGACCGGGTGGGCCCGGGTGCTGACCGGGTGCGGCGCTCGAGGTGCGAGACCCGCCGCGCCGCCGGCAAGATCGGTTGCAATCGTGGTTAGCGCAACATTCCGTGCAGCGATCGTGTTCAATGCACGTGCCGAATCCCTGGGCTGCCGACCCGGGGAACGGGGAACCCAAGCAGTCTTGGGGCGAATCTCGCGGTGATCCGTGGGAAGCGCTCGCCCAGCGAACGCCAGCCCGTCAGCTAACCCCGTAGGCGAAGGCTCAACGGAAAAACCCCGACGCCCGGGAGGCCCGTCGCGTGCAACACATCCTTGGTTCACCTAGGAACGCCAGATGGCCGGTGCTCTACGCGCTGGTCGTGCGAGGCGTGATCGCGCTGTCGATCATGACGCCGATCGGGATGGTCGCGCTCAGCCGGCCGGCGGACGCGGCCGATGGCTCGCCGTTCAACCGGGTCCTCAGGGAAGGTGACAGCGGAGGCGACGTCAGGACGCTTCAGTCCTGGTTGGGTCAGGTCGGGGTGCCGACGTCGGTCGACGGCAGCTTCGGGCCGGCGACCAAGAGCTCGGTCAAGGAGTTTCAGGTGGCAGCGAACCTCGCTCCGGCGAGCGGCACCGTCGGCACCAGGACCGCCACGACCCTCAAGAGCTGGGTCCAACAGCACAAGGTGGTCCAGGGCGGCACGCGCCAGCCTCACACGACGACGTCCGGCGGCGGTGGCAGCGCGAGCGGCGGAGGCAGCTCGGGCGCCTCGTCGTCGGGTTGGGTGTTCCCGATCCGCCCGGCACGGCGCGTCATTTCGCCTTCGAGCTGGACGCAGGACCAGGGCGTCGACATCGGGACCGTCAACAACGCCTGCGGCTCGAGTGCCGTCGAGGTGGCGGTCACCTCGGGCACGATCGTGCAGGAGGGGATCGACGGGTTCGGTCCCTACGCCCCGGTCCTGAAGGTGGCGAGCGGGCAGTACGCGGGTCGCTACATCTACTACGGCCACGCGAAGCCGGCGCTCGTGAAGGTCGGGGACCACGTGACCACGGGACAGCCGATCGCCGACGTGGGGTGCGGGGACGTGGGTGAGTCCGACGCGCCCCATCTCGAGATCGGCATCAGCGCGCCCGGCGGTCCGCCTTGCTGCCCCTCGATGCACGAGACCTCGCAGACGATGTACAACATCGTGCGCAAGCTCTGGAACGGGGCGCAGTAGCAGCAGCTGCGTCCGTAGGCCATGCGAACATGTGTTCGCATGGCCTACGTCGAGCTGCACTGCCATTCCGCGTTCTCGTTCCTCGACGGGGCGTCGCTGCCGGATGAGCTGGTCGCGGCCGCGCTGGAGCTGGGCTACGAAGCGCTCGCGCTGACCGACCACAACTCGGTCTCGGGCTCGATGGAGTTCGCCGTCGCGGCCGGGGCGCTGGGGCTGCGACCGATCCACGGGGCCGAAGTCGACCTCGAGCCGGATGACTCGCGCGCGCCACCTGACGCTGCTGTCGAGGACGCCCGGGATGGTCGAACCTGTGCCGCATCTTGACCCCCGCGCACGCGCACACGCGCGAGGGCGACAGGGCGCGCCGCCGGCCAGCCGTTCGATCTCGCTCGAGACGGTGCTCGAGCACGCCGAGGGCCTGGTGTGCCTGAGCGGATGCGCGCTGCGCGGCGTGCACGACGAGCCCACCTTGAAGCGGCTGCTCGAGGCGTTCGGCCCCGACCGCCTGCGGGTCGAGCTGCAGCGGCCGTTCCTGCACGGCGATCGCGCGCGCAACCGGCGGCTGGCCAGCTCGCGCGGCGACTCGGGGTGCCCTGCGTCGCGACCGGCAACGTGCACGCCCACGCCCGCACGCGCGCTCCGCTGCAGGACGCGCTGGTGGCGGTGCGCGCTGCACACCACGCTCGATGCCTCCGAGCCGCGAGCGACGCGGGCAACTTCAGCCACGTGCTCGCCTCGCCGGCCGCGATGGCCGCGCGCTTCCCCGAGCATCCGGATGCGGTGGCGGAGACGGCGCGGCTGGCCGAGCGGCTGCGGTTCGACCTGCGCAGCGACCTGGGCTACCGCTATCCCGGGCGCCGAGGACGCGGGGCGATGCGCCAGCTGGCGGAGCTGTGCGACGCGCGGCTGCGGGAGCGCTACGGGGCGCGCCGCGCGGGCCCGCGAGGCGGCGCCGCGGCGCGCCTGCAGGAGGAGCTGCGGATCATCGAGAAGCTCGGGCTGCCCGGCTTCTTCCTGCTGCACCACGACATGCTCGAGCTGGCCCGCGAGGTCGCGGTCGAGGTGCGGGGGCCTGACACCGCCCGCGCGCTGCTGCCGCCCGGGCGCGGCCGTGGCTCGAGCGTCTCCTCGATCGTCTGCTACCTGACGGGGCTCTCGCACGTCGATCCGATCGCCAACGAGCTGCTGATCGGGCGCTTCCTCAACGAGGAGCTGACCTCGCTGCCCGACATCGACCTCGACTTCCCGCGGGACATCCGCGAGCGGCTGATCCCCCGCGTGCACGAGCGCTACGGGCGCGACCGCTCGGCGCTGGTGGCGGCGTTCCCCACCTACAGGGCGCGCGGCGCGATCCGCGAGCTCGGCAAGGCGCTGGGGCTGCCGCCCGGGGAGATCGAACGCGTCGCTCGGGGGAGCGAGGGATGGGATGCGCGGGAGGTGGGGAAGGACATCGAGGCGGCGTTCGGGGGGCCGGCGCCGGGGCAAGGGCCGCGGCCCCGGGCGCTGGGAGTGGCTCGCCCGGCTCGCGGCCGAGGCCCACGGACTGCCCCGCCACCTGAGCCAGCACTCGGGCGGGATGGTCGTGGCGACACGGCCGCTGATCGACTGCTGCCCGATCGTGCCCGCGGCGATGGAGGGCCGCCAGATCGTCCAGTGGGACAAGGACTCGTGCTCGGACGCGGGCTTTCTGAAGATCGACCTGCTCGGGCTCGGGATGCTCTCGGCGGTCGAGCGTTGGTAGAGATGATTTCGCGCACGCGAGGGGAGCGCATCGATCTCTCGCACGATCCCCTACGACGATCCGGCGACGTACGAGTGCATCCAGACCGCCGACACGACCGGGGTGTTCCAGATCGAGAGCCGCGCGCAGATGCAGTCGCTACGCAGGACCCGGCCCGAGAGCCTCCAGGACCTGGCGATCCAGGTCGCGATCGTCCGGCCCGGGCCGATCCAGGGCGGCGCCGTCAATCCGTACATCGAGCGCCGGCAGCGACTGCGCGTCGATCCCGACTACCAGGTCCCCTACGACCACCCGTCGCTCGAGCCCGTGCTGCAAGAGACGCTCGGGACGATCATCTTCCAGGACCAGGTGATCGAGGTTGCGATCGCGTTCGCGGGCTTCTCGGTCGGCGAGGCCGAGGGGCTGCGGCGGGCGATGAGCCGCAAGCGCTCGGAGGCGGCGATCGAGGCCTACCACAAGCGTTTCGTGGCCGGCGCGTGCCGCAAGCACGGGGTCAAGGAGGCGTGCGCCGAGCGGGTCTGGGAGATGGTCAAGGGCTTCTCCGGGTTCGGGTTCCCCAAGGCGCATGGCGCCGCCTTCGGCCTGCTCGCCTACCAGTCGACCTGGCTGCGCGTGCACTACGGGCCGAGCTGCTGTGCTCGCTGCTGAACGAGCAGCCGATGGGCTTCTATCCCCCCGACGCGCTGGTCCACGAGGCGCAGCGGCGGGGGATCGAGGTGCTGGCGCCCGGACGTCAACGAGAGCGAGGTCGAGTGCGACTTCGAGCTCGCTCGGCGTCGGCGTCGCGTTCGCATCGGCCTCGGCTACGTCCGCGGCGTGCGCGAGCAGGAGATCAGGGAGCTGGTCGCCGCCCGCAGGGCGGGTGGGCGCTTCCGGGGCCTGTCCGACCTGGCCTCGCGCGCCGGCGCGGGCTCGCCCGTCGCTCGAGCTGCTCGCGTGGTCGGGGGCGTGCGACTCGCTGGTCGAGGCGGAGCGGCGATCGCCCGATCAGGCGAGGCGGCGAGCCGGCGGCACGTCTCGCCCGGCGGGTCGCGCTCTGGCAGCTGGGCGTGGCGACGCCCGGTCGGGACGTGCCCGGCGGCACTCAGCTCGCGCTGCCGCTCGACCTCCCGGCGCCGCCCCGGCTGCGGGCGCTGTCGAAGTGGGAGTCGATGCTCGCGGACTACTCCTCCACCGGGCTCACCACGCGATCGCATCCGATGGCGCTGCTGCGCGAGCGGATGCCCGCGGGCGCCGTGACCAGCCGGGACCTGGAGACGCTCCCGCACGGCACGCGGGTGCAGGTCGGCGGCCTGGTCGTGGCGCGGCAGCGCCCGGGACCGCGAACGGGATCGTGTTCATCCTGCTCGAGGACGAGCACGGGACGATCAACCTGATCGTCCCGGCGAAGGTCTACGAGCGCCACCGGCTGATCGTCAGGACCGAGCCGCTGATGCTGATCGAGGGCAAGCTCGAGAAGCTCGCGGCGGCCGGAGGCGCGATCAACGTGCTGGTCGACCGTGTCGGCTCGATCGCCGCTCCCGACCAGATCCTCGCCGAGGTCAAGGACTTCTCGATGCTCGACGAGCAGGTCCGGCGGGGGAGGGCGGAGCAGGAGGCGGCGGCGGCGCGGTGCGCGAGGCCGAGGCGCGCCGCGAGGCCGACGACTTCCGCGCGGTCGCGCCACCGGTGATGAGCTTCGCGTCCGGGCCGGCGGCGGTGACGCGGCGGCCCGCGTGCGGCTCGCCGCGGGGGCATGCGCCGGTGACCGCTGACCACCCATCCCCCCGCCCGCACGATAAGGTCCGCGCCCACTGTGCTTGGGACATGGCTGTTCGTCGCCTTCTGGGTCGTGCTCGGCTTCGGCGTGTTCTTCATCGCCGTACGCGGCGGGCTCGGCGGTGCCCGGGCGACGCTCCAGTCGCAGACCCGCGGCGCGCGCCGGGCCTCGGTGGTGGTCTTCCTGGTCGTCTACATCGGCTTCGGCGTCGCGATCCCGCTGCTGTTCCTGGTCGGCAATCACGACAACGCCAACGCCCAGGTCGGCGGGATCAAGCTGAACGCCGCCGAGAAGAAGGGCCGCGAGCTGTTCGGCGAGCACTGCGGCGTGTGCCACACGCTGGCCGCCGCCAACGCGGTCGGCAAGGTCGGCCCGAACCTCGACACGATGAAGCCCGCTGAGACGCTGGTCCTGCACACGATCGCCAACGGCTGCCTGCAGGATCCGCCCTCGACGAGCGCGCCGACGAACTGCCTCGGCCAGGGCACGATGCCCGCCGACATCGTCGAGGGCACGCAGGCTCAGCAGGTCGCCCAGTTCGTCGCGCAGGGTCGCCGGCAAGGAATAGCTGCAAAGGCGAGCCGCGGTTCGCGGAGCCGTCTGTCGCGAGGCGCTGTTAGCATGCCGCCCCGTAAAGCTGAATTCCCGCTCTCGCCCGGCCGCCGGCAGGCGGGAGGAAGCGGGGGACCCACTTGTTGGGGCGAATCGCGTCCGCGCGTAGCGTCACTCTTTCGACGCAAGCCCGTCAGCTAACCCCGTAAGCAGGCGAAAGAGGACGGTTATATGGCCCGCGCACGCGCGTCGGTGCCCCCGGAGGCGATCCGGATCGAGGACGAGGTCTGGCAGGAGGCGTTTCGAGCACGCGACCGCCGGTCGCGCCGCTCGACGGCCGCTCGACGGCGGTCGTCGCCGCAGCGGCCGAGCGCTGCGCGGCGATCGCGCGGCCGAGCGCTGCGCGGACGATCGCGCCGCCGAGCGCAGCGAGCGCGTGGCCGCCGCCGCGAGCTCGACTCGGCGCCCGTGCCCGCGGGGCGTCGGCCCCGGCGGCTCGGAGGGCGCCCCGAGGCGCCGGTCCGCCGCACGGTGACGATCACCGGGCGCGGCGCCGAGCGCAACCTCCCGTGGCCACCGACGCCTCGCGGCGGCGCGCTGCGCGCCGCCGCACGAGCGGCCGGCTTCAAGCCCGACCGTGTCGCGATGTGGGCCGTGTTCCTCGGGCTGCTGCTGGTGCTGGTCGCGGCGACCAGCGCCACGCGTAGTCGCGCGCGGGACACCGGGCGCCGGTCCGGGTAGCGAGCGCCGCCGAAGGCCGTCTGGCGCCGGCCCGAGCGGCCGCTCTTACGGATCTCGTACGCAGCGGTGATCCCTCGTTTATCCGCGAACGTATAAGGAAAGGTGGCGGGTGTTGCCGCTCGAGGCGCACTCGTCGAACGCTGGGGCTGCGGGCCATTCGCTGGGCGGAAGGCTTTGCCCCTCGGAGACGTCTTAAGCACAGGGCAGCCGCTTGTGCGGCAGCCCCCCGCAGGTACACTTATAAACCGTAAGCAGGTCCAGAAAAGATAGGGAAGCCACGCAGTTTCCCTCCGGTGGTCACATGAAGAACTCAATGAGCAGATTCCAGATCCACGACGACCTCACGGCGCCCGGAGGGCTCGGTGCCCGTGCTGCGCGGCGCGCTTGCGACCGGGCGGCCAGCTGCCGAACTTCCTGGGCGTGCTGGCGGGCTCGCCCGCCGCGCTGCGGGCGTACGCGCGGTTCCGCTCCGAGCTGCGGCACGGCAAGCTCACGCTCGCGACGCTCGAGCGAATCGCGCTGGCCGTCGCCGAGTACTACCAGTCCGAGCCCGGGATCGCGATGCACTCGCGTGCGGCCCGCGCCGCCGGCCTGGCGATCGACGAGGTCGCGCTGGCGCGGCAGTTCACCTCGAACGACCCGCGCGAGGCGGCGCTCCTGCGCTACCTCCAGGCGCTGCTCGAGGAGCGGGGACGGACCCCGGTGCACCTCCACGAGGAGGCCCGCGAGGCCGGATGGGACGACGAGCAGATCCTCGAGGCGATCGCCGCGGTGGCGCTCGAGGCGTTCTCCGCGATGGTCAACGTTGCCGGGGAGGTTCCGGTCGACGGCTCGAGCGAGGCTTCGCGCGCGCTGCAGGCGGCGTAAGCTTCGGCCTCACGAGATGGGCGCCCGCGAGGACACGGACAGCGACGCAGCAGGGTCGGCGCTCGGGGTGCTGTCCCGCTCTATCACGAGGCGGTAGAGCTCGTGGGCCGGCGCTGGACCGGCGCGATCCTGCGCGTGCTGATGGACGGGCCGCTGCGCTTCTCCGAAGTCGCTCACGCCGTCCCCGAGCTGTCCGACCGGCTGCTGTCCGAGCGGATGAAGGAGCTCGAAGCCCGCGGGATCGTCGAGCGGACCGTGATCCCGGGCCGCCGCTGCGCGTCGAGTACGCGCTGTCGGAGATGGGCCGCGAGCTCGAGCCGGCGCTGTCGGAGCTCCAGCGCTGGGCCGAGCGCTGGCTCTCGCCGCGCGTCGCCGCCGGCGTCTGAGCCGCGTCAGCTCAGGGCGTCGCGGTGCGGCGTCTGCCCCGCGTGCTTCCAGCTCAGCTGCGAGCCGTGTAGGCGCAGCGAAGCGAGCGCGATGCCCGGACCCTGAGTCGAGCTCGCCGCACCCCGACGGTCGACCGGTGGACCTCGATCGACCTCGCCGTGCCGGATGATCGAGCGCGCCGTCGCCGATCCAGGCAACGGCCCCGTCCGCCTTGACCACGATCGCGCCGACTGACTGGTAGACTCCGGGCCCGGGAAGCTGGACGTCGCGAGTGCGGTGCGCAGCACGGTGCCGTCGGTGAGCCGGCGGACCACCGACCTGCGCGTGCCGGTGTCGACGCCGCAGCGCTCGACGCCGTAGGCGGCGAGATGCCCCGCGACCGCGACCGGCCCGACGCGGTCGGCTGCCCATGCAGAACCGCGAGGTGCCGAGCCGATAGCTGCGCCTGCCGCGCTGGCGGGCAGCCGTAGACGGTCTTGCCCTGCTCGTACACGCGGGCCGGACGGCCCGCTGGCGAGCGTCTTCGCGGATGCCGGGCCGCATGCCCGGAAGCTCGCGGCTGGGCGCGCCGGCTGCTGCTCGGTCCGCGCCTGCGAGGTGGCTGTGCGGAGCCGCACCCGGCAATCGTGAACGCCAGCACTGCAGATACCGACCGCAATCGCACCCGCCGAGCGTATGCACTACCGCCGCCACGAGCAAGTAACGTTCCGCCCCGATGACCAGCACCGCCGCACCACTCACCGCCGAGGACGTGACGTCGCTCGTCCAGGAGCGCGACATCCGCTTCGTTCGCCTGTGGTTCACCGACATCCTCGGGCAGCTGAAGGCGTTCTCGATCAACGCCACCGAGCTCGGCGACGCGTTCGAGGGCGGAATGGGCTTTGACGGCTCGTCGATCACCGGGTTCAACCCGATCGAGGAGTCGGACATGATCGCGATGCCCGACCCGAGCACGTTCGCGATCCTGCCGTGGCGCCCGGCCGAGCAGGGCGTGGCGCGGATGTTCTGCGACATCCACACTCCCGAGCGCACGCCGTACGAGGGCGACCCGCGATACGTCCTGCGCCGCGCGCTCCGCCGCGCCGAGGAGATGGGCTTCGACCGTTTCAACGTCGGCCCGGAGCTGGAGTTCTTCTACTTCCGCGACTCACGCTCCACGGAGGTGCTCGACGAGGGCGGCTACTTCGACCTCACGACCCTCGACGCCGGCTCCGACCTCCGTCGCGAGACGGTGCTCGCGCTCGACCAGCTGGGGATCCACACCGAGTACGCCCACCACGAGGTCGGACCGAGCCAGCACGAGATCGACATGCGCTACGCGGACGCGCTGAAGATGGCCGACGACTGCATGACGTACCGGATCACCGTCAAGGAATACGCGATGAAGCACGGGCTGCACGCCACGTTCATGCCCAAGCCGCTGTTCGGCAAGAACGGCTCGGGGATGCACACCCACCAGTCGCTGTTCCGCGGCGGGAGCAACGCGTTCTACGACGCGGACGACCAGTACTTCCTGTCCGACGTCGGCAAGGCGTTCATCGCCGGCCAGCTCCGCCACGCCCGCGAGATCTGCTCGATCTTCGCCCAGTGGGTCAACTCGTACAAGCGCCTGGTGCCCGGATACGAGGCGCCCGTGTACGTCGCGTGGTCTCGCCGCAACCGCTCGGCGCTCGTCCGCGTGCCGCTGTATCACCCCGGCAAGGAGAAGGCCACGCGGATGGAGCTTCGGTGCCCCGACCCGGCGTGCAACCCGTACCTCACGTTCGCCGCGCTGCTGCAGGCGGGGCTCGAGGGGATCGAGCACGGCTACGAGCTGCCCGAGCCGATGGAGACGAACCTCTACCACCTGTCGCCCGACGAGCGCCGTCGGCTCGGGATCGAGCAGCTGCCCGAGACGCTCGGCGAGGCGATCGAGCTGACGGCCGAGTCGGAGCTCGTGCTGCGGACGCTCGGCGAGCACGTGTTCAACCGCTACATCGAGATCAAGCGCCAGGAGTGGGAGGAGTACCGCGTGCAGGTGACTCCCTGGGAGCTCGAGCGCTACCTGCCGGTGCTTTAGGCCCGCGCGGTCACGGTTCAGAGTCCCAACCCAACCGGCGCCTGGCCTGGCGTCCGCGGATATCTTGCTGCCATGTTCGGCAGGGGACTTCCGGCGATTTTCCGCGCGCGCACACTGGTCGCGATGGCATCCCTCGTCGCGCCGCTCGGTGGCGCGCTCGCGCAGGCCGCGCGGGCCGCGCAGAGCACCGGCCTGCCGCCGATCCGTCACGTGTTCGTGATCGTGCTCGAGAACAAGGACTACGACCAGGCGTACCGGCTCTACCCCAGTTCGGATCCGTACCTCAGTCAGACGCTGCCCTCGATGGGCGCGCTGATCCCGTACTACTTCGGGACCGGGCACTCGAGCGCCGACAACTACATCTCGATGGTCTCCGGCCAGCCGCCGACCGCGGACACCAAGAACGACTGCGATCCCGCCGGGACGAGCAACGAGGTCGGTACGGCGTCTGATTCCTATGGCGTGGCGCAGACCGGCGGCTGCTGGTATCCGGCAACGTTCCCGACGGTCGCCGACCAGCTCGTTCAATCCGGGTTCAGCTGGCGCGCCTACATCGAGGGCATGCAGGGGAACTGCTCGGCTACGGGGTTGTCCGGCGGTGAGTACGCCGAGAAGCACAACCCGTTCCCGTACTTCGCCTCGCTGCTGGGCGATGGCCAGTGCGCCGCCAACGACGTCCCGCTGTACCCGGCAAGCGACACCGATCAATCGGCCGCCACCTCGAATCTGGGCGTCGACCTGCAGTCGGTGGCGACCACGCCCGAACTTCTCGTTTATCACCCCGAACGAGTGCACCGACGGCCACGACGACTGCACCGACTCGTCTCGCGTGTCGGACTCCCCGCAGCAGGCCCAGGACGAGCTCGCCCAGGCAGATGCGTTCCTCAAGAAGTGGGTCCCGGTGATCCTCGCATCGCCCGCGTACAAGCAGGACGGGATGCTGATGATCACCTTCGACGAGGCGGACGCGTGGCCGACGGCGCTCGACTCGTGCTGCAGCGAGCCGACCACCGACCCCGATGGCACGCCGTCCGGGGGCGAGGGCAGCAGCGGGGTCTACTCGCCGGGACCGGGAGGCGGCCAGGTCGGAGCGGTCGCGCTCTCGCCCTACATCGCCCCGGGCACGCAGAGCGACCAGTGCTACAACCACTACTCGTTCCTGCACACCGTCGAGGACCTGTTCGGGCTGCCGTACCTCGGCGAGGCCGCCGAGGACAAGTCGAACCAACCCGGTGGCGTCGAGTCGTTCGGGAGCGACATCTTCACCGGCCAGGCGGGGGCGAGCGCGGCCGGCATGCCTAGCGCCGGCAGCGGGCCCGGGTGCGAGATCACGGCTCCGCTTGGCGTGACCGGCCCCTCGACGGCGGGCGCTCCGGCGGGTTGCCAGCGCGGCGATAGCCCGAATACGATCCTCGCATGCAGATCGAGGCCGAGATCGCCATCGCGCGACCGCGCTCGGACGTCTTTGACTACATCGCGCACGCGGAGTACCTGCCGCAGTACGTGACCGACTTCGAGTCGGTCAGTCAGGTCTCCGGGGGGGAGCCCGGGGTCGGGACGCAGTACAGCTACAAGATGGGTCGGGGCGGTGAGGGCACCTTCGAGTGGACGCGCTTCGAGCCGACCTCACGCCTGGCCTGGCACGGGCCGGCGGTCAAGGCCGGCCCCGGATCGATGGAGCCGGCGGGGCGGTGGGAGCTGACCGAGACATCGGGCGGGACGAACGTCAAGCTGGTTATGGCGCCGACGCCGGGTGGGCTGTTCAAGCTGCTGGCTCCGTTCATGTCGGCGGCCATGCGCAAGGGCAACGCGCAGGCGCTCGAGCGGCTCAAGCAGCAGCTCGAGTCGGGGACGGCCCCCTAGCTCAGAGCGCCGCCGCGAGCTCCTCCGGTTCGGTGACCGGCGCCTGGCAGACGAAGTGCTCGCACACGTAGGCGGCGGCGGTGCCGTCGACCGGGTCGCGTCCCTCGAGCAGTGGAACGGTGTCCGAAGCGCCGCCGGCGAGCACGATGTGCGGCCGGAACTCGCCGCGCACGACGCCGAGCAGCGCGCCGATCCCGGACTCGGGGCCGACGATCGCGACCTCTCGCACCGGCGAGCAGTAGAAATCCGCCGCCCGCAGCAGGTGCCCGAACGCGATCGGGTGGCGGACGGCCAGCGGGAACAGCAGCCGCAGGACGCCGAGCGCGTGGCGCTCGTACTTGCCGTCGCCGGACAGCAGCGCCAGCCGCAGCAGCGCGAACGCGGCGGCGGAGTTCCCCGACGGGATCGGCGAGTCCTCCAGGTCCTTGCGCCGGATCGGGAGCTCGTCCGGTCCCTGGCGGTGGTGAAGAACCCTCCGCGCTCGGGATCCTCGAAGTGGTCGGTCAGCGCGTCGGCCAGCCCCACCGCCTCCTCGTACCACCGCGGCTGGAACGTCGATTCGTACAGCGTGATCAGCGCGTCGAGCAGGAACGCGTAGTCCTCCAGGTAAGCGTCGAGCCGCGCGCGCCCGTCCTTCCAGGTCCGCAGCAGCCGGCCGTCGGCGTCGCGGAGCTCGCCAGCAGGAACGACGCGCACTCGGACGCCGCCTCCACGTAGTCGGCGCGACCCAGCGCGGCGCCGACCTCCGCGAGCGCTGAGACCATCATCGCGTTCCAGGCGGTGAGGCGCTTGTCGTCGAGACCCGGGCGCACGCGCGCAGCGCGCGCCCCGTACAGCTTGCAGCGGATCTCGGGCAGGCGCTGCGGGCGCGGACCGCGAGCCTCCAGCACGTTCAGCCCGCGCTCGAAGTTCCCGGTCTCGGTCGCGCCGAAGTAGGCGATCGCATCGTCTGAGAGCTCGGGGCCGAGCGCCTCCCGCAGCTCGTCGAGGCTCCACACGTAGAACTTCCCCTCCACGCCCTCGGAGTCCGCGTCGAGCGCCGCGCAGAAGCCGCCCTCTGCTCCGCGCATCTCCCGCAATGCCCAGTCGAGCGTCTCGGTGCACACCTCGACGAGCCGCTCGTCCCGGGAGACCTGCCAGCCGTGAAGGTAGGCCCGCGCCAGCAGGGCGTTGTCGTAGAGCATCTTCTCGAAGTGGGGCACGGTCCAGGTCGCGTCGACCGCGTAACGGGCGAAGCCGCCGCCGACCTGGTCGTAGATGCCGCCGGAGGCCATCGCCCGCAGGGTCTCGAGCGCCATCTCGCTCTCGCCGCGGGCGAGTAGCAACTCGATCAGGGAGGACTGGGGGAACTTGGGCGGACCGCCGAAGCCGGCGTTGTCGGCGTCGAACATGCGCCCGAGCGCGCCGACCGCGTCGGCCACCAGCTCGTCGCGGATCGGCTCGGGCGACGGTTCGAGCCGAACGCTCGCGCCGAGCGAGCGGAGGATGTCGTCGCCCTGCCTGCGGATCTCCTCACGGCGGTTGCCCCACGTCTCGGCCACGGCGTCGAGCACCATCCGCCAGCCCGGCATCCCGTGGCGGGACTCGGGCGGGAAGTAGGTCCCGGCATAGAACGGGACGAGCTCCGGCGTCAGGAACGCGTTCAGCGGCCAGCCGCCGCGGCCCGTCATCGCCTGGACGGCCTCCATGCAGAGCGCGTCGACATCGGGGCGCTCCTCGCGGTCGACCTTGACGCATACGAAGTGCTCGTTCATCACGGCCGCGGTCGCGGGGTCCTCGAACGACTCGTGTGCCATCACGTGACACCAGTGGCATGCCGAGTACCCGATCGATACCAGGAGCGGCCGGTTCTCATCGCGAGCGCGAGCGAGCGCCTCCGGCCCCCACGGATACCAGTCCACCGGATTGCCGGCATGCTGCCGGAGGTATGGCGAGCTCTCGCCGGCCAGTCGGTTCGGCATCCGACCCAGGCTACCCCTAAGGCCATGCGGGCAATACGCTTTTACCGATGCCAGCCAACCGCCAGCAGGTCAATGCCGCCGACGCACCCGAGGCGATCGGTCCTTACGTTCACGCGATCCGCACCGGGGACCTTCTGTTCTGCTCGGGCCAGATCCCGATCGACCCCCGCACCGGCGAGCTGGTCGCCGGGACGGTCGCCGACCAGGCCGGCCGGTGCCTGGAGAACCTGGCGGCGGTCTGCGCCGCCGCCGGGACGACTCTCGGCGACGCCGTGCGGCTGACGGTGTACACGACCGAGATGGGATCGTTCGGGGCGATCAACGAGGTCTACGAGTCGTTCTTCGAGTCCGACCCGCCGGCCCGGGTGGCGATTGGGGTGTCCGCGCTGCCGCGCGGCGCCAAGGTGGAGATCGACGCGGTGGTGGCCATCCCTGACTGACACGCTCTCAGGCGAGGAAGCGTCCGCGACCGTCTCCCTGGACGAGATCCGGCGGGCGGCCGAGGCGGCTTCCGGGCTCGTCCGCCGGACGCCGATTCTCAGCTCCGGGGCGCTGAGCGAGCGAGCCGGCGCGACCGTTGCGCTGAAGGCCGAGAACCTCCAGCGCACGGGGTCGTTCAAGCTGCGGGGCGCGCTGGCGAAGGTCGCCGCGCTCGGCGCGGAGTGCGCCGAGGGGGTGGTCACCGCCAGCGCGGGTAACCACGGGCAGGCGCTCGCGTACGCAGCCCGCGCCCGCGGGGTCCGGTGCGTGGTCTTCATGCCCGAGCAGGCGGCGATCGCCAAGGTCGAGGCGGCGAAGGCGCTCGGGGCGACGGTGCACCTGATGGGCGCCACGATCGAGGAGTCGCTGGCCGCGGCACGAGCCGCGTCCGAGTCAGAGGGACTCGCGTTCGTGCACCCGTTCGACGACCCCGTGGTGATCGCGGGCCAGGGCGGGCTCGGGCTCGAGCTCTCGGAGCAGGTGCCTGACCTCGAGACGGTGATCGTGCCGGTGGGGGGCGGCGGCCTCGCCAGCGGGACGGCGATCGCGCTGAAGTCCCAGCGCCCGAAGGTTCGCGTGGTCGGGGTTCAGGTCGAGCGCTGCGCGCCGTTCGCGGCCTCGCTCGAGGCCGGACGCCCGGTGGCGGTCGACTCCGCCGTGACGATCGCCGACGGGATCGCGGTCAAGCGTCCCGGCCGGGTGACCCTCCCGTTGATCGAGCGCTGGGTCGACGAGCTCGTCGTCGTGTCCGAGGACGAGGTCGCCGAGGCGATGGTGTTCCTGCTCGAGCGGGCGAAGCTCGTGGTCGAGGGCGCGGGAGCCGTCGGCGTCGCGTCGCTGCTCGCTGGGCGGGTGCGCCCGGCGGGGGAGGGGACGACCGTCGTGGTGCTCTCCGGCGGCAACGTCGACGCTGGGCTACTCGGTGAGATCGTCCGCCGGCACGAAAGCCAGATCGGGCGGCGGCTGGTGCTCCTCGCGAGGGTGTCTGACCGTCCGGGCTCGCTGGCGCAGCTGTTGACCATGGTCGCCGAGCACGGAGCCAACCTGCTCGACGTCATGCACATCCGCGAAGGCCTCGACCTGCATATCCGCGAGACCGCGGTTCAGCTCGTGCTCGAGACCCGCGGCCAGGAGCACGCCGCCGAGGTCGGGCGTGCCGTGCGCGAAGCGGGCTACTCCGAGCCACGCGCACTGCGGTAATCCCGAGCCTGATCGACGAGCGCGCCGATCACGCGACTGCCCTCGTCCGCCTCCGGGTGCCACTGGACCCCGAGCACGAACCGCCGCTCCGGCGCCTCGACGGCCTCGGGAAGATCGTCGAGAGTCGATAGGCCGGTCACCTCGAGGCCGGCCCCGACCGCGCCGATCCCCTGGTGGTGGTGCGACTTGGTGACGTGTACCTCTTCGCCCGCGGCCCGCGCCGCGAGCGAGCCGGACTTCAGGCGAACGTCGTGGTCGGACCCGTTGAAGCTGCCCAGCACGCGCCGGTGATCCTCGTGTCCGACTTCGTCGGGCAGATGCTGGCGAAGGGTGCCGCCCAACGCGACGTTGAGCACCTGCATCCCTCGGCATATCCCGAGCACCGGCAGGTCGCGCTCCCACGCGCGGCGGGTCAGAGCGAGCTCGATCGCGTCGCGCTCGGGTATCGGCTCGTCGGTCTCCGGGTGGGGCTCGGCGCCGTACAACCCGGGATCGATGTCGGTTCCGCCGGCGAGGATCAGGCCGTCGATCAGGTCGAGCACCTCGTCGGGGTTCTCCTCGAGCCCCGGATCCGGCGGGATCATCAGCGCCATTCCTCCAGCGCGCTGGATCGCTCGGATGTAGCTGTACTGGAGCAGCGCCGCCGGCTCATTCCAGACGCCGTAGCGCGCCTGCACGAGTGTGGTGCAGATACCGATCACGGGACGGGACATGCTCTCCACCCTACCCAGGGCTACTCCGACCGGAGCAACGCCCGGCGCACCTTGCCGCTCGCGGTCTTGGGCAGCTCCTGCACGAAGTCGACGATCCGCGGGTATTTGTAGGGCGCCGTCTGCTCGCGGACGTGCCGCTGAAGCTCCGCGGCGATTGGCTCGCCGGGGGCGAAGCCGTCCCGGAGCACGACCACCGCCCGGACGACCGACCCGCGCTCGTCGTCGGGCGCCGCGACCACGGCGGCCTCCGCCACCGCCGGGTGTGAGACGAGCGCGGACTCGACCTCGAACGGACCGATCCGGTAACCGGACGAGATGATCAGGTCGTCGCTGCGCCCCTCGAAATAGAGGTAGCCGTCCTCGTCCTGGTTCACGCGGTCGCCGGTGTGCCACGGATGCTCCGCCGGCGCCGGTCCGCCGCCGAGGTGCCCGACGAAGAACGTCGGATCGGTGGTCGGGTCGCTCAGCACCAGCTCCCCGTCTACGACCTCCAGCGCGACGCCCGGTAGCGGGCGCCCCATCGATCCCGATCGCACCGGCTCCCCGGGAGGATTACCGGTCAGCTGACCGGTCTCGGTCTGGCCGTATCCGTCGCGGATCTCGATCCCGATCGCCTCCGTGAACGCGCGGATCACCTCCGGGTTCAGCGCCTCCCCGGCGGCGACCAGCGTCCGCAGCGCCGGCAGCGGCTGCAGCGAAGCGCGCTTCGCGATCACCCGGTATTCGGTTGGCGCCATGCAAAGCACGTTGACTCGCTCGGCGGCGAGGATCGCGAGCCGCTGGGCCGGGTCGAACCGTCCGTCGTGCACGAGCGCCGTCGCGCCCCGAAGCCACGGCGCGATGAACGCGTTGCGTGCGGACTTCGACCAGCCGGTGGCCGCCGTGCACCACACCAGGTCGCCGTCGCGCGCACCCATCCAGTGCTCGGCCTGGAGCCGCTGGCCGGGTAGGTAGCGCTGACCGTGGACGACCCCCTTTGGCTCGCCGGTGGTCCCGCTCGTGAAGGTGATCAGGCACGGATCGGTGGGATCGAGCTCGACGGCCGCGGCCGGCTCGTGCACGAACAGCGTCTCGTCCGGCACCGTCAGGACCTGGCACTCCGGCTGGGCGGCGGAAAGCTCGCCGAGATCGCGCTCGTCGGCGACGATCACGCTCGGCTGAGCAGCCGACAGCCGCGCCCGGAGATCCTTGGCGCGAAGCTGCTCGTTGCAAGCGAGCGTGACGGCTCCGATGCGGAAGCACGCGACCATCGTCATGACCCACTCGGGCCGGTTCCCGATCAGCGTCATCACCACGTCGCCCATGCGGACGCCTTGTGACTGGAGGGTCCCCGCCAGCCGTGCGCTGCGGTCGGAGACCTCCCCGAAGGACCACTCCCGCCGGCCGCCCTCGCGATCGAGCTCCACCAGCGCCGGGCGGTCTGCCGGCGCCGCATCCACGACGTCTCGGGCGAAGTTCATCCGCGGCGAGTCTGCCACGACGTACCGCCGTGACGCGGTGGAACGCTACTTCAGCTTGCGCAATGCCTCTTCCAGCGAGATCCAATCGCTCTCGGCGTCGACCTGATTCGTGGATGCGTCTTCGTACTTTGTCTCCGCGCTTCCGCACTCACTGCCGGCGATTGACTGTCCCTCGGAGTCCACGTTGGACCAGAACCCTTCCATCTCGTAGGACGTCTTGCCGATCAGGGTGACCACCTTGTCGAGTTGAGCCTTGGTGCCCTCGTGGGTCTTCTTCGGCCCATGGTCTTGATACCACTCGCTCTCGGCCCTGAAGTAACGAATCTTCGCCTTGTTCGTGTTCTCGACGTTTGACCGTCCCGATTTGGCCGCCCTCTGCAGGCCAGAACCTTCCTCAGGCAGCACGTCGGGATCGTCCTTCTTGGTTTGCGGACAGCTCTGAGCGAGCCCCCGTGCGGCACCTTGGATGTCCTCTATGCCCTGCTCCCAGTCCGCGAAGCAGTGCATGGTGTCCGACACCTCGGCGGCATCGATTGGCCCTTTGCCGCCGGCAGCGGCTTGTGTGCAGCTATCGCCGGCCCCCACGGAGGTCGCCGGAAGCAGCATTAGACCGACGACCGCGGCGACGACCGCTGTCGACACACAGCATCCGCGTACTCGCACGGCTAACCCCCAGTTGCGCTTTTCCTTGCCTGGCCAGTATCCCACGGGGCCGGGGCGGGTCAAGGGCTAGACTCGGACCACGGGATGGGATTGATGACCGGCAACGGACCGTTCGGACGCGAGCCGGCGGGGACGTTCAACTTCGAGCCGCCACCGCCGGGAAAGGCGCTGTACCTCGAGCCGACCCCCAAGCGGATCAGGGTCGTAGTGGGCGGCGAGACCATCGCCGATAGCCGTCGTGCGATGCTCCTGCACGAGTCTGGCCATCAGCCGATCTACTACTTCCCGCCCGAGGATGTGCGCTCCGAGCTCCTGGAGCCCAGCGACCGCCACACCCGCTGCCCGAAGAAGGGCGAGGCGTCGTACCACACGATCCGCGCCGGCAGCCAGGTTGTCGAAGCCGGCGCGTGGTACTACACCGACCCGATCCGCGACGCCCCGCCGATCAAGGACCTGATCGCGTTCTACTGGGACCGCATGGACCAGTGGCTCGAGGAGGACGAGGAGGTCAAGGGCCACCCCCGCGACCCGTATCACCGCCTCGACGTCCTGCGGATCGACCGGCACGTCCGCGTGTCGCTCGACGGCGAGCCGCTGGCGGAGTCGACCCGCGCGGTCGCCCTGTTCGAGTCGAACCTCCCTTCTCGCTGGTACATCCCGCGGGAGGACGTGACCGCCGAGCTCGAGCCCACGGACACCGTCACGCACTGCCCGTACAAGGGCGAGGCGGGCTACTACTCGGTCAAGCTTGCGGATGGTGAAGTGGCGACCGATCTGATCTGGTACTACGCGGAGCCGTTCCCTGAGGCGTCCCCAATCGTCGGGCTGCTGTGCTTCTTCGGCGAGCGCGTCGACCTCGAGCTCGACGGCGAGCTCCAGGAGCGGCCCGTGACCCCGTGGAGCCACGGGGTCAAGTCGCAGAACGCCCCCGCGGCGCAGACCCGCGGCTAGGCCTTCGCGGGAAGCACCATCTGGGTGCAGATGAAGTTCGCGGCCAGCCGGCCCGCCTTCTGTATCCGGACCTCCCAGACCTGCGTTCGGCGCCCCCGGTGGAGCGGCGCTCCGGTCGCCAGCAGCTCGTCGCCGGCGACCCCCGAGGCGAACACGTTGACCTTGAGCTCCGACGTTGTGAAGTTCGCGCCGGGCGGGAGGTTGCGCATCGTGCCCCACGCCGCCACCGTGTCCGCGAACGCGACCCACACGCCGCCGTGGACGTAGCCGCCCGGATGCAGGTGGCGGCGATCGACCAGCAGCCGCCCGGTGACCGCGTCGTCCTCGAGCTCGACCAGCTCGATGCCGAGATCGCCGGGGAACGAGCCCTTCAGCGCCATCGCGGAGACGCCGGCGGTGATGTTCGGGTTCCCGGACATCGCGCCAGTGTATGTGCGCTACGCAGCGCGGCGGCTACGCGGGCCGCCGGCGCCGTCGCCCGGATCGAGCCTGCACGACGCGCGACTCGCCCCCGACGTGGCAAAGTTGTTGCCATGGCCACGACGACATCCCCCACAGACCTCACCGACGAACAGAAGGCGATCACCGAGATGGTGCGCCAGTTCGCCGACGAGCAGATCATCCCCAACGCCGAGCACTACGACCACGAGGACGAGTTCCCCGAGCCGATCGTCGAGCAGATGAAGGAGCTCGGGCTGTTCGGGGTCACGATCCCGGAGGAGTACGGCGGGATGGGGCTCGACCTGTTGACCTACGCGATGATCGTCGAGGAGCTCAGCCGCGGCTGGATCTCCATCTCGGGCATCGTCAACACCCACTTCATCGGCTCCTACCTGCTGATGAAGTTCGGGACGGACGAGCAGAAGCAGAAGTACCTGCCGAAGATGGCCACCGGTGAGCTCCGAGCGGCTTTCTCCCTGTCCGAGCCCGAGCTGGGCTCCGACGTCGCGGCGATCAAGACGAGCGCCAAGAAGGTCGACGAGGACACCTACGAGATCAACGGAACCAAGATGTGGGTCACCAACGGCCTGCGCGCGGGCCTCGTCTTCGTCCTCGTCCGGACCGACCCGTCAGCCGAGCCCAAGCACCGCGGGCTGACCTGCTTCATCGCCGAGAAGGAGCCGGGCGTCGCGGAGAACACCGGCGATTACAAGGGCCTCAACGTCCCGCCCCAGATCAAGAAGATGGGTTACAAGGGCGTCGAGTCCACCGAGCTCGTGTTCGACGGCTACAGGACCCCCGCCGACAGCATCCTCGGCGGCGAGGACCAGGGGCTCAACAAGGGGTTCCCGCAGATGATGGATGCGCTCGAGCTCGGCCGCGTCAACGTCGCCGCTCGCGGCGTCGGCCTCGCCCAGCGGGCGCTCGAGCTCGCGCTCAGGTACTCCCAGGAGCGCAAGACGTTCGGCAAGCCGATCGCCGAGCACCAGGCGATCCAGTTCAAGCTCGCGGACATGGCCACGCAGGTGGACGCGGCGAGGCTGCTCGTCTACCGCGCGGCGCGGATGAAGGACGCCGGCGAGCGCAGCGACATCGAGGCGGGGATGGCCAAGCTGTTCGCCTCGGAGGCCGGGCGCTTCTGCGCCGAGGAGTGCCTGCGCATACACGGCGGCTACGGCTACTCCAAGGAATACGAGATCGAGCGCATCTACCGTGACGCACCGCTGCTGCTGATCGGAGAAGGCACCAGCGAGATCCAGCGGATGGTGATCGGCCGCAAGCTGCTGCAGCGGCACAAGATCTAAAGGAAGGGGCGCGCCGGGGGGTGGCGCGCCCCCTGTTTTCTGCCCTAGGTGGGCAGCGGCTCTTGCGCCCGCGGCTCCGCGGTGTACGCCTCAGCGGGCTCGAGGAACTGCCTGGTCTGCTCGCGCAGCTCGGGCGTGTCCTCGTGCCCGTGGACCGAGCTGGCGTGCTCGGACGCGGCGCGAACGACCTCGTCCTCCTCGCCGATGATCACGAGCGAGCAGTTGCTCTCGCTCGGAAACCGGCGGCAATCGGCCATCATCCGGGCCATATCCCCTCCTTTGCGGTGGTGTTGCTGATCGTCGCGCCTGAGGCGGCCGGCGTCAAGGACCGGACTAGACTCCAGCCCCTGTCCTCGCCGTCGGACACCAAGTCGCTGATCGAGACCGCCGTGAACCGGTTCCTCGAGGAGGTGCCGGCGCTCCAGCCGCTCAAGCTCGTGGCAGGCTTGGAGCTCCGGGGGCGCGGCGATATCCAGCAGTACCGGGTCGAGCTGCCCGGGCCGAAGGTGACCAAGGACATCGCCGCTGACAGCAAGATCCGCATCGAGGTGCCGCGCTCTCACTTCAACGAGCTCGCGACCAAGGGCCACATCCGTGACTGGCGCGAGGCGTTCGAGAAGGGCGACGCCAAGGCAACCGGGATCGAGCAGGTGATGAGGCTGATCGTGAACGTCGTCGACCGCCAGGAAGAGCGCTCCCGCACGCGCAAGGCGCGCTAGGCGCTACCGCGCCGGCGCGAGCCCGATAGGCGCTACCGCGCCGCCGCCAGCCGCTCGGCCTCGGCCAGCTGCTCTTCGATCAGCGCGAGCCCGGCGTCCCAGAATCCCGGATCGGCCAAGTCGATGCCGACGATGTCCGCCAGCGCCTCGGGGCTGCGGGAACCTCCGGCGCTCAGCAACTCCAGATAGCGCGGGACGAACGACTCGCCCTCCTCGCGGTAGCGGCCGTATGCCGACAGCGCCAGCAGCTGCCCGTAGGCGTACGCGTACACGTAGCCGGGCGTGTTGATGAAGTGGGGGATGTAGGACCACCACATCCGGTACCCCTCGGTCATCTCCACCGAGTCGCCGAACAGCTCGGCCTGGGTCTCGGTCCACAGCTCGCCGAGGCGGTCAGCCGACATCTCGCCGTCGCTTCGGCGGCTGGTGTGAGCGAGGTGCTCGTACCGGTTCATCGCCATCTGGCGAAAGACGGTCGCGATCGAGCCGTCGATGCGGTCGGCGAGCAGGCTGAGGCGCCGCTGGTCATCCGGCGCCTCGCGCAGCAGTCGCTCGAACACGAGCGTCTCGCCGAACACCGAGGCGGTCTCGGCGAGCGTCAGCGGCGTCGATTGATGGAAGATTCCCTGCGGCTGTGCGAGCGCGGCGTGGAGCCCGTGACCGAGCTCGTGCGCCATCGTCAGCACATCGCGCCGGCGGGCGGTGAAGTTCAGCAGCACGTAGGGGTGGGCCGACGGCACCGTGTAGGAGCAGAACGCGCCGCCGCGCTTGTGGGGCCTCGGAGGCGCGTCGATCCACCGCTCGTCGAAGAACCGCGTGGCGATCTGACCTGCGGTCTCTGAGAACTCCGAGTACGTGTCGAGCACGAGCTCGCGCGACTCGCGGTAGGAGAAGGTCACGTCGCCGGACAGCACCGGCGCCGAGCGGTCGTAGTCCGCGAGCCGGTCGATCCCGAGCAGCTTCGCCTTGAGCGCGTACCAGCGCTGCGGGATGTCGTACCGGGCGCGAACTGCGTTGATCAGGGCCATTACCGACTCGTCGGAGGCCTCGTTGCTCAAATTGCGGCTCGCCAGCCAGTGCCGGTAGTGGCGCAGCCGGTCCTCGACCGACTTGTCGTACACGAGCGTGTTGAAGATGAAGCCTCGCGTCCTGAGCCCGGGCTCGAGCGCCGCCGTCACGGCCTCGGCGGCGGTGCGGCGCACATTTCGGTCCGCGGACAGCAGCCGGCTGAGCGCGATGTCGAGCGTGACCTCGTCCTCATCGACGCTCACGCGGAGTGCGGAGGTGAGCTCGCCGAACAGCCGGGCCCAGGCGGCCTCGGAGGCGATCGACTTCTCCGCCAGGATCTTCTCCTCGGGCTCCGAGAGCAGGTGCGGCCGGTATCGCCGCGCGCTGCGGAGGTGGTGGCGGCAGAAGTCCAATCCCGGCGAGGCCAGCAACTCCTCGGCGCGCTCGTCGTCGAGCGCCGCCCACTCGAGCTCGAAGAACAGCAGCTTCGTCTCGATCTCCGTGGCGCGCTCCTGTACGCGTTGGAGCAGGGCCCCCCGCGTGGGGTCGGCGGTGTCGGTGGAGAAGCGAAGCGACGCGTATGAGGCGGCGCGCCCGACCAGATCCTCGAGCGCCCCGAGCTCGCGCATCGCGGTCGCGAGGCCCGCACCGTCGAGCTCGCCGATCTTTCCCGCGTACGTCTCGTTGAACGTGGACGCGCGCGCGACGGCCTCGTCCAGCATCCGCTCGGCACCCTCGGAGCCCTCGTCGTAGACGAGCGGATCGAGGTCCCACTCGGCGTCCAGAAGCTCCTGATCGGTGAGCGGATCGGCAGTGGCAGACACGAGTCGCGCAGCTTACCGCTAGGGTCGCCGCGACCGTGGACGAGGCCCTCGCGAAGCTGACCCGGCCGGTGCGGCTCCTCGCCGTCGGTGGGACGATCGCGATGCGCGGCGCGCGAGCCGTCCCGGCGATCGATGCAGCCGGGCTCGTCAAGGAGGTCCCGGAGCTGGCCGCCGTGCCGGCGCTTGAGGCTGAGACGCTGATGGGTCTCCCAGGAGCGCACATCGCCCTGCCCGAGGCGCTCGAGATCGCCCGTCGCGCGGCCGACGCGGCGGCTTCGGGCGCGGGGGTCGTGATCACGACCGGGACCGACACGATGGAGGAGCTCGCGGCGCTGTGCGCGATCGTCCACGCGGGCCCGGCGCCGATCGTCCTGACCGGCGCCAACCGCCCGGGCAGCGCCCCCGGTGCAGACGGCGCGGCGAACCTGATCGACGCGGTCGCGCTGGCAGGGTCGGAGGCCGCCGATGGCCTCGGGGCGGTCGTCGTGTTCGGCGGCGAGATCCACGCGGCAATGACGGTCCGGAAGGTCGACAGCACCGGTCCGGCGGCGTTCGGGTCGCCGGTCGCCGGCCCGCTCGGGAGGATCGTCGAGGCCCGGGTGTGGCTCCACGCGAAGCCGGTCAGGCCGACGCCGCTCCAGGTCGGAAACCTCGAGTACCGCGTGCCGATCGTGCCGACCGCGCTCGGCGACGACGGCCACGCGCTCGGCCAGGCGGCGGGGTCTGACGGAGCGGTGCTCGTCGCGCTCGGCGCGGGCCACGTGCCGACGGCCGTGCTCGGGGAGCTACGCGCCGCGGCCCAGCGAATCCCCGTGCTCGTGACGTGTCGCCCCGACCGCTCCTCGATGCTGTTCTCGACCTACGGGTTCGAAGGGGCCGAGGGCGACATCCGCCAGAGTGGGGCGATCTGTACGCCGTTCCTGTCGCCGGCCGCGGCCCGGATCGCGCTGCTGTGTTGCCTCGGCGCGGGGCTGGAGCAGGCCGAGATCGCCGCCGCGCTCGGGCCCTGGGACGCCGCTTCAGGACCGGCAGCGGCGCCCCGGCGCGCCGCGAGCGAGCGCGCCTCGCAGGGGCAGGCTCGCGGACGAGTCGCCGACCATGATCGCGTAGCACCCGGGAACGACCGTCCACCGCTGCGTGGCGCCGCGCCAGTACGCGAGCGACCGCTGGCTGACCGCGATCGTGACCTCGCCGCGCTGTCCGGGGGCGAGGCTCACCCGGGCAAAGCCGGCGAGCTGCTCCGGCGGCTCTCCGGCGGCGGACGGGTCCCGAACGTACACCTGCGGCACGTCGGCCCCGGGGCGCCGGCCGGTGTTCGTCAGCTCGAACCTGACGATCGCGCCCGAACGACTCGGCGTGACCGACAGTCGCGAGAAGCGGAAGCTCGTATAGGACAGGCCGAATCCGAATGGGAACAGCGGCGAGATGTGCCTGTCGGTGTACCAGCGGTAGCCGACCAGCAGCCCCTCGGAGTGGGCCACCTGGCCGTGGACCCCGGGGTACTGCTCCGGCGTGCGCAGCGGCCCGTCCGCCAGCGACTTGGGGAACGTCTCCGGTAGGTGGCCGGAGGGATCGAAGTCGCCGAACAGGATCGGCGCGATCGCGTCGCCGTCGATCTGGCCCGGGTACCAGTTCTCGATCACTCCCCGGACGGCGCCGAGCCATGGCATCGACAGCGGGCCGCCGTTCTGGAGCACGACGACGGTGTTTGGGTTCGCCGCGGCCACTGCCGCGACGAGCGCGTTCTGGTCGAGCGAGCTGTAGTTGCACCCGCTCTGGGTGACGAGATCGCAGGTGCCCGCTCGCGGGTTGAGATCGGGGCGGTCGAATCCCTCGCTCGAGACGTCGCTCACGAACACCACCGCCACGTCTGACGCCCTCGCCGCCGCGACGGCGTCGCCCATCACGCTGCCGTCGGCATAGCTCACAACATCGCCCGCGGCCGCGGCCCGCGAGCTGATCGCCTGAAGCGGCGAGACGACGTTCGGGGGGTAGCCGGGCTCGGGGACGTGCGCGCTGCCGTAGCCCTGCTCCGCGAGCGGGGCTCCACTCGGGCTCGCTGGCGAGCCGATCACCGCGATCCGTTTGCCGGGGCCCGTCAGCGGCAGGATGCCCTTCGCGTTCTTGAGCATCACGGTTCCCTCCTCCGCGAGTTGCTGAGCCATCGAGACGCTCTGAGTCGTGGAGGCATTGGCCGAGAAGGCCTGCCCTGCTCCTTCGGCACGTGGTCGAACAGCCCGAGGCGGAACATCGTGAACAGGATCCGGTAGGCCATCCGGTCCAGGGTGGAGATCGGGACCTTCCCCTGCTCGACGGCTGCCTGCAGGGCGGGGCCGTAATACTGGGCGGAGGGCATCTCCATGTCCATGCCGGCGTTCGCCGAGGCGGCCGTCGACTGTGCGGCCTGCCAGTCGGAGGTGACCCAGCCGCTGAAGTGGAGCTCGCCCCGCAAGACGTTGTTCAGGTATTGCCGGTCCTGGCACGCGTACACATCGTTGATCTGCTCGGAGGTGCACATCACGGCACCGACCCCGGCTCTGATCGCAGCCTGAAACGCGGGCAGCTCGATCTCCTGCATCGTCCGCCTGCTCACGTTGTTCGAGATCGCCCCGAAGTTGTTGTCCGAGGTGCCCTCCTGATCGTCGGCCGCGTAGTGCTTGACGGTCGCGACCACCGGGTTCTGCTGGATCCCTTCGATGATCGCCGCAGCGGCCCGGCCGGTGAGCAGCGGATCCTCCCCGTAGTACTCCCAGCCACGCCCGTTGAGCGGATCGCGAAGGATGTCGACGCCCGGTCCGAGCAGCACGTTGACGCCCTTCGCGTAGGCCTCCTCGCCGAGCACCCTTCCGTACCGCCGCAGTAACGGCACGTCCCAGCTCGACGCCTGGGTCACGCCGTCGGGAAACGCGGTCGTGAGCACCTGGGTGTCACCGATCCCGGCGGCGGCGTCGTTCAGGACCAATGCCGGAATGCACAGCCGCTGGTTGGCGAACACCACTCCGGCGGCGCCGTAGTTCGGGTAGCGCGGCTCGGGGGCGCCCGTATCGCCTGTGACCAGGTTCACCTTGTCCTGGAGCGCCATCGCCCTGAGCAGCGTGCGCGCACGCTGCTCAGGTCGGGTGTGGGGACTCATCCATCCCGCGCAGCCCGCCCCGTGAGCCGTTGCCGGGACCCAGGCGAGCGCAGCCGTGATCAGGACCAGCGCCGGCGCGAACCTGGATCGCACGCGCGAATCGTACGCAGCGCAACGCTTCCCGGCGGCGGTTCTCCCGCCGGGAAAGCCTCACCCGGGCCCTGTCAGACGACCGGCTTGGTTGTCTCGTCGACCTGCTCGGCAGCCGGCGGCGTCACCGGCTCCGCTACCTGGTTGGCGATCGGTGCGGCCGGCGCCTCGGTGATGGGCGGCTGCTCGGTGACGGGTGCGGCCGGCGCCTGGGTGACGGGTGGCTGCTCGGCGACGGGTGCGGCCGGCGCCTCGGTGACGGGTGGCTGCTCGGCGACCGCCGGGGTGGTCACCGGCACCGTAGCCGGCGTGGTCGCGGCGTCGGCCGACTGCTGCGCCGCCTCCTTCGCCGCCTGCTTGGCCTCCTTGGCCTGTGCATTCACCGCCTGGGCGGCGATCTTGGTGTTCTTGCGCGAGCGGTGATCGCGGATCCCCGTGGCGATCTTCCACGGCAGCGTGACGATCATCATCAACAGCGCGAAAGCCCACGCGATCGGCCGAGTGAGTAGGTAGATCAAGTTGCACCCCCAGGTTGGAAACGGGCGCCGATTCTCCCAAGCCCCAGACGAGAGCGCAACCGAACTTTGGTCCAGGCGCTCGTAGCCCTCGTCTAGACCATCACGGCCGCCACCACAGCAGCCGATCTGGACGCAGCGCCAGAACGGGCCCGGGCGGAGGGCGGTCGCGGTAGTGGGGATAGCGCGCGGTCAGCGCCGCGATCGCCGCCGGGGCCTCGACCGCCGCGACAACCTCCACTCGGCCCAGCGCCTGCACCCACGCCAGCCGCGACCAGTCCTCGTCGTAGTGGTCGATCGTGAGCGCCGCGCGAGGACGCGCGCGCAGCCACCGGACGCGCGCGAGCTCCTCGCCAGGTTGACGCTTGGGCTTTTGGTCCACGGCGGACACGAGCGCCCCCTCGCTCACTGCGTAGACGACCGGCAGCACGCGCGGCGCACCGTCGCCGTCGACGAGCCCCAGCCGTGCCACGCGGGACGTTTCCAGCAGCCGGACGGCCCACCCCGGGAGCTCGGCTACGCTTGCGCTGCGACCCATGAGATTCCGAACTCTAGGACTGGCGCTGCCCGCGCTCGTCGCGGGTCTCGCGGGTTGCGGCCAGCAGGTCACGACCCGATCGCCGGCGCTCTCCCAGCTCCCGCTGGTGAGTGGCTCGAGCATCGTCGCGCGCGTGAACCAATGCGACGGCGGTGCGAGCGCATTCTGCGCGATCGAGCTGGTCGTCGTCGGCCCGCGGTTCAGGAGCTCCGTCGACCTGGTCAAGGGGGAGCGCGATCGCCTCAGGCGGGCGGGCTGGACCGGCGTCGCGCCGGACGACGGCCAGCAGCGCGCCGCCGAGTCGCCCGGCCAGAGGCTCCGGATCACCTACGCGACCGCCCAGGCCGACCTCGAGGGAATCGACCTCGGCTGGATCAAGCGCCCGCGGACGATCACCCTTGGGCTATCGCGGACGATGTTCGCCCGCTCGCCCGCTATGTCCGTTCTACTGGAGGCTGGGCCGGAGTAAGGACGAGGCGCCGGTCGGGGCCAACGCCGAGCGCTGTCTCCCCGCTCAGCAGCGCACGCAGGTCGTCGCCGACGAGCTCCGAGCGCCAGCCCTCGAGCGTGCGGACCGCAGGCTCGGGCTCACCGCGACGGCCCGCGCCGATGATCAGCTCGAGCTCGGCCCGGGACGCGATCAGCTCGTAGGCGAGTCCGGCCTCGATCGCTCGCGTGCGAAGCAGCGCCTCGGCCAGCGCGATCAACGGAGTGTCGCCTGGGTCGAAGCGCTCGCGGCCCGGCTCGCGTGGGATCGGAGGGGCGTCGCGGCCCGCGGCGACCGCTTCGAGGATCGCCTCGCCGCGGCGGCGGATCCCGGATGGATGGATGCCGCGGATCTGCTCGAGCGCGCGGACGCTCGACGGCTGGCGCTTGGCGGTCTCGACCAGGGCCGGGTCGGCCATCACCGAGCCGATCGGCCGGTCCTCGCCGGCGGCGGTGCGCTCGCGCCAGGCGGCGAGCGCGCGGGCGACGGCCCTGCCACGGGGATCGAGCTGGCCGATACGCGGCAGTCGCTCCCACGCCGTCTCGGGATCGCGCTCGTCGGTCGCGGACTCGAGCCGGCGGCACTCCTCGCGCGCCCAGCTGAGGCGGCCGCTCTTCTCGAGCCGCGCCTGGAGCTCGTCGGCGAGCTCCATCAGATGCGCCACGTCCTCGGCCGCGTAGCTCAGCTGCTCGTCGGTCAGCGGCCGGGCGTCCCAGCGCGTGTAGCTGGCGGTCTTGCCGACGCGGCGGCCGAGGATCTGGCCGAGCAGGTTCCCGTAGCCGGTCTGCGCGCCGGCGCCGGCGAACCCGGCCGCGACCTGCGTGTCGAAGATGTTGGTGACAGTCGTGCGCCAGGCGCGCTTGAGGATCGCGACGTCCTGGCGGCCGGCGTGTAGGACCACCTCGATCGCCGGATCTGCCAGCAGCTCGGCGAATGGGCTTACGTCGACGCTGTCAAGCGGGTCAATCAGGTGGATGTCCGTGCCCGCGGGCCCGGCGCCCGCTCGGCCTGCAGTCTCGCCTGATCGGACGGCGTCCGCGTGATCCGGCTGCGCCTCGGGATCCTCCACCACGATCTGTACGAGGCACAGCAGCGCGTGATAGCGGCCTTCGGACATGAACTCGGTGTCGATGCCGAATCGTCCGCGCTCGCGCGCCGTCGCCGCGGCCGCCGCCACGTCGTCCGAAGTGGCAAGCCGCCATTCCGCCATAGGTGGCACCCTACCCGGCCCGAGGGGTCAATAACCGACCGTCCTGGTAGGATATGCGGCGATGATCTTTTCCTCCAAGGCCGAGTACGGCGTGCGGCTGATGGTGGAGCTCGGACGCCAGACGCCGGAGCAGCCCACCAGCCTGAAGGCGATCGCGGACGCCGAGGGGCTCCCGCTCGCTTACCTGGAGCAGGTGGTGGCGAAGCTGCGAAAGGCCGACCTCGTGATGAGCGCGCGCGGAGCCCACGGCGGCTACTGGCTCGCCCGTCCGGCCGACGAGATCGCGATGGACGAGGTCGTCCAGGCGCTCGAGGGCGCGATCGCGCCGATGGAGTGCTTCGTGCACGACCACACCGAGCGCGTGCTGTGCTCGCACGAGCCCGACGCCGGCCGTGGCTGCGCGACCAAGCTGCTGTGGACGCGGGTCCAGGGCGGAATCATCAAGTCGCTCCAGACGACCACGCTTGCCGACCTGGTCGAGTTCTCGCGCCGCTCCGAACGGGTACCGGCCGAGCGCCCCGATTCCCTACCGACGGTGGCCGCCTGATGGCAGACCTTGAGATCCGCAACCTCCACGTCCGCGCCGGCGAGAAGGAGATCCTCCGCGGCCTCGACCTCGAGGTCTCGAAGGGCGAGATCCACGCGCTGATGGGCCCCAACGGCTCCGGCAAGTCGACGCTCGCCAACACGATCATGGGCCACCCGAACCTCGACGTGACCGAGGGCGAGATCATCTTCAAGGGCGAGGACATAACTTCGGCCTCGACCGACGAGCGCGCGCGGATGGGGCTGTTCATGGCGTTCCAGTACCCGGTCTCCGTCCCGGGCGTGACGATGACCAAGTACCTGCGCACCGTGCTGAACGCCCACCGCGAGGCGCACGGGGAGGAGCCGATCCCGCTCAAGGACTTCCGCCAGACGGTCGAGGCGGCGATGAAGCTGACCAACGTCCCCAAGGAGTTCTCCAGCCGGTACCTGAACGAGGGCTTCTCCGGCGGCGAGAAGAAGCGGATGGAGATCCTTCAGCTCGCGCTCCAGCGCCCCGAGATGGCGATCCTCGATGAGACCGACTCGGGTCTCGACATCGACGCGCTGCGGGTCGTCGCCAACGGCGTCAACGCGGTGGCCGGACCCGACATGGGGGTGCTGATCATCACCCACTATCAGCGGATCCTGCATCTCGTCCAGCCCAGCCACGTGCACGTCATCTATCAGGGCCGGATCGTCCGCCAGGGCGGACCGGACCTCGTGACCGAGCTCGAGGAGAAGGGCTACGGCTGGATCACCGACGAGGTCGACGAGGTCGCGGCTTGACGGCGACGGCCGGGCTGCGGGAGATCGCCTCCGAGTTCCCCGTCCTGCGCCGGCAGGTAAACGGCCATCCGCTGGTCTACCTCGACTCGAGCGCGACCTCGCAGACTCCTCAGCCGGTGATCGACGCGATGACTCGGTATTACACCGAGTCGCGGGCGTCGATCCATCGCGGCGTGTATCCGCTGGCCGTGGAAGCGACGGATCTGTACGAGGGCGCGCGGGCCCGGATCGCCGAGTGGCTCGGCTCGACGCCCCAGGAGACGGTGTTCACGTCCAATGCGACGGCCGCGATCAACCTCGTCGCCTACACGTGGGGGCGACAGAACGTCCACCGCGGCGACTTGGTGGTGCTGACCGAGATGGAGCACCACTCGAACATCGTCCCGTGGCAGATCCTCTGCCAGGACAAGGAGGCCGAGCTGGCCTACGTCCCGGTGCTCGAGGACGGGCAGCTCGACCTCGACGCCCTCGACGCGCTGCTCGAGCGCCGGCCCAAGCTGGTCGGGGTCGTCCACGTCTCGAACGTCCTGGGGACGGTCAACCCCGTCGCGGAGATCGTGCGCCGCGCCCACGAGGCCGGCGCCGCGGTCCTGGTCGACGGCAGCCAGGCCATCCCGCAGGTCCCCGTCGAGCTCCGTGAGCTGGACGCCGACTTCTACGCGTGGACAGGCCACAAGGCCTACGGGCCGACTGGGATCGGGGTGCTCCACGGCCGGCGCGAGCTGCTCGAGGAGATGCCGCCGTTCATCGGCGGCGGCCACATGATTCGCACCGTCGCGGCGAACGAGTCGACCTGGACCGACCTCCCCTGGAAGTTCGAGGCCGGCACCTCACAAATCGCCGAGGCGATCGGGCTCGGCGCGGCGGTCGACTGGATCCGCGCGCTCGGAATCGAGCAGATCCGCGCCCACGAGGAGGGACTGGTCCGCGAAGCGCTCGCGCGCCTCGGATCGGAGGTCCCCGGCCTGACGATCCACGGACCGCTCGACGCCACCGACCGCGGATCGCTGATCTCGTTTGCGCTCGAGGGCGCGCACCCGCACGATGTGGGGGAGATCCTCGGGCGCGAGGGCATCTGCGTGCGCGCGGGGCATCACTGCGCGCAGCCGCTGATGCGGCGGCTCGGAGTCAGCGCGACCACGCGGGCGTCGTTCGCGGTGCATAACTCATCAACGGACGTCGAGCGCCTCCTCGAGGGGCTCGGGACCGTGCGCCGGGTAATGCAGCTCGACTGATCAGGGTTCGGGCACCGTCGCGGCAAGCGACGAGCCCCCGGGCTGCCAGCGCTGCTCGATCCGGGCCCAGCGCCACACCGCGAGGGCGGCGAGCCAGGTCACGACGAACAACCCGACGATCACGTAGCCCAGCGTCGAGAAGTCGAGCGACGCGAGCCCGTTCCAGAACGCGCCTCGCAGCGCCAGCTGGTGGCCGAGGACCTGGAGCAACTCGATCGAGCCGATCACGAGCGCGACCACGACCGACAGACTGGTGACCGTGACGTTGTAGTACAGCTTCCTCGCGGGAGTCGACAGCGCCCAGCCGTAGGCGGCGGTCATGAACACGCCGTCGGCGGTGTCCATCGCGGCCATGCCCGCCGCGAACAGGATCGGCAGCGCGAGCACTGCGAGCGTCGGGACGTGACCGACCGCGACGCCTGCGGTGATCGTCAGCAGCCCGACCTCGGTCGCCGTGTCGAACCCGAGTCCGAACAGCAGCCCTACCGGGTACATCTGCCGGCTCGAGCTGATCAGGCGAAAGCGCCGGCGGCAGAGGCGGCTCATGAAGCCGCGCTGCTGGAGCTGCTCCTCGAGCTCGGCCTCGTCGAAGCGTCCCGCCCGGGCGTCCCGGGCGACCCTCACGATCCCGGCCAGCACCACCACGTTCAGCAGCCCGATCGTCCACAGGAAGATCCCCGACACACCGGCGCCGATCGTGCCGCCGTAGACCTGGAGCGCCGGCAGCGCGTGGTGCACGAAGCCCGCACCGACGACCAGCGCGAGCGACAGCCCGAGCACGACGGTCGAGTGCCCGAGCGAGAAGAAGAACCCGACGCCGAGCGGCCGCTTCCCCTCGGACATCAGCTTCCGCGTCGTGTTGTCGATCGCCGAGATGTGGTCGGCGTCGAACGCGTGGCGCAGGCCGAAGCTGTACGCGAGCACCGCCAGCCCACCGAGCACCGGGTGGCTGGGGGCGTAGAACGCCACCAGCCCCCAGCCGGCGATGTGGAGCGCCGCGATCGCTGCACCGAACCCGCCCAGCCGCCGGCGCTCGACCGGATCGAATGCGCCCGCGATGCGGCGCAGCCGCGTCATGCGATCGCGCGCGCGGTGGCCGCCCAGTCGAGCTCGGCAATCTGCCCGTCGGGCACGTTCACGCCGCGAACGCGTGCTACGCCTTCGCTCCACAGCGTGTACGTGCCGGCGGGCAGCTGATCGAACACCGCGGTGTAGGCCGACTGACTGCCGGCGTCTCTTTCGAGCACTTCCTTGTGGCTGCGGCGTTCGTCGTCTTCGGCCGGGCTGATCTCGATCTCGAGCCCATGGAGCTCGCGATCGGCGTGCACGATCAGCGCGCCGACGCCGCCGCCGATCTCGAGCACGACGAACTCGGGATGCCTCCGGGCGGAGTAGTGCTCGTGTGGCATCGCGCTAGATGGAGGTCGGCGCCGACGGCGTGTCGAACCCGTTCAGCGGATCGGCCAGGTACGGGAAGGTGGCCTGGTAGCGATTCGAGGCGGGGGTCAGTCCCTCGGTCAGCTTGCCCGCCGCACCGTCCGGCTTGTAGCTCTTGTTGACCAGTGCGTAGGTCACGCCCGCGATCGCGCGCAGTTCGATCGAGACCACGTCATCGAACACCCTTCGCCCATTCGGGAAGCCGGCGGCGTCGCCGCCGAGCAGCCCGAAGATGCTGGGATTCGACTTCGTCGGCGGGATCGCCACATTCAGCCGGAGCTGGTCGGCCATGACCTTGCCGGTGTAGTTCTGGAACCCGGGACGATCCCGGCGGGAATCCCCGTCAGCAGCACCGCGACGAGGTCGGCGCGGGCGGCGGAGAGGCTCTTGAGGTTCGGAAACACGCCCGGATACAGGACGGGCAGGAGCCCCGCCAGCTCCGGGTGCTGGTAGTGGGAAACGAATGCGCTGTCGCCCGCTGGGTACACCGTGTTCCACTTGTCCTTCAGCCCGAGCGGGATCACGACCTCGTTGATCAACGGGTTGCCCAGACGCGAGACCTGGACCCACGGCCCGGACTCGGATGGCTGACCGTTCGCCTTCTCGATCATCCGCACCTTACGCCGGCTGGCGCCGCTCCAGACCCCGATCACCGACGAGCTGCCCATCACGTTGGTCGGCTTCGTTCGGTTCCTCGTCAGCTGCGAGATCGGAACCTGGATCGCGATCGTGTGGATGTTCAGCGTCGCGGTCGCATCGACTCCCGGCGCCGCCGGCGTCGGGATCAGGTGCAGGTTCTGGAACGGCCGCAGGTCAGCGAGATCGAAAGTCGATCCGAGGTCGACGTAGAAGCCGTCCTGGCGCTGCCCGGCGAACACCTTGATCCCGCCGGGGAGGCCGTGGACGGCAGCCTTACCGAGGCTTGAGTAGTTGGGCGTCGAGCGCGGCCCGATGTTGCACGGCGGGCACGCAAGCCCACGGCCGAGCACCCGCGCCCTGAGCCTCGGCTTGGGCTTCCGGTGCTTGTGCCCGTTGTGGACGGTGGCCGCGGCGGTGCCGTAGGCCGTCACGTCGTCCCCGTCGATGCGGGTGACCGAATAGAACTGGCGCTTGTTCCAGTTCTTGCTGCCGAGCGACGTGATCGGGCCGGTGTTGTAGAGGAACGTGTTCGGGTCCCTCAGCTGGGAGTTGAAGTTGAACACGTACGCGATCTCAGGCTTGCCGTCGCCGTCGTTGTCGATGTAGATCGAGTACTGAACGTCGTCTCCGAACTCGAAGAAGTTCGGGCCGCCCGGCGGGTCCTGGAGCGGTACGAAGTTGCTGATCAGCGTGACCGTGTCAGGGCTGTCGGGGCTGACGAACGCGTAGACGTCGGCATTGTCAGCCGCCGGATCCTTGCTGATCTCGGGTGCTTCACGGTGCGAGGACATCGATGCCACCTCCGTTCGCTGCTGAGCCCTTCGGCGCGGCGTCCAGCAGCCGCTTGGCGAGCGAGCGATCCAGGTACGTCGTCTCGCTCGTTCCCGACATCACCGTCACCTCGCCGCGGTCGGCGTCGCGTACGTACGCCATCACGGGCTCGCTTGGGTTGGGCGAAGAGGGCTCGGTGACCGCACCCTGCTTCTCCCCCGACAGAGCTGCCGCCGCCGGCACGCCGATCGCGGCCGCGCCGGCTGCCGCGACGCCAGAGGCCTTGAGGAAGGACAGACGGGTGACTCCGCCGTCCTCGCGCTTCTCGTCAGTCATTCCTGCTCCTCTCCGGTGTCAGCCCGCTCGCTGCGGGCGAATGTGGGAACCAACTACCGCCGACTACGCACCCCGCGCGAAGCTGGATCACTGCGGTTTGCAATCGCACTCGGGCGGCTCGCGATCCGGTTTCTGCCGGCGCGCACGCCGGGTGATCCGGATCCGGCGCGTGCTCGTAGCACGGGAAAGCCGACGAACGGAGAACCCATGCTCGGACTAGAGAACCCACTCCACATCGCGATCCTGCTCGTTGTAGTGATGCTTGTGTTCGGAGCCAAGAAGCTGCCGGAGATGGGCCGGTCGCTCGGCTCCGGGCTGCGTGGCTTCAAGGAGTCGATCTCGGGTGAGCCGGGCCCGGCGCCCGCGCCTGAGGAGCTCAGCTCGGCGAGCGAGCGCTAGGGCGACGCTTTCGAGCGCGACGGCTGTTCGGGGCGGCGGGTGCTCAGGGCGACGGGTGCTCAGGGCCGCCGCCGCTCAGTGCGATGTCGTGTCAGGGCGCCGTCGCGTCAGGGCGCCGTCGCCTGACGGCGCCGTCCAGAACGTGACACGTTCGCCGTCGCGCGGCTTTCCGCGTCACGTTTGGTCCCGGAGCGGACCTCAACGTGACAATCTCCTCGCGGGCCGCCCTCGCGTGTCACGTTTGGTCCGCGCGGCGCTCGAGGCCGAGGGGCGCTCAGGGCGCCGGACAAGAACGTGACACGTTCGCCGTCGCGCGGCTTTCCGCGTCACGTTTGGTCCCGGAGCGGACCTCAACGTGACAATTTCCTCGCGGGCCGCCCTCGCGTGTCACGTTTGAACCGCGGGGCGCTTGAGATCGCCCGGCGCTTGAGACCGCCCGGCGCCCGCGCGCTCCAGGTCGCGGGGCGCTCGAGGCCGCGGGGCGCTCGAGGCCGAGGGGCGCTCGAGGCCGCCCGGTCGCTCAAGACGGCCCGGGCTCGCCCCGGCCCCGGCGCTCGAGACGCCCGGCCCCGCCCGCCCGGCCCCCGGCCGGGTCGCGCCGACGTGCCCGCTCAGATCTTCGCGGTGATCATCGGCGTCGTCGTCGGAGCGCTCGTGCCAGTGCCGGGCTCGACCGTCACCAGCACGCGATCGCCGGGGCTGACCGCCTGGGCGACCTCGACCGATCCCGACTGCACGACGAACGTGCCCGCCGGCACCGGCACGCCACCGCCGCGCTCCACCCACAGCTCATCCACGTGGTCTGCGGCGGGCGCGGGGAGCCCTCGCACGATTAGCTCGGCGTGACCGCCCGCGCACCTGCAGCGACGCCTGGGCGCCTGAGGACAGCGCCGGCCCGGCCACCTGGGCCTGGATCGTGCGCGTGCCGGTGCCTCCGCCGGTCGCCAGCACGGCGGCCACGACGGCCACGACGGCAACCGCGGCGAGTCCGGCTCCGAACGCGAGCGGGGGACGCAACGAGGGCATCCCGGTCCAGCGGCGACGTCGTTGCCGAGACGGAGTCGGCGGGCGGTCCGCCGCCTCGCCCGCGGCGCGCAGCAGCTCGGCCTCGGCCTCGACGATCTCCATCACGCGGGCCTTGAGCTCGGGTGGGGGCTCCACCTGAGGCACCGAGGCCGGCAGCGTGTCGACCGCGGCCCGCAGCCAGTCGAGCTCGGCGCGGCACCCGTGGCAATCGGCGAGGTGGGCGCGGACGCGGGCGCTCTCGGCTTCGGGCAGCGCATCGAGCGCATACGCGCCGAGAACCTCCGAGCATTCGAGATGCTCGATGTCGCTGGTCACAGCGCCGCCTCCGTGGGCTCGATGCTCGAACGCATCTTCTCGAGCGCCAGGCGCATCCTGCCCTTGACGGTACCGAGGGGGGCACCCAGCAGCTCCGCTATCTGCTCGTGGGTGAAGCCGCCGAAGTAGGCGAGCTCGATCACCCGGCGCTGTTCACTGGGAAGCGCTCCGATCAGAGTTCGCATCGAGCGAGCCTCCTCACGCCTGGCCACTTCGACCTCCGTTCGCTCCGGCGCCTCGATCCGCTCCGCGGCCAGCTCGTCGGTCGCGCGCAGCCGGTCGTGGACGGTGGACCGGCGCAGATTGTCGATCGCGCGGTTGTGAACCACGCCAAGCAGCCACGTCCGGACGCTTCCCCGGGTCCGGTCGTACCGTGCGCCGCTCCGCCAGGTCGCCAGGAACGCCTCCTGGGTGACCTCCTCCGCCGCCGCGCGGACGCCGCAGATCCGGTAGGCGAGCGAGAACACCGCGGTGCAATGGCGTTCGTAGACGACCTCGAACGCGCGCGCGTCGCCGCCGGCGACGAGCTGCATCAGGTCCTCGTCGCCGAGCTGGCGCAGTCCGGTCGTGCCGGACGGCGCCTGGGATCGACGCTGCGTGGCCATGGCGCAACGAACACTACGTGGGGGGACCGCGTCTGGATCACCGCTCCGGGCCGTCGCTACGCTTGCACGGAGATGGACGAGCTCTATCGCGAGAACATCCTCGACCACTACAAGCATCCGCACAACTGGAGCCCCCCGGGCGAGGCGCTCGACGCCCCCGACCTGGAGTTCCACGACCTCAACCCGCTGTGCGGCGACGAGCTGACCGTGCAGCTCGCGGTCGACGGGGACGGCCGGATCGAGGACATCCGCTTCATCGGTCACGGCTGCGCGATCTCCCAGGCGGCCGCCTCGATGGCCTCCGACGAGGTCAAGGGGATGAGCGTCGAGGACCTGCTCGGGCTCGATCGCTCATTCGTCCTCGACCTGCTCGGGATCGACATATCCGCTACGCGGATGAAGTGCGCGCTGCTGTCGCTGAAGGTGCTGAAGGGCGCGTCGCTCGGACACGCGGTCGACTGGGAGCCCGACGCGCCGGCGTCCGACGCCGCATAGCCTGAGGTACCGGCGCGCGTCGCCGAGCCCGCGCAGTACCCTCCCGGCGTCCAGGCAGGGATCCAGCCCTCGCCGTGTCCTTGGGAGAACACGCAATGCGCCGGAGAAGCATCGTGTGCGGCCTCGCAGCCGCAGTTGTCGCCGTCACCGTCCTCGAGTCCGCAGCCGTCGCCTCAGCCGCCCCGTCCAGCGGCCTCGGCACGTTGATCCCGGCGCACAAAGGCCAAGTGCTTCCGCTCCACGGCGGGACCACGAGCAGCCTCAACTGGTCGGGCTACGCCGTCACGCCGGGAAGCGGCATCACCGCCGTATCCTCGACCTTCACGGTCCCTTCCGCCGGGCTCGTCCCGCCCGGATTCGCAGCCACCTGGACGGGCATCGGCGGGTACAACACGAGCGATCTGATCCAGGCCGGGACCGCGGAGCAGTCGCTCCCCAACGAACCGGTTCTCGGCCCGCAGTACTACGCGTGGTACGAGCTGCTGCCCAACAGCGAGACGCAGCTGACCAACTGCAGTGGCGACCCCAACTGCACGGTCACGCCAGGCGACAGCATCAGCGTCAACATCAGCGAGGTCTCCGGCAACACGTGGAGCATCTCGGTCGCCGACAGCGGTAAGTGGAGCTGGAGCCAGAACGTCAACTACAGCTCGACGGGGTCATCGGCCGAGTGGATCCTCGAGGCGCCGACGCTCGTGGCGCAGACGATCCTGGCGCCGGTCGGGACCGTGCACTTCGGGCCGACCTCGACCTACACCGACGGCGGCGGCACGCATACGATCGCAGCGGGCAACCCGACCGAGATCGACCTCGGAACCGGGGCCGTCAACGAGGCGACACCGTCGGCGCTCGCGTCGGACGGCCAGTCGTTCAACGACTGCGCATATGCGCTGAGCTGCCCGGCGCCGTAGAGCCTGATCCGTAGTCGACCCTCGCCGGCGACGGCGAGGGTCGCTACAGCCCGTGGTTAGGCCATTCCGGGCTGAGGTTTCCGGACTTGAAGGCGGCCGCGCCGATCGTGTGCGAGTCGCGACGCATGAACATCGAGAGGGTCTGCTCGGCCTCGATCCGCAGCCGTTCCTCGAGCGTGTGGCCAACCCCGCGCGTGACGCTCTCCTTGTCGCTTCGGATCGCCCCCTGGGGGAGGGCCGCGATCTCGCGCGCCAGCTCCTGCGCCCGCGCGAGCGCCTGGCCACGCGGGACGACCTCGTTGACCAGCCCGATCTCGCGCGCCTCGTGAACGTCGATCCGCCGTCCGGTGATGATCAGCTCCATCGCATTGGCGAAGCCGACGACGAGCGGTAGGCGGACCGTCATCCCGTCCCCGCCGACGATGTTCCAGCGTCGCTCGAGCGCGCCGAACTCCGCATTCTCCGCGGCGATCCGGATGTCGGCGAGGAGCGCAGTCTCGAGCCCGGCGGCGAACGCGTAGCCGTTGACGGCCGCGATCACGGGCTTGAAGATGTCCGCCTTGCGCGTGTAGCCGCATTCGCCCGGCGAGTTGTGCAGCTGCACGCGGAACTCGTCGTAATCGCCGAGCTTGTCCAAGTCGGCGGCGTCCTGCAGGTCCCAGCCGGCGCAGAACGTGGTCTCACCCGCTCCGGTGATCACGAGCACGAATGCCTCTTCGTCGTCGCGAAACCGCTGCCACGCGTCGTGGAGCTCTCGGTTCATCACGCGGTTGACGGCGTTGTGCTGCTCGGGCCGGTTGTAGGTGAGCGTCACGACGTGGTCGTCGTGCTCGTACCGGAGGGTCTCGTACTCCATGCTTGGCTCCTCTCTCGTTGGCGATTGGTGCACCGACCCGCGAAGGACATACCGGCCAGTCGGTGGCGCGCCTATTGTCCAATTCGCACCGTACTGTTGGCCGGAGCGTCGATTACGATTGCCCTGATTTGATCGAGCAACGGGGTGACGCGGGGCTCGCGACCGACGAGTCCCGCAAGGTGGCGCCGGCCGTCGAGACCGACACGCCGGCAGTCCGCGTAATCGGGCCCGCAAGACCTACGGCGACCTCGTGGCCGTGGAGCGGCTGAGCCTCGACATCATGCCCGGCGAGTTCTTCACGATGCTCGGCCCGTCGGGGTCGGGCAAGACGACGACGTTGCGGCTGATCGCGGGCTTCGAGCGCCCCGACTCGGGCGCGATCGAGCTCCACGGCGCCGACGTCACGAACGCCCCGCCCTACCAGCGCGCGGTCAACACCGTGTTCCAGGACTACGCGCTGTTCCCGCACATGAGCGTTGCCGACAACGTCGCCTACGGGCTGAAGGTCAAGCGCGTTCCCAGGCGCGAGCGCTCGGAGCGCGTGGCCGAGGCGCTCGGGATGGTCGGCCTCGCCGGGCTGGGGGAGCGCCGGCCGATCCAGCTGTCCGGAGGCCAGCGCCAGCGAGTGGCGCTGGCCCGCGCCCTGGTCAACCGCCCGCGGGTGCTGCTGCTGGACGAGCCGCTGGGAGCGCTCGACCTGAAGCTCCGCCAGCAGATGCAGCTCGAGCTCAAGCGCATCCAGCGCGAGCTGACCGGACAGGTGACGTTCATCTACGTGACCCACGACCAGGACGAGGCGCTGACGATGAGCGACCGGATCGCGGTCCTCGCGGACGGGCGCCTGGAGCAGGTGGGGACGCCGGGGGAGGTGTACGAGCATCCGGCCAGCGAGTTCGTGGCGGGCTTCGTCGGCACCTCGAACGTGCTCGAGCGCGATGGGAAGCGCTACACGATTCGGCCCGAGAAGCTCCACCTGCTCGAGCCGGGCGAGCCCGTTCCCGCGGGGATGCAGAGCGAAGCCGGCGTAGTCGGCGAAGTCGTCTACCTCGGCGCGGTGACCCGCTACGAGGTGAAGCTCGACTCGGGTCAGGCGCTGATCGCACTGCGCCAGAACCTCGAGATCTCATCGAGCGAGGCGCTGGCAGAGGGAGGGCGGCGCGTGGTGCTGGCATGGCGGGCAGAGCACATGGCGCCAATCGATTCCAATCGAGAGGAGAACCCGTGAGGATCAGGACTCTGGAAGGCCTCGCGCTCGCGCTCGTGGCCTCGCTGTGGATCGCCGCGTGTGGAGGAAGCACCTCCACCAACACGTCGAAGATGATCACCCACATCGGCAAGGGCGAGGGCGTGCTCAACGTGATCGCCTGGGAGGGATACACCCAGCCACAGTGGGTCAAGCCGTTCGAGCAGCAGACCGGCTGTCAGGTCAACGCGAAGTACGCGGGCTCCTCAAACGAGATGGTGACGCTGATGCGCCAGGGCGGCGACAGCCAGTACGACCTGGTGTCGGCGTCCGGGGACGCGAGCCTGCGCCTGATCAGGGGTGGCGACGTCCAGCCCGTGGACGTGAACCTGATCCCGGACTGGAAGAACTTCATCCCGCAGCTCCAATCGCCGCCGCACAACACCGTCAACGGGGTCCATTACGGGATCTCGCTGCAGTGGGGCCCGAACACGCTCCTCTACAACACCAAGACGTTCAAGACGGCGCCGGGGAGCTGGTCGGTGATCTACAGCCCCAAGTACAAGGGTGAGATCACGGTGCCCGACAACCCGATCCAGATCGCCGACGCGGCGCTGTATCTGTCGAAGCACAACCCGAGCCTGGGGATCACCGATCCGTACGAGCTGACCGAGAAGCAGCTCGACGCCGCGGTGGCGCTGCTCAAGCAGCAGCGGCCGCTGATCGTCAAGTACTGGGCGCTGGCCTCGGACGAGATCGACCTGTTCAAGAACGGGAACGCGGTCGTCGGAGCCTCATGGCCGTATCAGACCAACACGCTCCAGGCCGCCCACGCTCCGGTTAAGGATGAGATTCCGAGCGAGGGCGCGACGGGGTGGGCCGACACCTGGATGCTGGCCTCCCACGCCAAGCATCCGAACTGCGCGCTGATGTGGATGCGCTACATCTCGACGCCGAAGGTTCAGGCCGAGCAGGCCATCTCGTTCGGGGAGACGCCGGCGAACAAGCTCGCGTGCCCGTACATGGACCAGATCCAGAAGGGCGCCTGCGCGCAGTACCACGCCAACGCCCCGGCGGCGTACTTCAACTCGATCAAGTTCTGGAAGACCCCGACCACGACGTGTGACAACGGGCAGAACAACTGCACCGACTACACCGAGTGGGACCAGAAGTGGACTGAGATAAAGGGGTAGCCGTTGGAGGCCTCGACGATCCCGAGCCCCGGAGCCGTCAGTCGGCTCCGGGGCCGCGTCTCCGCGGCGGTGTTCCGCCGCAGGTGGCTGCGGGCGGTGCTGCTGCTGAGCGCGCCCGGCGCCTGGTTCGTGCTGATCTACCTGCTGGCGCTGACGATCCTGTTCCTGTCGGCGTTCTGGACGACGAACTCGTTCACGGGCGAGCTCGTCCACTCGTGGACGTTCGCGAACTTCAAGACGCTGATCGACGATCCGACGTACCGGACGATCGCGCTCCGGACGATCGGGATCGCGGCGGCGGTCACGGTCACCGACGCGGTGCTCGCCTTCCCGTTCGCCTATTACGCCGCGCGGCTCGCTCCCCGCCGGCTTCGCTCGGCGCTGTTCGTCGCGGTGCTGCTGCCGCTGTGGTCGAGCTACCTCGTGCGGGTGTATGCGTGGAGGCTGATCCTGGACAAGGACGGGTTCCTCAACTGGGTGCTGAGGCAGGTCGGCCTGGGCCCCCAGCACATCGCGTTCACCAACACGGCCATGTGGATCGTGTTCTCCTACATCTGGCTGCCGTTCATGGTGCTGCCGATCTGGGCGGCGATCGAGCGGGTGCCCGACTCGCTGCTCGAGGCCTCCGCGGACCTGGGAGCGCGGGGGTTCCACACCTTCCGCCGCGTGCTGCTGCCGATCGTGCTGCCAGGGATCGTCGCGGGCTCGATCTTCACCTTCTCGCTGACGCTCGGGGACTTCATCACCCCGACGCTGGTGGGCGGCGCGGGGTCTGACTTCATCGGCAACGTCGTGTACTCGAACGTGGGGGTCTCGAGCAACGTGCCGTTCGCGGCTGCGTTCGCGACGGTGCCCGTGATCGTGATGGGCATCTACCTGCTGATCGCGCGCCGGCTGGGCGCGTTCGAGGCGCTGTGACCCGGCGAGGCACACGGATCGGGCTCGCCATCTGGACGGCGCTCGTGATCCTGTTCCTGTTCGTCCCGATCATCTTGATCGTTCTGTACGCGTTCAACCCCTCGAACATCCAGAGCTGGCCGCTGACCGGCCTTTCGACGAAGTGGTTCTCCCAGACGTTCAACAACGAGGCGATGCGCCAGTCGCTGTGGCTGTCGCTGAAGGCGGGGGCGATCAGTACCGCGATCGCACTGATCCTCGGCTCGATGGCCGCGTTCGCGGTGCATCGCCTGCGGTTCTTCGGGCGCGAGGCGGTCTCGTTCGTGCTCGTGCTCCCGATCGCACTGCCGGGGATCATCACGGGAATGGCGCTGAACTCGTTCTTCACCTTCGACGGCGTCAACCTGTCGTTGCTGACGATCGTGATCGGCCACGCGACCTTCTGCATTGTGGTCGTTTACAACAACGTGCTCGCGAGGCTGCGCCGGACCGAGACCTCGCTGATCGAAGCGTCGATGGACCTGGGCGCCGACGGATTCCAGACGTTCCGTTACGTGACGCTGCCGGTGATCGCGACGGCGCTCGTCGCGGGTGGCCTGCTCGCGTTCGCCCTGTCGTTCGACGAGGTGATCGTGACCACGTTCACGGCGGGGGCCCAGAACACGCTGCCGCTGTGGATCTTCGGGAACATCCGGCTCGGACAGCAGCTTCCGCAGGTCAACGTCGTCGTCCTGTTCGTGCTCGCGGCCACGGTCATTCCGGTGACGCTCGCGCAGCGGCTGACACGCGATACGGGCGTGCTACGCGCGGGCGGTGCCCGAGCGGCCGCGCCAACCGCCGCCGCGGCGGTCGAAGGCGCGGCGGCTTAGCGGCTCAGAGGTTGACCTTGCCGGTCCCGATGTCGTACACCGCGGAGACGACCTTGATCTGCCCCGACCTCACGGCAGCGGAGATGATCGGCCTCTTCAAGGCGAGCAGCCTCGCCTGTGTCTGAGCGTTCAAGGTCGTGACGCGCGGGACGGTGCGCCGGTTGCGCGGCAGCGACTTGACCGCCGGGACGATCAGGTCCACGACCGGGCCGATCGCCCCGAACTTGTTGCGCGGATAACTCGCCTTCCCGTTGGCGACGTCAATCGCGGCCTTGACGGCGCCGCAGTTGCTGTGGCCCAGCACGACGATGACCTTGACGCCGAGCACGGCGACGGCGTACTCGGTGCTGCCCAGCGTTCCGGTGTCGACCGTGTTCCCGGCGATCCGGGAGACGAACAGGTTGCCGAGGTGGATGTCGAACACGATGCTCGGCGAGATGCGGGAATCGGCACAGGTGATGAACGCAGCAAACGGCTTCTGCGAGCTCGCGATCCGTTCGCCGACCGGGGAGAAGTCCCGCAGCTGGAGCTTGCCCTTGACGTATCGCTGGTTGCCCTGGCGAAGGATCCTGATCGCCTGGTCGGGGTTCTTCGGGTGGGGGAACTGATCGCCGGTGGACGAGGCCATCGCGGCGGAGACGCCGCCGCTGACCGTCAGTCCCGCGGTGCCGGCTGCGGCACTGGCGATGAACCCCCGACGAGAGACGTCGGAACCCTTACTCATGACTGAAGTACACCCCCTGAAACGTTGGAACGGTCGTTCAATGCGAGTAACCCACGATGCCCCGAAAAGTAGCGCAATGGTAGTCCCGGCAGGGGCGCTGCGCAAGCCTGGGCTAAACTTATGCGGGAAATCCGATCATTGCGCTAGGTTTTAGGAACACGTGCCCGAGATCATCGATGTTTGCCCCGTATCCGAGCTGGAGCCAGGCGAGGTCCGCCTGGTCGAATGGGAGGATCTCGAGATCGGCGTGTTCAACTGTGGCGGCACCGTCTACGCGATCGAAGATCGGTGCTCGCACGACAACGGGCCGCTTGTCGAGGGCGAGTTCGACCCGTCCCGGTGCACCGTCGAGTGCCCGCGGCATGGGTCGCAGTTCGACATCAAGACCGGTCAGCCGAAGAGTTTGCCCGCCTACGTCGCGGTCGAGACTTATCCCGTGATCATCGAGGACGAGAAGATCAAGCTGGAGGTGGAGTAGTGGCAATTCCCGAGACGAAGATCCCGCAGGCCCCCCCCGAGACCGAGGACGAGCAGCTCCGCGGCATCAATGCCGACTACACGGAGCGCTTCGGCTTTCACGACGCCGAGAATTACCTGTACAAGGCGCCGAAGGGGCTGAACCGCGAGATCGTCGAGAAGATCTCGGAATTCAAGTCGGAGCCGCAATGGATGCGCGAGTTCAGGCTGAAGGCGCTCGATCACTTCCTCGCGCGGCCGCAGCCGACTTGGGGCTCGCCGATGCTGGCCGAAGTCGACTACGACGACATCCACTATTTCGTGCGCGCGTCCGAGCGCGCCGAGCGCTCATGGGACGACGTGCCCGAGGACGTCAAGAACACCTTCGACCGGCTCGGAATCCCCGAGGCTGAACGCAAGTTCCTCTCGGGCGTCGGAGCGCAGTACGAGTCTGAAGTGGTTTACCACCAGGTCCACGAGGACCTCGAGAAGCAGGGCGTGATCTTCCTCGACATGGACTCGGCGCTGCGCGACCACGAGGACATCGTCCGCGAGTACTTCGCGACGATCATCCCGCCCAACGACAACAAGCTCGCGGCGCTGAACTCGGCGGTGTGGTCGGGAGGCTCGTTCGTGTACGTGCCGCCTGGCGTGCACGTCGAGATGCCGCTGCAGGCCTACTTCCGGATCAACACCGAGTCGATGGGCCAGTTCGAGCGGACGCTGATCATTGCCGACGAGGGCTCCTACGTGCACTACGTAGAGGGGTGCACGGCACCTACCTACAGCGCCTCGTCGCTGCACTCTGCGGTGGTTGAGCTGATCGCCAAGCCCGGCGCGCGGATTCGATACACGACCGTGCAGAACTGGTCGACCAACGTGTTCAACCTGGTCACCAAGCGCGCGGTCGCGCACGAGGACGCGACGGTCGAGTGGGTCGACTGCAACCTCGGCTCCAAGCTGACGATGAAGTACCCGTCGGTGTACCTGATGGGCGAGCGCGCCCACGGCGAGGTCCTCTCGATCGCGTTTGCGGGCGCCGGCCAGCACCAGGACGCCGGCGCGAAGATCATCCACGTCGCGCCGAACACGACGTCGAACATCTTCGCCAAGTCGATCTCGAAGGACGGCGGGCGCGGCTCCTACCGCGGCCTGCTCGAGATCGCCAAGGGTGCCCATGGCGCCCGCTCGAAGGTCGTCTGCGACGCGCTGCTGCTGGACGAGCACTCGCGCTCGGACACGTACCCCACGATCCGGATCGGCGAGGACGACGTCAACGTCGCCCACGAGGCGACCGTCTCGAAGGTCGGCGAGGACCAGCTCTTCTACCTGATGTCCCACGGCGTCCCCGAGGACGAGGCTTCGAAGCTGATCGTCAACGGCTTCATCGAGCCGATCACCAAGGAGCTGCCGATGGAGTACGCGGTCGAGATGAACCGCCTGATCGAGCTCCAGATGGAAGGGTCGATTGGCTAGCAGCCGGATGACCGAGGCCCCGGCCGCCGTGGAGCTCCCGCAGTTCAAGGGGCGCCCGGGGTGGGAGTTCACGGACATCAGCGCGCTCGATCTGGCGGCGTATCAGCCTGTGAGGGCGCCCGAAGCGGTGGGCGCGCAGGAGACCGAGCCCCTATTCGCGGTGAGCGGCAGCGAGGCGCTGCCCGACGGCGTGATCGTGACGACGATCGAGGAGGCCGTCCGTGAGCACGGGGAGCTGCTGCACCGGCACCTCGGATCCGTGGTCGCCGCCGAGGACGTGTTCACGCTGCTCAACGATGGCGCCTCGTATCGCGGCGGCTCGTTCGTGTACGTCCCCCGCGGCGTCGTGCTCGAGGAGCCGATCTCGCTCACGACGGTGCAGGAGACGCCCGGAACGCTCTTGAACCAGCGCACGCTGATCGTGCTCGAAGAGGGCGCGCAGGCCGAGGTGTGGGAGCAGTACCTGTCTGGATCCGCCGACCTGGACGGCGTCTTCAACGTCGTGACCGAGCTGGTCGTCGGTGACGGTGCGCGGCTTCGCTACGTCTGCGGCCAGTCGCTGTCCGAGCGCAGCTGGATCTTCGGCGCCCAGCGGGCCGAGGTCGGCCGCGACGCGTCGCTCGACTGGGTCGCGCTCGGTTTCGGGTCGGCCCGCGGGCGGGTGCGGATGGAGACGCGCCTCAGCGGGCAGGGGGCGGACGCGCGCGTCACCGGCGCCTACGCGACCCATGGCCGCCAGCACATCGACTTCGACACCACCCAGGAGCACGCGGCGCCCAACACGACCTCCGACCTCGCCTTCCGCGGAGTCCTCCAGGGCCGCTCGACCGCGGTTTGGAAGGGGAACATCATCGTCGACCCGGGCGCCCAGAAGACCGACGCCTTCCAGGAGTCGCGCAACCTGCTGATATCGAAGCGCGCCCACGCTGACGCGATTCCGGGCCTCGAGATCCAGGCGAACGACGTGCGCTGCACGCACGCCGCGGCTGTGGCGCAGGTCGACCCGGAGCAGCTCTTCTACCTGCGCTCGCACGGGCTCGACGAGGAGGTCGCCAAGCGTCTGGTGATCGAGGGCTTCCTGTCGGCGCTGGTCGAGCGCTTCGAGCAGGGCCCGGTCCGCGAGCGACTCGCCGAGACGCTCGATCGGCGCCTGGCGCTGATTCTCGGCGACTAGGCCGAAAGCGCGTCCGGCGCGCGCCGCGCCAGCCCGCGCGCAGGCCGCGCCCGTCAGCCGAGTCCCGTAAGCGTCTCCATGTCGGCGTCGCTCAGCTCGAGCCGGGCCGCCTCGAGGTTCTCGTCGAAGTGCGAGATCGAGCTCGTGCCCGGGATCGGGAGCGTCACCGGCGAGCGGTGCAGGAGCCAGGCGAGCGCGACCTGGGCGGGTGTCGCGCCGTGGGTGTGGGCGATCTCGTCGAGCTCGCCGCCCGGCTTCGCGAGCTCGCCGGTGGCGAGCGGGAACCACGGCAGGAACCCGAGGCCCTGCGCCTCGCATTCCTCAAGGACATCCTCGGCGCTGCGGTCGGCGAGGTTGTAGCGGTTCTGGACCGAGACGATCGTGGCGACCTGCCGGGCGCGCTCGAGGTGCTCGCCGGAGACGTTGGATACGCCGATGTGGCGGATCTTGCCCTCCTGCTGAAGCTCTACGAGCGCGCCGATCGAGTCCTCCACGGGCACGTCGGGATCGACTGTGTGAAGCTGGTAGAGGTCGATCCGCTCGAGTCGCAGCCGTCGCAGCGAGTCCTCACAGCAACGCTTCAGCCGGTCGGGCCGGCAGTTGGGCACCCACCGACCCGGGCCGGGTCGGGTCAGGCCGCCCTTGGTCGCGATCACCAGCCCCTCCGGATACGGATGGAGCGCCTCGGCGATCAGCTTCTCCGAGACCTCGGGCCCGTAGGAGTCCGCCGTGTCGATCAGGTTGACGCCGGCTTCGAGCAGGTGTCGCAGCAGCTCCAGCGCCCCTGCCGGATCCTCGGGCTCGCCCCAGATTCCGGGCCCGGTGATCCGCATCGCCCCGAACCCGAGCCGGCGAACCTCGAGGTCCCCGCCGAGCAGGAACGTCTCGGGCGCCGCGGGCATCAGGCGCGGAGCGCGAACGCGATCACGGATTGGACGGAATGTACGGCACCTGCGGCCCGGTCTGCGGGGTGCGGCTGTACGTCTCACCCGGCGGCACGCGCGAGAGCCCACTCCATGTCGTTCCCTGGTCGGCGGGGAAGTGGGCGTCGGTCTGGAGGCTCCGCCCCTGCGGGTCGAGGTGGTTGAGCTTCGCCGGGTAGCCGTACTGACCCGTCTCGCAGTCGGCGTTGCCGTTAGTGTCGACCGCCGCGCCATAGGCCGGGCCATGGAAGTACTCGGCGTCGCCCGGGTAGCCGGTGTCGGGCGGGTCGCCCGGCAGGTAGCCGTTGGCCTTGTCGGTTGCTCCCGCGCTGCCGACGTTGTTGGTCTGATGGTTGCCGAACATGAGCAGCGCCCGCTGGGCCATACCGAAGCTGGTCTGCTCGGAGACCACGTCGGCGAGCTCGTTCCAGAAGTAGCCCCAGTCGTTGCAGACCGTGATGTACGGGCCGAGGTAGCGGATCAGCGGGTTGAGCGTCCCGACCGTCGCAGTCAGGCCGTTCAGCGCGATGTTCGTGCCCGGGTCGAGCGCCAGCGACTTGAGCGCCCCGAGGACGCCCTGGAGCTTGTGGTTCAACCCCGGTGTGCGCGGGAGGACCTTGATCCCGGCCTCGAGCGCCGGGTTGATGTTCGGCAGCGCCTCGCGGAGCTGCACGGTCGCGGGCGCGAGGTAGTTCGAGAACGTCGTCAGGTCGCTGTAGAGCGGCTGCTGCACCTTCAGCGACGCGGTCGAGACGTCGAGCGTCGGCGGGGACTCCTTGATCGTGTTCTCCAGATCGAGCGCGTTGCGCGAGATTGCCTCGAACGTCGTCGCCTGGTCGGCGAACAGCCGCACGTTGACGGCTGCCACCGGCGAGACGGTGCTCATGAACCCGTTGAGCGCGACGAACAAGCGCGTCAGCTGGGTCCGCGGATCGGACAGGTACCGCGCCACCGGCTCGAGGTGCTGGAACAGCGACGGGAGGCTCGCGATCGTGTCGTTGAGCGCCGATCCGCGCGCGGTCAGCGCGTTGCCGTACCCGGCGAGGTCCTTCTGGATCGCCGGCCGGGTCTTCGCGTCGAACAGCGTGTTGATGTCCTCGAGCTGGACCGGGACGCTCGTCTGCGAGGCCGGCATCGTCCCGCCGTCCGGGAAGTTCTTCTTGGACTGGCCCGGCAGGAGGTCCAGGTACTTGAGCCCGAGCAGCGATCGCGGCCTGATCGTCGCGGTGGAGTCGATCGGGACCTTGCCGTTGGACTTGTCGAGCTGGAGCGTCAGCTGGGCCCCGACCGTTCCGTTCGAGAGCTCGATCGGCTTCATGTCGGCGATCAGGCCGACCCGGAGACCGCCTTCGTCGACGTCGTTCCCGGGGACCAGCTGCGCTCCATTGGTGATGTCGACCTTGAGCTGGCGGGTGGGGACGAAGGGCAGGCCGGAGTTGGAGTTGTAGGCGAGGAACACGGCGATGATCATGATCAGCGTGGTCACCGCCCCGATCAGCACCGGACTCGCGAACGCCGACCGAGCGACCAGCGGGGATGGGGCGATCGCCGCCGGCTCGGTTTCCCCCCGCTTCAGCGCGACGGGGTCGAACGGCGGCTGGGCCTGGTCGCGCTCGTCCGCGCGGCCCCACGCCTCGGAGGCGCCGTCCCAGTCGCCGGCGTTTGAGAGCATCAGCCCGAGCCGGAACGCTCCGAACCCGTCGCCGCGTTCGTCGGCGCGCCGGTAGGCCTCCTCGGCCGCGGGCAGGTCGCCGCGGGCCTCGACGAACACGCCGGCGTAGGCGGCGGCGGTCGGGTGACCGCCCTCGTCCGCGCGCCGATACGCCTCCTCGGCCCCGTTCAGATCCCCCTGCCGGGCAAGGCGGTCGCCCTCCTCGAAGGCGGCCTGAGCGTCGCCCTGGCTGGACGACGCATCCCCTGTGCTGCGATCCATGTTGAAATCAAACCTACCGCGTTCGCACGCGCGACAAACCCGGTAGGACTGCCGGTAGGACTGTGAGATCGAACACAGTCGGCGTACGATCCGCCGATGGCCCGTACGGCCCCCCAGATGGTCGCGCTCGGCTACGGCAAATTCGTTCGCGCCGACCGCGTATACGCGCTCGTCCCGCTCGAGGGACCCGAGCGCGGCGACGGCCGCAGGACGCTGGTGTACGTCGAGGGAATGGATGATCCGGTCGTGGCATCCCGCTCCGAGGGCGCGATCGCCGCTGACCTGGCCGATGCGCTCGGTCAGCCTCGCCCGGGCGGCCGTCGCGACGGTCCCGCGCTCGCCGGGCAGGATCCGCTGTTCTGATGGAGCGGCGGGTCGTCCTGCTCCGCGGAATCAACCTCGGCCCCAACAGGAGAATCCCGATGGCCGAGCTCCGTGAGCTGTTCACGCAGGCCGGGTTCGAGGACGTTCGCACGTACGTGCAGAGCGGCAACGTGGTGCTCACGAGCGACGCCGAGCCCGGGGCGCTCGAGCAGCAGTCCGAGCGCCTGATCGCTGACCGCTTCGGGTTCGAGGTGGACGTGGTCGCGCGCACGCGCGACGAGCTCGCGGCCGTCGTGGAGCGCAACCCGCTGGGCGACCTCGCCGTCGATCCGAAGCGATACCAGGTCAGCTTCCTGGCGAGCGAGCTCGACGACGAGGTCGTCGAGAAGCTGGCGAGCAGCGCCGCGCCCGAGGAGCGTCTCGTCGCGCTCGGGCGCGAGCTCTACGCGTGGCATCCGAACGGGGTCGCGCGCTCCAAGCTGTGGGGCAGGCTCGCGGGCGCCGGGCTGGGGGTCAAGGCCACGGCCCGCAACTGGACCACCGTGTCGACGCTGCTGGAGATGGCCGACGAGTGAGCATGCATCCCTACACGGTGCTCGACGTGTTCACCGACACTCCGCTCGAGGGCAACCAGGTCGCCGTGTTTCACGATGGCTCCTCGCTCACAGGCGAGACGATGCAGCGTGCCGCGCGGGAGCTCAACCTGTCAGAGACCGTGTTCGTGCTGCCGGCGCAGGACGACGCCGACGCCCGCGTCCGGATCTTCACCCCGGCTGCCGAGCTGCCGTTCGCGGGCCACCCGGTGCTGGGGACGGCATTTGCGCTCGGCGAGCGCTCGGACGCGCCGGTGGTGCGCCTCGAGACCGGCGCGGGCGTCGTGCCGATCGCGCTCCGACGCGAGGGCGAGACGGTCGTGTTCGGGGAGATGGATCAGCCGATCCCGGTGCCCGAGCCATTCGAGCGCGAGCGAGAGCTCCTCCGAGCGCTCGGCGTCGAGCGCTCGGAGCTCCCGGTCGAGGCCTACCGCAATGGCCCGCTGCACGTCTACGTCGCGCTCGAAAGCGAAGCGGCGGTGGCAGCCGTCAGGCCCGACCTCGCCGCGCTCCACGACCTCGGGGACGAGCTCGGCGTCAACACCTTCGCGGGCGCCGGCGGGCGCTTCAAGACGCGGATGTTCTCGCCCGCGCTCGGGGTCCCCGAGGACCCGGCGACCGGGTCCGCCGCCGGCCCGCTGGCCGTGCACCTGGCCCGACACGGCTGGAGCCGGTACGGCGAGGAGATCGAGATCCTCCAGGGCGTCGAGATCCGCCGGCCCTCGCTGCTGCACGCACGGGTCCAGGGGTCGGACGGACGGGTCGAGCGGGTGGTGGTGGGCGGAAGCGCCGTGATCGTCGCGCGCGGGAATTATCGGCTGGAGTAGGCTGGCCGCCGATGGCCGCCACGCCCGCCTCGACGCTGAACCTGAGCAGCCGTCAGCGTCGTGCGCTCGAGGACATCTGCGACGCCTTCTGCCCCTCGGGCGACGACCTCCCGAGCGCGCGCGACCTGGGGGTCCCGGACGCGATGGTCGAGGCGATTGCCGGCAATCCGCGTGCCTCCGAGCGCAAGCAGCTCGCCGCGCTGCTGGCCGCCTGGAACAGCCCCCTGCTCGGCTCGCTCGGCGGCGTGGGCCTGAAGAGCTTCGGCTCGCTGACCGAGGCGCAGCGGGAGCGCGCGCTGCTTGCGTGGGGTGACTCCCGCCTGCCCCAGCGCCGGGCCGTCTTCCAGGCGCTTCGCAAGGGCGCGCTGCTGTTCTATTACATGCTGCCCGGGCCCGGCGGCGCCCGGAATCCGGCGTGGGACGCGATCGGCTACGACGGGCCGCTTGGGAAGCTCCCCGACGCGGCGCCCAAGGCGCTCCAGATGACCGAGCCCGGCGCCGACGGGCGGTTCGAGTGCGACGTGGTGATCGTCGGGTCTGGCGCCGGGGGCGGCGCCGCGGCGGGCGTGCTGGCCGGCGCCGGCCTGGACGTGATCGTCGTCGAGGCCGGCGACTACTACGACGACCAGGATTTCGAGGGCTCGGAGCTCGGCGCGATCACCCGCTTCTACATGGGCGCGCCGACCGCCACCCACGACCAGAGCGTCGGGCTGATCGCGGGCTCGTGCCTCGGCGGCGGCACCGTCATCAACTACACGACGTCGTTCCGGACTCCCGACGAGGTGCGCGCGGAGTGGGCCGCCAACGGGGTTCCCGCGTTCACCTCCGATGACTACACCGCCAGCCTGGACGCCGTGTGCGAGCGGCTCGGCGTCAGCCAGGAGTACAACGACCCCTCCACCCGCGAGCAGAAGCTCCGCGACGGCTGCACCGCGCTGGGCTGGCACATCGACGCGATGCCTCGCGGAGTCCGGCAATGCGCCCAGGGCAAGGAGTGCGGGTACTGCGGTCTGGGATGCCGGGTCGGCGCCAAGCAGTCGGTCGTCAAGACGTGGCTCGCGGACGCCCAGTCGGCGGGCGCACGGCTGGTGGTGCGAGCCCGGGTGGACCGGGTCCTCGTCGAGGGCGGGGCCGCGCGCGGCATCACCGGGACGACGGCGGACGGACGCGCGCTGACGATCCGCGCTCGAGCCGTGATCGCCGCCTGCGGATCGATCCATACCCCAGCGCTGCTCAGGCGCTCGGGCCTTCAGAACCCCAACATCGGCAAGCACCTCAGGCTTCATCCGGCGACTGCCGTGTTCGGCGTGTTCGACGAGGAGCTGAAGCCCTGGGAGGGAGTGATGCAGGCGCTCTACTCCGATCAGCACCGCGACCTGCACGGCGGCTACGGGCTCAAGTACGAGACCGCCGCCAACCACCCGCACCTGTTCATCCCGTTCAGCCCGTGGCGCGGTGGCCGCGAGCACTACGGGCTGATGCAGTCGATGTCCCATTCGGTCCCGATCGGCGTGCTGCTGCGCGACCGCGACGGTGGCGAGGTGCGCGTCGGGCGCGACGGCGAGCCGGTCGTCCGCTACAAGCTCTCGCCGTTCGACGCCGCCCACCTCCGCACGGGGATCGACGGCGCCGCTCAGATCCTGGAGGCGGCCGGCGCACAACGGATCTTCTCCTCCCACGCCAAGTGGGTCTCCTACGACCCCCGGAGCGCCAACGGGCCCGGAGCCGGAAACGGCTCGGCCCGCGCGCGCTTCATGGCGGATGCCGACGCGGCCGGATACGGCCCCGGCCAGATCGTCCTGGGGTCGTTCCACATCATGGGCACGGCGCGCATGGGGGGCTCCCCGGCGACGTCGGCGTGCGACCCGACCGGCCAGACCTGGGATGTCCGCGACCTCTACGTGATGGACGGCTCGAGCTTCCCCACCGCGTCCGGGGTCAACCCGCAGATCTCGATCCAGTCGATCGCGCACATGAGCGCACGAGGGCTGGCGGCCCGGCTCACGCGCTAGCGGCGCCGTGCCGTTCGGGGGGACGGGTAACTTGATGGCGTGCCCGTGCTCGAACCAGTGCCCCGACGGCGCCGCCGCCGCTCACGCCGGGCGGGACGGCTGCGGCTGGCCGCGCTGCTGACGTTGATCGCGGCGGCGGTCGTGCTCGCGGTCGTCGTGACCTCGAGCGGGACCAGCTCACACAGCTCAACCACAGGCCCAGCATTCCGGCAGTCACCGCTCGGCGGCCGCTCCGAAGAGCCACGGCGCCAAGCGGCCCGGCCGGCCGACCCGCGTGGTCGTCTTGCCGTCGGCCGATGCCCGCGCGATCAACGGGGTCCTGGCGTACACGCCGTTCATCACCGGCGGGGTCCCGCGGCACCGCGTGATCGCCCTGACGTTCGACGACGGTCCGAGTCCGTACACCCCGGGGATCGTCCGCGTGCTCCTGCGGATGCACGCGCCGGGGAGCTTCTTCGTCGTCGGCCAGCAGCTCGACGACTTCGCGGCCGGGCTGCGCGACGAGCTCAGGGCCCGCTTCCCGATCGGGGATCACACCGAGAACCACAAGTGGCTGATCGAGCTGAGCCGGGCCGGCCAGTACGGGCAGATCCACGACGCCGCGGCGCGGATCGCGCGCCTCGGTGCCCCGTTCCCGCGAATGTTCCGCCCTCCGTACGGCGCTTACAACTCGCAGACTCTGGCGCTGCTCCACGGGCTCGGGATGCTGATGGTTCTGTGGTCCGTCGACCCCCGCGACTGGACCCGGCCCGGGACTCCCGCGATCATCCAGCGCGTGCTGTCGGCGGCGCGCCCCGGCGCGATCGTCGAGCTGCACGACGGCGGCGGGGACCGCAGCGAGACCGAGGCCGCGCTGCCGGCGATCATCAACGGCCTGCGGAGGCGCCACTACGAGCTGGTGACCGTGCCGCAGCTCCTCAGGCTCGATCCTCCGCCTCGCGGCCAGCGGCTCCCGCACGCCAGCGAGTGAGGCCTTGCCGGGTTGGCGGTCCGGTGAAATACTCACAGCCTCATGGCAGAGCCCGCCAACGTGCTCGTTGTGGCCCACCAGACCGCCGCGACGACCCCGCTGCTCGACGCGGTCCGTGAGCGCGCCGGACGAAGTCCCGCCCGATTCCATCTCGTGGTGCCGAGCCGGCCGCACGGGCTCGACAAGGTGATGGACCCGGCCGATCATGGTCACGAGGAGGCGAGGCGTGCGATGGAGGATGCGCTGCCGAAGCTCTCGGCCGCGGCGGGCCAGGAGGTCAGCGGCGAGGTCGGCGACTCCGAGCCGCTGATGGCGATCCAGGACGCGGTCACCCGCGGCGGCTACAACGAGATCATCATCTCGACGCTGCCGCTCGGCGTCTCGAAGTGGCTGCAGCTCGACCTGATCAGCAAGGCTCGCGCGCTCGGGTTGCCGGTCACTCACGTGCTCGCGCCGAGCAACGTGCAAGCAATCGCATAGGCTGCCGCGCCAGTGAAGCTGGCGACATTCATCGCACCCGGCCGCGAGGAGCCGCTCGCGGGCGTGGTGGCGGCGGACCGCGTGAGCGCGCTCGGCGGCGGGGTGCGAGTCGTGGACGTGCTCGCGGGCGCGGAGCCGGCGCTCGGCTCTGACTCCTGGGCGCTGTCGGAGGTCACCCTGCTCGCGCCGGTCCCGGACCCCGGAACGATCTACGCGATCGGCCTCAACTACGCCAAGCACATCGCCGAGACCGGCGGCCAGACTCCCGAGGCGCCGATCGTGTTCGTCAAGGTGCGCGGCTCGCTCGCGGCCCCGGGCGCCCCGATCGTCTGCCCCGAGGTCGTCCGCAGGCTCGACTACGAGGGCGAGCTGACGATCGTGATGGGGCCGGTGGGCAGATCGCCGGCTACTGCGTCGCCGACGACGTCACCGCACGCGACCTTCAGGCGCGCGAGCCGCAGTGGACTCGCGCCAAGGGCGCCGACACGTTCTGCCCGTTGGGTCCGTGGGTCACCACCGCCGACGAGGTGCCCGATCCCCACGACCTGTCGCTGCGGACGTGGGTGAACGGAGAGCTTCGCCAGGACTCGAGCACATCGGACCTGATCTTCAAGTGCCCGGAGCTGGTCGGGTTCATCTCCCAGACGTGCACGCTCGTGCCGGGCGACCTGATCCTGACCGGCACTCCCAGCGGGGTCGGGATGGGACTCGACCCCCCGCAGTTCCTGCAGTCGGGCGACACGGTGCGGATCGAGATCGAGCGGCTGGGCGCGATCGAGCACTCCGTCGCGTAACCGCATCCGGCTTTGGGCCTCGCTCCCTCCGCTCCACGAGTGCGATAACCGCTCCGGTCGCTCGGCGGCTTCCACGGCCGTCCATCCGGGGCGGCCTAATGGTGATCGATCACCCGGTCGATCAGCCCGTACTCGACCGCTTCGTCCGGCTTGAAGAACCGGTCGCGCTCCATGTCGGAGTTGACCTGCTCGAGGGTCTGCTCGGTGTGGAGCGCGTAGATCTCGTCGATCCGCCTGCGGACATTGAGGATCTCCTGGGCATGGATCTCGATGTCGGTCGCCTGCCCCTCGAATCCGGCCGACGGCTGATGGATCAGGATCCGGCTGTTGGGCAGCGAGAAGCGCTTGCCCTTCGCCCCGGCCGTCAACAGCAGCGAGCCGAGCGACATCGCGATCCCGACGCAGATCGTCTGGATCTCCGGCTTGATGAACTGCATCGTGTCGTAGATCGCGAGGCCCGAGTAGATCGATCCGCCGGGGCAGTTGATGTAGATCGAGATGTCCTTGTCGGGGTCCTCGGACTCCAGATGCAGGAGCTGGGCGACGATCAGGTTCGCGACGTGTCGTCGATCGGCGACCCCAGGAACACGATCCGTTCGTTGAGCAGCCGGCTGTAGATGTCGAATTCCCGCTCGCCGCGCGCGGTGCGCTCGATCACCATGGGGATCAGGGGCATGACGCTCAGCGTACGCGAATCACGGCGGTTCCCTCGAATCGGCCCGCGCGCAGGTCCGCGAGCGCGTCCTCCGCGCGCTCGAGCTCGTACAGCGTGACCGTCGTCTTGATCGCGCGTCCACCGCGATCTTCAGGAACTCGTCGCCGTCCTTCCGGGTCAGGTTCGCGACCGAGCGGAGCTTGCGCTCCTCCCACAGGAGCTCGTAGGGGAACGACGGGATGTCGGTCATGTGGATGCCGGCGCAGACGACCACCCCGTCGGGGGCGAGGACGCTGAGCGCCTGCGGGACGAGCGGTCCGGCGGGGGCGAAGATGATCGCGGCGTCGAGCGGCTCGGGCGGGTGTCGTCGCTCCCTCCCGCCCAGGACGCGCCGAGCTCCCGCGCGAACGCCTGCGTGCGCTCGTCGCCCGCGCGCGTGAACGCGAACACCTCGCGTCCCTGGAACACCGCGACCTGGCAGATCATGTGCGCCGCCGAGCCGAACCCGTAGAGCCCGACCCGGTGCGCGTCGCCCGTGAACGTGAGCGCGCGGTACCCGATCAGGCCGCCGCACAACAGCGGTGCGGCTTCACGTCCGAGAGCACGTCCGGCAGCGGCAGGCAGTAGCGCTCGTCGGCGACGGTCAGCTCGGCGTAGCCGCCGTCGATGTCGCGGCCGGTGAACCGTGCCCGCGGGCAGAGGTTCTCCCGGCCCGAGGTGCAGTACGAGCAGGTGCCGTCGGTCCACCCGAGCCACGGGACTCCGACGCGGCGCCCGTCCTGCGTACGAGCGACGATCTGATGCCCGAGCACGACCGGGAGCTTGGTCGCTTCGATCTCCTTGTCGCGCAGGTGCAGATCGGTCCGGCACACGCCGCACGCCGGACCGTGAGGAGCAGCTGCCCCGGGCCGGGTTCGGGGTCCGGCAGCGTCGTGAACTGCAACGGTTCGCCCTGACCTGCCAGCACGGTTGCGCGCATCTACCGGCACGCTAGCGTTCTTGCCCCGATGGTTCCGCTGAACGTCCCGAACGTCCTCACGGTCGTGCGCATCCTGCTGGTGCCGGTGCTGGTCGTGGCGCTGCTCGAGAAGACCGGGGGCGGTGATCTGCTCGCGGCGATCGTGTTCGCCGTCGCCTCCCTGACTGACGCGATCGACGGGTACCTGGCCCGGTCGCGCAACTCGGTGACGACATTCGGCAAGCTGATGGACCCGATCGCCGACAAGCTGCTGATCGTGGCGGCGCTGATCGCGCTCGTCTCGCTGGGCCGGCTCGAGGCGTGGGTGGCGATGGTGATCATCGCTCGCGAGTTCGCGGTGACGGTCCTGCGCGTGGCGGTGGGGACGCAGCAGGGAGTCGTGATCTCGGCGAGCCCGCTCGGGAAGCTCAAGACGGCCGTGCAGGTGGCGATGGTGATCGCGCTGATTGCGGTGCACGGACATCCCGCGTGGCTGATGGTCCTGATCTACGTGACCGTGCTGATCACCGTGCTGTCGGGCGCCGACTACTTCTTCGGGCTGCGGCGCTCGCTGGCCGGCGCGACGCCGGGTAGCGGGAAGCGGCCGGCCCTCAGGCGCCGGCCGGCGGTCAGGGAACTGATCCAGCCAGGCCCGGCGGCTGGTGTGCACCGCTGCCGGCACGCCCGACGCGAGCTCGCGGCGGACCTCCTGAAGCGTGCCGAATCGCTCGGCCACGACATTGTGCTGGTGGATCGTCTCGAGGTTGACCTGTCGCGCCGACACGAACGCCCGGTCGTCGAGGCTCGGGAACCGTTCGACCGCGCCTCGCACCATCTCCCGGACGCAGTCCTCGACGAACCGCGGGCGGCGGTGGGCCTTCTCGACGACCAGCGCTTCGTCGGAGCGCTTCATCAGCTCGTAGATCTCTGAGGACATGGACTGCTCGACGATCTCGAGCAGGACCGCCGCGTCGATTTCGTCGTCGCACAGCTCCGTGCAACCGATGTGCAGGGTTCCGAGGCCTCGCTGGTTGTGGGTGGCGACGGGAACCGCCTCCAGGATCTGCTCGATCTGCTCCTCGTCGAACCCCTGGTCAAGCAGCCGCTCACGCGATGCCGCGGCGACGAGCTCCTGGGCGCACGGGCAGGCCGTGATTCCCTGCGCGGTGACTCCGATCAGCCGGCGCGTCCCCAGCTCGGTGCAGATCGCCGAGCCGTGCAGCGTGTACAGCTCCTGGGTCTGGATGCCTGAAGCGGGGGCGGGCTTGTGTTCGGGGAAGCGCGCCTCGACCGTCACCTCGGCGCGCCGCGCGTTCTGTCTGGTGCGGACGAGCTGGGCGATGTGCTCGGCGAGCGTCTCGGCCTTGAACGCCGTCTCGTTGAGCACGACCTGGCCGATCGCTTCGTTGATGACCTCTTCGAAGCGCGACATGTGGGCGCCCTTCTGGTCGGCGCCGAGTTCGACCACGCATTCGAACCGAGCCGAGAACAGCTGCTCGGTGCCGCCGTGGTTGAGCCTGATCACTTTTTCGACGCCGGTGACGCCGACGCGCGAGAGGCTCAGGCCCACCGCGGGGCGCTGCGCCTGAACGTCGATCGACGACAGCGTGTCCGAGCGTTCGATCGTCATGTCTGCCGTTGAAGGGTAGACACGTCGACCTCCGGGGCCTCGGCGGGAATGGACAACTGCGCCGTTTGTGGTATGAATCGGGCGTCGGAGGAGAGAGACCAGCAGTTTCCGGAGAGAGAGATGCTGTCGTGAGGAGTCCGCGACGGAAGGGAGCTCAGGGGCCGTGAGCGACGAGTGAATTGCACTGCTGGGCGACGAAGCGCCGATCGCGGAGCTTGACGAGTTCAAGCCGCTGATCGCCGAGGGTCATGAGCGTGGCTTCTTGACCTTCCGTCAGATCGCCGCCTGCCTCGAGGAGATCGAGGTCACCAAGGAGCAGGTCCAGGAGCTCCACGCTTATCTGGACGAGTCGGGCATCGACGTGGTCGAGGCGGACGGTCGGATCGCGAAGTCCGAAGCCGGCACCGTCGAGCGGGCAACCGCGGACGCCGCGTCGCCACAGCCCGACCAGCCGGCGACGAAGAAGGTCGAGGTCGACCTGACGGTCGAGCCGAGCCTCGACTCGCTGCGCCTCTACCTGCGCTCGATCGGGCGCGTGAACCTCCTCACCGCGGCGCAGGAGGTCGCGCTCGCGCGGCGGATCGAGCGGGGCGACATGCTCGCCAAGCAGCAGATGATCGAGGCCAACCTCAGGCTGGTCGTCTCGATCGCGAAGGCTTACCTGGGCCGCGGCCTGACCTTCCTGGACCTGATCCAGGAGGGGTCGATGGGATTGATCCGCGCGGTCGAGAAGTTCGACTACCGCCGCGGCTACAAGTTCTCCACGTACGCCACCTGGTGGATCCGCCAGGCGGTCACCAGGGCGATCGCCGACAAGGGCCGCACGATCCGGATCCCGGTGCACATGGTCGAGAAGCTCAACAAGGTCGTCCATGTCGAGCGGCAGCTGGTCCAGCAGCTGGGGCGTGAGCCGACGCCGGAGGAGATCGCCGACGAGCTCGAGACGACCGTGCGCGAGGTCCGCGACGTGATGCGGATGGCGCAGCAGCCGATCTCGTTGGAGAAGCCGATCGGCGAGGAGGAGGAGTCCGAGCTCGGCGACTTCGTCGAGGACCAGACGGCCGAGTCGCCGTTCGAGCTCGCGGCCGAGCACCTGCGCCGCGAGAACCTCCGGCGGGCGCTGTCCGCGTTGCCGGAACGCGAGCGCGAGGTGATCGAGATGCGCTTCGGGCTGACCGGCGAGCGGCCGTACACGCTCGAGGAGGTCGGCCGCGCGTTCAACGTCACGCGCGAGCGGATCCGCCAGATCGAGAACCACACGCTGAAGAAGCTCGAGGCTCTGCCCGAGGCGCAGCGGCTCAGGGACGCTTCGTAGGGGCTCCGTAGTTCCGCAGGCGCGGGCGGCGGCTTCTCGAGCCCGCGTGGGTCGTCGCACGCTCGCACAACGTGCCACGTACGCGTTCGACGCGCGAAGTGCGTCACGTTTAGGTGCGTATGCGACCACAACGTGACAAGCGTGACGCGGCCTCGGGGGGCCTGTCACGTTAGGACCGACGCTCGCACTGCCGACGCTAGACTCACCCGCCCCTGGCGGGGTTCCCGAGCGGTCAAAGGGGATGCGCTGTAAACGCATTGGCTCTGCCTTCGCAGGTTCGAATCCTGCCCCCGCCATTTCCTCGTGATCGAAGACCGTGGAAGCAGTCCGGTAGAGGAGGCGGCCGACAGGGCCAGCCGGGTGCGCGCACGGGCGGGCCGGATTGACACTCAGCCGGGACTCCTCGCTTTCGTCCGCCGGCTCCGGCGCCGCATGCCCGGCGACGAGCGGTTCGGTGACTCGTTGTCGACCGCGGGCGTGAGCCCGGTGCAGGTGATCGCCCGCGGCGTCTCGGCGATGCAGCCCGAGCGCGACAGCGTCACCAAGGAGCTCGGGCTGGCGGGACTTCAGATGTGGCAGTCGCTGTCTGAGGCGACCGGCCGGGGCCGCGGCGACCGCGAGCTCGCGCTCCTGTTCACCGACCTCGTCGGGTTCTCGTCGTGGGCGCTCCAGGCCGGTGACGCCGCCACGCTCGAGCTGCTGAGGGAGGTCGGCGACGTCGTCGAGACCGCCGTCCTCGACCGCGACGGACGCATCGTCAAGCGACTCGGCGATGGGGTGATGGCGACGTTCGTCACGGCCCAGGCCGCCGTCGAGGCCGCTCTCGACGCCCAGGACGCCATCGATGCGATCGAGGTCGCCGGGTATCGCCCCCGCATGCGCGCGGGCATCCACTGGGGCCGCCCGCGCAAGCTGGGCGGCGACTACCTAGGCGTCGATGTGAACATCGCCGCGCGCGTGGCCGACTGCGCCAAGGCGCAGCAGGTCGTCGTCTCGGATCCCGTTCTTGACCGCATCGACATCGACGGGCTTCGCACCGGCAGGCCGAAGCGGCTCAAGGCCAAGGGGGCACCGCGCGAGCTCCGCACCGTGGCGATCTCACGGGCCTGAGCGGAGTCCGGCGACCCTCGATCCGTCGAGCACTCCACGTGCGATCCCGCGGGTGCAGGATCGCTTGCAGCGGAGCCCTGGAGGTCCCCCGGACCCCACCGTCGTGTTACCTTCATCGCCGCCCGGTTTCCCTGGGTTGCAGGGAAATAGCGGAGCTTCGGCGGTGGCCGTAGCTCTGGCGAACGCCGATGCTCAGAGCCCGAAGGCAATCAACCCGAGCGGCCCGCGCCACGTTCGTGGCGGGGCTCGCATTGCTCGCAACGCTGCTGCTCGCGATCGACTCGCCGACGTCGCACGCGGCCAGCGCGGGACAGCTTCAGCAGCAGATCAGTGCCGGCCAGAGCAAGGTGTCCGGGCTGTCCGGGCAGGTCAGCGCGGCCTCGGCCGCCTCTCCCAGCTCAACGCGAGCATCGGTGCCCTCGAGGCGCGAATCTCGAAGATCCAGGCGGACCTCGACGCCAAGCGTGCCGAGCTGATCCGGCTTCAGCTCGAGCTGAATGCGGCCCGCAAGCGCCTGGCGCAGCTCCAGGCGCTCGAGGCGCGAGGCGAGTCGGCCCTCACCCACCAGCTCGTCAATCTCTACGAGAGCGACCGACCGGACCTGGTCACGGTCGTGCTCGAGTCGCGCGGATTCAATGATCTCCTCGAGCGCCTGTCGTTCGCGCAGAAGATTCAGAAACAGGACGTCCAGATCGTCAGGCAGGTGCGGACCGCGCGTCGCCAGGTCGCGACGCAGGCGGTGCGCCTCGGCTCGCTCGAGCAGCGGCAGCAGGCGATCGCGGAGCAGGTGCTCCACGAGCGGAACAGTGTCGCGAACGCCAGGCTGACGCTCGTCCAGCAGCAGCTGGTCGCGCCAAGGCGCGGAATGCCAAGGCGGCAGAGCTCGCCAGCGCCAAGGACCAGGTCGCGAGCGCGCAGCACCAGCTCAACCAGATCCAGGCAGCGCAGGCCGCCCGAGCCTCGCGGGCCGCTGGTTTCCCCGTTGGTTCTTCGACCGGAACACCCGCCGGGAGCAGTGGCGGCTTCACGTTCCCGCTTCCGAAGAGCGCCGCGTCTCCGCCCGGGACCTGGTCAGAGGACCAGGGGGTCGACATCTCCGCCCCCGGCGACACCCCCGAGTTCGCGGTCTGCTCGGGACGATCGTGCTCCATGGGATCGGCGGCTTCGGACCCGATGCGCCGGTGCTCCACTGCGACAGTCCGATCGGCGGATACGACTACGTGTACTACGGCCACGCAGGGCCCATGAACCAGCTCCCGGTCGGTACCCATGTCGGGGCCGGCCAGGTGATGAGCTCCATCGGCCCCGGGATCGTCGGCATCTCGACCGGCCCGCACCTCGAGATCGGGTTCGCCGACTCGAGCGGGTCGCCGATCGGCGGCGGCAGCGCGTCGACGATGATGTCGCTCCTGCAGTCCTCGTACTGAGCCCCGCTGCTCCGACGCGAGCCGCTTGGCTGACGCGAAGCGCCCTCTTAGCTCAGCTGGTAGCGCCCACGGCCGGCGCGCGAACATTCCACGCGCCGATCCAGAGTCGCGCCGCGACCGCGGCATTGTCGGCCGCGAGCTGCTGGTAGACCAGCCACTCGAACGGCCACAAGTCGCCGACGGCGGTCGTGTCGGAGATGCCGCGGAAGGCGATGAACGGCACCTGGTGCGCCTGTGCCGCGAGCATCGAGGCGGTGGTCTGCTGGTCGTCCGCGATGTACGTCGGGCCGGATGACGTGCCGGACTGTGTCGATGCGGCACGCAGCGCTGGTGGCGAGGGCGGCGTGACGCGGGAAAGTAGCTTGGCCGCGTTCGAGACGAGGACGCCGTCCTGTGCAGCCAGTGACGCCATGTTCGCTGCGGCTGCCGACGTTCTCGCCCCGGCGGTCACGCCGCTTTGGACCATCGCCGGCGTCGAGCCGGGCGGGCACGGGTTGCAGCCCTCGAGCATCCCGCCATCGGCGAGACACTGGTCGCTCCCGCCTGTGCTATCGGTCTCGCCGCTGCCGCCGACGATGACCCTTGGGGTCCGCATCGTCGGCACGAGCTTGAGGCTGTCCACGAGTCCCGAGCACGCGCACGGGCCATCGTCCACCGCGGCGGAGTTTCTCAGCTCCGACGTCGCCTTGGCGGCGATCGACCTGGCGAGCGCGAGTGCCTTGGCGCTGACGTTCGCCGAGGTCTGGCCGTGGGCGAAGGTCTGCCCGTCGGACTCAACCCACCGGCCGGGCACGGTCACGTCCGCGAGCCCTGACTCGCCACCCCCGCCCGCCGTGCCCTCGAACACGACCGCGCTGATGCACGAGAATCGACTCAGGGCGAGCTCGGTGATGGCGTAGGTGTCCGCGGGCGATTGCCCGGCGATGCCCAGGACCACGCGACGGCTCTCGAGCCGACCCGAGTAGAAATCGTGTCCTTGCACGGTCGTCGGCTGGGCGGGATCGAGCTTCTCGAGCGACAGGTTGGCGCTGACCTCCGAGGGATACGAGCCCAGCAGAAGCACACGGGAGCTGGCACACGACAGGTTCGACTTCGGCTTTGGCCTCTTGGTCGCGCCGGCGGAGGACACCAAGACGACAGCCGCCAGGACGGCAACGAGAACGCCGAGCCCTAGGCCCCTGCCGAGCATCCGTGCAAGCTACCAACGGCTGGTGGCGGTGAACGCCGGTCCAACGACGAGTGTCAAGCGGTGCCCGGCGGGCGAGACAAGCATGAGCTAGCCTTCCCCGCAGCAGCGGCCGACCCGAATTTTGCTGCACCCGCGCTGCACGAAATCGCGGGGGAAGCGCGCAAAGTCCGGCAAATCCCTGCAAACGCCCTCTTAGCTCAGCTGGTAGAGCACTTCCATGGTAAGGAAGGGGTCGTCGGTTCGAGTCCGACAGAGGGCTTGGGGGGATCGCTCGCTCTTGCTGGGTTTCGGGGCGCCACCCTTAGTGACTGGATCCGGACCGTGGGTTCACGCGACCGGCAACGGCGCCGGCGGCTGGTTTTCGGACAGTGTTGCTGGATCCCTGCGGGCGGATCCCTTATACGAGGTGCGTGCGCTTCTGGAGTGGGAGGCTGCGTGCCGCGAGGTCGGTCGGCCTGATCGTTGGCACGATCGCCGGAACTTTCGCGTGTGGTGCGGTGACGGCGTCGGCGAATGACCGCGGCATCCATCTCATCAAGCATGTGGTGATCGTCATGCAGGAGAACCACAGCTTCGATAACTACTTCGGCACCTACCCGGGCGCGGACGGCATCCCAGGGCTCGCCGGGCACCCCGGCACGATCCCGTGTATCCCGGATCCGAACACCGCGAGCTGCGACCAGCCCTATCACGACACCCAGCTCACTGGCGACGGAGGACCGCATTTCCAGGAGAGCGCGATTTCCGACATCGACACTGGCAAGATGGACGGGTTCGTCGCGACCGCCGAGGGGATGACCCCGGACACGGAGAAGGTCGGCTGCCTGGCGAACGCCGAGCCGCCGGTCAACGGCCCCGCCCCGATCGGAGATCGGTGCCTCGACGTGATGGGCTACCACACCGCTGCCGAGATCCTCAACTACTGGACCTATGCGCACGGCTTCGTCTTGCAGGACCACATGTTCGAGCCCGCGCAGGGGTGGAGTCTCGTCTCCCACCTGTACATGGTCTCCGGGTGGTCGGCGCAGTGCAGCAACGGGCGTGACCCGTTCACGTGCGTCGCGGACAATCGCTTCCCGGAGTACGACCCCGAGTTTTCCAAGCTACCCGGGCCCGTACAGAACACGACTGGTGAGGACCTGGTCGGTGGGGTGAGTGGCCTTGTCGCTCCCTCCACGACGGTGCAGCCGCCGCAGTATGCGTGGACGGACGTCACATACCTGCTCCATCGGTATGGCGTCAGCTGGCGCTACTACATCCAGCGGGGAACCGAGCCGGACTGTGAGACCGGGGCGATGACCTGCACGCCGGTCGCGCAGGCGGTCACGACTCCGTCGATCTGGAATCCGCTCCCCGAGTTCAGTGACGTTCGCCGAGACGACCAGACCGGGAACATCGTCCCGTCCACGCAGCTCTTCACCGACGCCAAGCAGGGCACCCTGCCGGCGGTCTCGTGGGTGGTCCCGAGTGGCGACGACTCCGAGCATCCACCGGCCAACATCGCCGCCGGTCAGTCTCACGTCACCAACGTGATCAACGCGATAATGGAAGGGCCCGACTGGGACTCGACAGCGATCTTCCTGGCTTGGGATGACTGGGGCGGCTTCTACGACCATGTAGCTCCGCGGACGGTCGACGCACAGGGATACGGACTGCGCGTTCCCGCCCTGGTGATCAGTCCGTACGCAAAGCGGGGGTATGTCGACCACGACACCTACAGCTTCGACGCGTACCTGAAGTTCATCGAGGATGACTTCCTGGGCGGTCAGCGCCTGGATCCCGCCACCGACGGGCGGCCCGACCCGCGGCCCGACGTTCGCGAGAAAGCATCGATCCTCGGCGACCTGACCAACGATTTCGACTTCGCGCAGCGCCCACGCCGACCGGTGATCCTCAACCCGGACCCGAACGGCGTCCCGGTTCATCTGCCCGGGCCCGCGTTCGCCGGGAGCCTCGCCCAGAGCATCGCGAACGGGCTCAGAGCCAGTCGCTAGGGCGGCGCAGCGGGCTCAGCGCGGCGCGAAGCCGATCGCGGCGATGATGCGCTGAAACTCAGCGTAGGAGGGCGTCAGCGGTGGCGAGTTCCAGGTCTTCTGGGCGATGACTGCGAGTCTCGGCGCGATGCCTGCCGCAGTCTGCGTGATCGTCTCCGGGAGTGGGCCCCAGACGCTGAGGGTCGAGCCGAGCACGCCCGGGGCGTCGGGTGAGACCGTCTGCGGGGGTTGCATCATGTCGCTCGTCGATTCGGGGCCCTCGAACTCGTTGACCTGCCAGTCCTCGTATGCCTGCTGCATGTCTGACTTGCCCGCGATCGGCCCGAGGTCGGTCGTGTAGTAGGTGGGGAACCATCCGGCGTTCAGCACCTGATGTCCCTCGCTGAGCAGCGTCGCAGGTGACACGGTCACCGGATCTCCGAACGGCGAAGTGTTGATCCACCAGTCCACGACCACGTCTGGATTGACCGGCACGACGCTCGTCCCTGCGAGCTGGTCGTTCCAGATGCGCAGGGTCTTGTGGTGTGCGCGGACGATCGCGTCCACCCAGTTGATGAATCCGTGGATCGCGTCGGCGATGCTCGCTCGCGGCCCATACTTGCTGATCGCGTACGCCGCCAGTTGCGGATAAGACGGGTACTGGGCGGGGGACATGTACTCGTCGTCTCCCATGTCCCAGTAGGGGCCAGGGAACAGCGGCAGGTACTCGTCGAGCAGCTGCCTGACGATCGCGAGCGCGGCGGGGTTGGTGATATCGAGCTTGTCGGTCACGTACTCGCTCGGGGCGCTCGAGCTGCCGGCCCCCCCGACCTTCAGTTCGAGGTCGGGGTGCTTGGCGAGCAGCGCTGCCATGTGACCGGGCATGTCGATCTCGGGCACGACTGTTACGTGGTGTCGCGCGGCCACCCGGAGGATGTCGCGGATGTCGTGCTTGGTGAGCGCGTGCGGGCCGACGATCTCGGGGTGGGTGGAGCTCCCGATGCCCCAGCGCTGGTCGTCGGTCAGGTGCAGGTGAAGGAGGTTCATCCTCAGGTACGCGAGCTGCTTGATCTCGGTCTCGATCCATGCCACCGGGTAAACGGTGCGGGAGACGTCGAGCATCAGTCCGCGTTCCGGGTAGCGCGGCCAGTCGCGCGCTCGCCCGCGCGGGATCGGCTTGCCCTCGTGCGCGAGCTGTAACAGCGTCCGCCCGCCATAGAACACGCCCGTTGGCGTGGGCGCGGAGATCGCGAACGTCGCATCGATCGAAAGCGAGTACCCCTCCGCTCCCAGCTGGTGGTCGGGGGGCGAGAGCGCGAGCACGACGTCACCGCGTCGCGCACGCACGCCGCGCTCGGCCGTGACCGAAATCCGGCGGTGAAGCAGCGTGCCGAGGTCGCTACCGAGCACTTTCGCCTCTTGCAGTAGCCGCCCGCGGTCCGCGTAGCGGACGATGATTCGCGCGCGCCTGCCGAGCCGCCACGTGCCGCGCGCGGGGGACCACAGCCGGAGAGCCGGGATCGTCTGCGGCCGCTGGGCCGCTCGAGCCACGGCCGGCGCGACCGACGGCACGGTCACCAGCACGACCAGTGCGACCGCCAAGCAGGCCACGCCCCGGACGATCCCGGGGCCTCGGCCAGGAGACCGAGTCCGTAATCGATCAGCGCACAAGCTGTGCCTCAGCCTCCGACCCGCTGGGCGAGTTTCGGGGCTGAGTTGGGGGTGAGGATCTGGGCCACTTGGGCGAATATCGCCTGGCTGTCGTTGATCTGGTCCGGGTTCCCGATCGCTGGAGTCCCCCAGATAGCCACGCTCAACTTGCGTGGCGGGAAATAGCCGAGGAATCCGCTGTAGCCGGGGAGGTGGGGGTTGGAGAAGATCCAATTGCTCGCGACCCCTACACCGAGCCCGTAGTAGAACCGGTTCGTGAGCGGGCCGAGGCCGACGTTCCCGGGCCCCACCTGCTTCCGATGCGAGGCGGCAGAGAGCATCGCCCCCCTGCCGAGCGCCTGCGCCCAGCGACCCATGTCGGCGAGGTTGGAAGTCATTGCCGCCGTGTACTGCGCCCAGCTCGGGCTCCAGTTGGTCGCATCCTGGTAGTCGCCGCGTTCTGGGTCGTACCCGTGGAGTACCGGAGCGGGGACGTCTGCTGTGTACTGCATCGCCGTGTTGTCGAGTCCGAGCCGGTCGAGAATCCGCTTGCGGATCTGGTCGCCGAGCGGCTCGCCGCCGACCCTCGTGAGAATGTCGCCGAGGATCATGAAGTTCGTGTCCGAGAAGGCCCAGCTCTTACCGGGTGCAAAGAGGCTGGGCCGACTGACGCCGAGGCGGATTATCTCCGGGACCCGCCACAGCCGGAACGGGTTTTGGCGCAGCGCCTTTACGAAGGTTGGGTTGGTCACGTAGTCGGCGTAGCCGCTCGTGCTCGAGGCGAGCATGCCGAGGGTGACTTGATTCGCGTGCGGCAGCGAGGGGAGCCACTTCGAGACGGGGTCGTCGAGGCTGAGCTTGCCCTGGTCGACGAGCATCAGAAGCAGCGTTGAGGTGAAAGTCTCGGTTACGTCGCTGATTCGGAAATGATCCGCGACACTGGCGGGAGCACCCGGCAGCGCCGAGCCGAAGGCGCCGGTGGCGATCGGCTTGTCACCGCTCCAGACTTCGAATATCGACGCGTAGAGGTTGTACTTGTGACGCAGCCGAGCGATAAGCGTCGCGACGCGCTTGGCGCGCGGGTCCTTTACGTCAAGACACACACCGGAGCCAGCCTGCGAAAGCCCTGCTGCGCATCGCGGTTCCACTGGGCTGCCGCCCGTGGTGGGCGACCGGCCACCCGACCCGCAGCTCGTGACGAGCGCGGCCAAGAAGATCCCAATAGCGAGCGCTGTGACAATGCGCGGAACCGAGACTCGCCGCCGGTCCGTCGGGGTCCGTGCCATGCGGACGGGGAGTCTAACCCGGGCTCCTTGAGCGGGCCCGAGAGGCCGCCCGATGCTCGATGGTACGGTAGGCGTTCCTGAGGGGACCGGAGGTGTGATGGATCGGTTTGGAAAGTCGCCAAAATCGGCTCGGGATGTGGGCATCGCGAGGCTCAGATACGGAGCAGCGCTGCTCGCTCTCCTTGGCTTCTTGGTGGTCAATACCGCCGGCGCTTCGGCCTCTGGATTGGTGCGGCACGAGAACCAATACTGGACCTGGTACGCGCCGCGAGGCTGGGTCGCGAGCTACGGTGCAGCGGGGATCAACATCTCCTCGTCGACCGGCACGCTTCAGGTCGGGTTCGCCTTCTCCGCCTGGTACCAACCAGTGACCTCGCAGGAGGTGGTCACCTTGACCGTACAAAACGGTGGCCTTGATCAGAAGCCGCTAAGCAACGTCCGCCTGACCAAGCGAAGCCAGCCCTATTCCTTTGCGCCGGGTTGGAGCCGCCAAGTCGTTACCTGGTCGGCGCGCCGGAACGGTGGCCCAGCGGTAGAAGGCATCCTGAAGGCTGATGCCTATAACGATCCGTCAACCGCTACCTACGGCCTCGAGGCGTACGTGTACGACGCGCCGAAGAAACTGTGGAGTGCGAACAGGGGCATGCTCGATCGCCTCACGAAGGTGATCTATTACCACCCCCAGTGATGCCTTCAACGGGTGCCCGCCACCTCGTTCCGGATCAGGTGTGCCACGAAGCGCGGGTTGAGCATCGCGGCTGGGGAGCGTTGACGAGTCCCGACCGGCTCAAATGCCCGGACAACGTACGGGTCCGCGGCGGCTGCGCGGTAGATCGTGCGCTCCAACGCGTTGGTCCTGCGCCCGGACGCGTAGTCGGCGATGAGGAAGTGGTGTGGGCCGAGCCGTCGGCGGATGAGTCGGCGGTAGCGATCGAGCGCGGCGTCGAGGTCTCCACCGGCCTCCAATGCGCGCGCGGCCGCTGAGGCCAACCACTCGGCGCTCTGGAAGGCCCAGCCGCACCCGACGCCGACCAGCGGGTCGGTGGCGACCGCCGCGTCGCCGACGAACGCGATTCCCTTCCTGGCCGCCGGTCGCATCACGTTGGGCATCTCGAGCTTTCCGATCAGCTTGGAGACGCATTCGGCCCGGCTCAGATCGGGGCCGTTGGGCAGTGCCTCGAGCTGGCGCATGTACGCACGCTCGAGGTCGGCGCGGAACTCGGTTAGGCGGGAGCGGTGAGAGCCGGTGACCAGGACGGTCAGGTCGTCCTCGTTGGGGAACTGGGCGGCGCCGTCGGGGTCAAGGAGCCAGACGCGCGCGTTCGACGTTCGTGGGCGGACGCCGCGCCAGTAGGCGAAATAGAAGAACCGGTTGTGCGGGCGGACCCGCCCGCGGATCCCCGCAAGGCGTGCCACCGTCGAGCCGCGCCCGTCGGCCCCGACCACCAGCCGCGCCTTGATCGAGCGTGCACGGTTCCCGGGCCCGGTGGTCTGGACCCCGGCTGGGCGACCATCATCTCCGCGCAACGCCACCACGGTCTCGCCGAGCAGAAGCTCGACGCCGGGCGTGGATGCCGCCAGCTCCCGCACCATCGGATCCAGCGTTCGGCGGGTCACGCCCCACCCCCGAGCAGTGTCCTCGGGCAGGCGAAACCACCCTCCGTAAGGCGTCCAGAACTCGACCCCGGTCCGAATCGCGCCGCGGGCCTCGAGCAGCGGCGCGAGTCCCAGCCGCTCGATCGTCGGTGTTGCGCTCGACAGGATCTGATGCGTGCACACCACCTTGTGGGCATCAGGGTCAGGACGACGCTCGATCAGCGCCACCCGCGCACCGGCAAGAGCGAAGAACCGTGCCGCGGTGCAGCCAGCGATGCTCGCGCCGACGATTGCCACATCGAACCGGTCAGCCTCCCTCACGCACTTACCGTACAGGCCGATTCGGGTCCCGCGGCGCAGGCACCTGCAGCTACTCGGTGCGTTCCTTCGAGTGCTGCCAGAGCGCCTTGTCGAGCGTCCGGATCGTCACCCCGTGCCGGTGGGAGAGCCCGCGGCACGCGCGCAGGTATTCGAGCCAGAAGCTCACCGGATACTGCGAGCGGGGCCTGACCCCGAGGGATTCGAGCGCCCGCACGTCGAGGATCGGATAGTCGTCGGGAAACGCGCAGTAGAGCAGCGTCGAAGCCGTCGGCACACCGACACCGGTCAGCTCGAGCAGCGCGCTGAGCCGCGTTGCTTCGTCGGCTGCGGCCAGCGCCTGGCGCGTCGCCTCGATCACCGCTGCCTCGGTGTTGCTTGCGACCTTCGGTCTGCTGCGGGGCGTCTTCCAGGCGCAGACCTCGAGGAACTCGTCGCGGGTGTAGTAACCACGGGCCCTGACCGCCGTCCCAACGGCGAGTAGGTGAGCGTCGCCAATCGAGCCGAACCGGCTAGCGAGCTCCTCGATCTCGCTCGCCGGAAATTGGAGCCTGAACGTCGCCATGGGGGCGCAATGAAACCGTGCCTGGCAAGTCAGGGCGTAGACCGACGGTCCCGTTTCGCAGGCCCGGTAGTATCGATGTCGGGGCCGGATCTGTCAGGGCGGACAGGAAATCAGCGGCATCAACGTGAGGGGGCTGGGTATGGACGCAAACTTGGCGCGGCGGCGGTGGCCGATCGCACTGATGGTGTCAATCGTCGCGGGCTTCACCACCTCGGGGGCTAGGGCTGACTACCCGGGCGTGTCGAAGCGATATACCGCGACGACGTCCTACGCGGCGAACCGGCCGTCAGACCTCTTCATCGATTCGGTCATGATCCATGACACCGAGGAGTCGTATGAGGGAACCGTGTTCGCCTTCACCAACCCCAAGGCGACAGCATCGGTCCAGTACGCCGTCTCCGGTCAGAACGACTCGTCGGATCCCGGAGTGACGCAGTTCGTCGCCGACAAGGACTGGACCCGTTCGGTGAACAACTTCTGGTTCAACCAGCACTCGATCGGGGTCGAGCACATCGGCTTTGCGCTCGCCCCGGTGGGCTTTTTCACAAAGGAGATGTACAAACGCTCGGCCGATCTCGTCGGGTGGGAGGTGTGGAAGTACCAGATCCCGCTTGACCGCGCTCACATCCTCGGGCACGACAACATCCCGAATTCCGTCGACAACGCCCACGTGCAGCACTGGGATCCCGGCCCGTCGTGGGACTGGCCGTACTACATGGCGCTCGTTCACAAGGCATACGAGCGCTGGTCGCACAACTCGCCTCTGCCGCCGGCGGAGATCCCCGCGCAGTACACGAAGGCCAGTCCGAAGATCCGGATGATCTCGGTGGGCGACGAGCTCGCTTCGGCCCGCGACTCGTTCCTCTGGACCACTGGGTTCCAGAACGCGTTCACGAACGTGTACGCCGGGCACGACGGGCGCCCGGAGCTCGGCACCCTGGTCAGGGGTGCCAGCGACCCGTCGACGTTCATACCGTCGACGACCAGCGGGGGCGACCCGACGTACGACAAGCTCGACTTCTCGTGCGACAACTTCCCCTCGCCAACCGACCGGAGTGTGATTGCGCCGGTGTCGGCCAGCGACCTTCGCGCGAAGGCGGCCTGGGGGCAGGAGTTCGCGCTGCTGGGCCACACGCGGGTCCACGGTGTCGTGTACGACGAGATCAACTTCAATGGGACCACCGGGTGGGTGCGCAACTCCGACACCAGCGATGGCTGGGGGGCGCTCGTGCGATTCCGCGGCGGCAACGCCCCCACGACGCTGTTCAGCGGTCCGGAGGATCCCGCGGAGTATCTCGGCAGCACCCTGGACACCCGGATCTGCCCGGATAACCAGTACGGGTTCAGCAGATCCGGGCAGACCTACGTCGCGCAGATGGAGCGCTTCTCACAGGGTCGGCTGTGGTACCAGATCGATTACAACCACAGGGTCGCATGGGTGCCGGCCGACGAAGTGACGGTCTCCGAGTCATAGCGCCATCAGGTCCACGCAGGCACACCGCCCACAGTCCAGGTTCCAGGCCCCTGCGCGCGATCGGCCATTACGAGTAGGGTCGTCATGAGCGCTGGGCACGTCGCTAAACCGTTAGAGGAGGCCGCATGACCGACACCCTGGAAGAGGCCACCGAGGGCTTCTATGACGCATTGAACGCAATGTTGGGTGGCGATGCCGAACCGATGCTGGAGTTGTGGTCGCATGACGACGACGTCACCTACATGAGCCCGTTCGGCGAGTTGCTGGTGGGCTGGGAGCCGGTTCGCGAGTCCTGGGAGGCGCAGGCGAATCAGCGGCTCGGGGGGCGAGTGGATCCCGAGGAGCTGCGGCATTTCACCTCGCCGACGCTCGGTTTCGTCGTCGGCTTCGAGCGCGGAAGCGTCGAGATCGATGGGTCGAGCACACCCGTGAACATCCGGGCGACGAGCATGTACCGCCTCGAGGACGGCCGCTGGAAGATGATCGGCCATCACACCGACCCGCTCGGCTGAGACGGCCACGACCCCGAGCGGGCCGCCGCGCCTCTCCTATTCGCCGTGCTAGCGACGAGCTGCCGGGAGTGAGAGCGTGCCCGCGGGAACGGTCCCGGCCGTCGCCCGGCACGGTTGGTTCAGCAGCGCCGAGCACGAGGGCAGCGGGGCGTATGCCTTGGCACCGGGAAGATCACCCAGGACCAGCGCGGAGGGCATCGTGGCGGAGTGCTCCACCATGATCTTCGTGGGGCCTGGGATGCTGGCGAACCAGCCGCCGGGGGTGTCGATCGACAGGCGGATCGCGGATCCGGCCCGGAACACGTGGTCGGAGGGCTGGAGCTCTATCCGGGCGAGTACTGGCACGTTCGACTGGAGCAGCTCGACATCGGACTGGAGGTCCGTGTGCAACGGGCGCAGCACGGTCGATCCGTCCCGCTCGAGCTTCCGGTGCGAGAGCCTGAGCCAGCCGTTCTCGACGTACTCCTCCTGGCCGTCAGGCCGGATCTCACTGAGCGTGATCTGGACGTCGGCGTCAGGGGCGGTGGATGAGACCCAGAGGTTTGCGCTTCCGCTGCCGAGGAACTCTGCATCGTGTGCGAGCCGCGGCGTTGTATAGGTCGCCTCGCCGCCCGGCACCGTCGGCCTGTTCCACGAGCTGTTGCCGCCGAAATCGGCGGGCGTGTTCGCGGTTGGATCACCGTTGGTGTAGGAATCCGCCGCCTCGGCGTCACCCGGTCGCGTGAGGCTGAGCACGCCACCGGAATGGAGGTACAGCGTCGCCGGCGTGATCGCCGCGTTGACGTCCGCCCAGGTCGGGAAGGAGGTCTCCCACCGGCCCGCTACGTCGTCCACCTGATCGGCCGCGGGCGCGCCGCCCGCCTCGTGAACCAGCAACAGGTGCGGCGTGCTCGGCCATCCGTTCTGAACGTGCTTGAGGTAGTAGTCCAGGAAGCGCACCTGACGCGCTCTGCCGCTGGGACAGTCGGTATGCGCGCCATCACCTCCGACCAGCCACGTCGTCTGCGGATCGAAATCGTCACGAAACTCGTTGAAGGCGCGGGGGTGCACCGTCGTGTCCTGCCAGTTGACGCAACCCAAGATCGGGATGTGGACGCGGGAGGTCAGCGTGGCGGGGTCGTGCGCCCAGTAGTCGTCGCGGTACGGATGCACGGCGGTGTCCGCCGTCTGGGCCTCGTTTGGCGCAGCCTGCTGCGCCATGTTGGCGTCGCACGTGGGCTCGGTCACGCCCTGCTCGACGGCTGCGGCACCGACAGCGAACTGCCGGCCGGCGCCCACCCAGGCCGAGATCCAGCTGTTGTAGATCCCGCCCGGGTAGACGAGGTCCCGGTAAAAGTCCGGGAACACGTTGTAGGGCATGATCGCCTTCAGCGCAGGCCCGGCGTACGCCGCTGTCGCGATCTGCGAGGTGCCGGTAAACGAGAACCCGGTCATCGCGATGTTGCCGTCGGACCAGGGTTGGCTCGCGGCCCAGGCGACGACCTGGCCACCGTCGGCGCCCCAGATGTCGGCGCGGGTCGGCTGAAACACGCCCTGCGAGCAACCTGTGCCGCGAAAGTTCACGCCGAGCATCGCGTAGCCGCTGTCGTTCCAGGTGGGGTCGCTGGTGACTCCGGCGGCGTACGGGTCGTACTGCAGGACCACAGGGAAGCGCCCGGTCGCCTGGGGGAGCGTCAAGGTGTAGTTGAGCAGCGTCCCGTCCTTGAGCGGCAGGTACCCGTGTTCGACCACGCTCGCGCTCGCCGTGGCGGCCGGTAGCAGGGCGAGCGCCGCGGCGAAGGCGAGCGCGCGGGTGAGCAGGCGGACCCAAGAGACCGGGAAGCAGACCATCGCTGTAGCAAAGCGCTGACGCCAGGGGCGATCAACCGCCGACCGGCGGTAGCTGGCCCCCGGACGGGGGTATCGCCGGGTCGCCTCGGCTATGACCGCGGATCCTGGGTTGCGCCGATGAGCCCGTGCCGCGCGGCCTGTGCAACCACCTCGACCCGCGTGCGGGCCTGGAAGATGCCCATCAGCTTGGCGACACGATCCTTGACCGTGTGGGGGCTGAGGTGAACCCGCTCCGCGATCTCTTGGTTGGAGTAGCCGGAGGCGAGCAGTTCGACGATCTCGAGATCCTGCCCGTTGAGCCCGATCCGCTCGGCTGTCGCTCGCGCGAGGCTCCCTTCGACGGTTCGGAGCGCACGCTCGGTGCCCTGCGGGTCCGACGGAGCGTTCAGGGTCAGGTCGGCGATCCGGCGGTACAGGTCCATCGCGGTACGTGCCTGATCCTCCAGCAGGGCCAAGCGCTCGGATTTCTCCGCGACCTCTGCCTGGAGTTGCTTCAGCGCGCTGATGTCCCGTGCGACTCCCTGGCGCCCGATCACCCGCTCATGCCGGTGCAGGCTTCCCGCACGGACCTCCAGGTCGACCGTGGTGCCGTCGCTGCGCACGGCCTGAACCTCGAAGAACGGCGTCGACTCGCTGCCGGCCACCCCGCGCTCGAAGTGCTCGCGCGCGACTCTCGCGGACGTCGGGGTGAGGACCTCAGTGAAGTGGCGCCCGAGGACCTCGTTCGCGCGATACCCGAGCAGCGACAGGCCGGCCGAGTTGATGTAGGTGAAGCGCCCGTTCAGGTCGAGCGTGTAGACCATGTCCCCGAGGCCCTCCACGAGATCCCCGTAGTCGGGCTTCTCCTCCATGATCGAAAAAACATACCTCTGGGGGTCAGCCGGCGAGCCGATCGCAGGCCGCGAACGTGTCGGGGTCTTGACAGCCGATCACGTCAGGCACGCGGGGGTGTTGTCGCCCGGCAGGCACGCGACTCCCGTGCGCAGCGCCGTCGAGTCCCCCGCCGCGAGCTGCGCGGCCGGGATCGAGTCGAAGCGGGTGATCAGATCGGCCGCCCACCTGACCTCCCTCGCGGCGCGGGCGGGCATGAACTTGCCCAGGTGACCGTTGTCGGCCCAGGAGACCATGTAGTTGGGCGCGACGATGCTCGACACGGTCGGTACCCCGCTCTCGTTGAACGCCGTACCGACGGCGATCATGTAATCGCCCGCGGGTCGCAGCGCGCGCGAGTGGACTAGATCGTTGGCCCGCATCGACTCGACCACCGGGCCGGCGACCCCCGCCGTCTGCGAGTGCCAGACGACGAACATGTCGGGGCCGCCCGTGGGGTGGTAGCCGCGGGCGTCGTCGAGCCATTCGCTGGCCCCGAGATGCTCGATCGTGACCGACGCAGCGGCGCGTTTGACGAGGTCAGGGTGCCGGTCGATGAACCCGCGCGTCTGCGGCAGCGCCGGACCGGCGAAATGACCCGCGACGGCGCTGAACACCAGCGAGCGCTTCAGCCTTCGGGCCTTTGGGAGCTGCGAGAAGTAGCGTGCCAGCCAGACGAGGCCGACACCGCCGTTCTCCTCGAACGCGTTCATCCCGTCCGTGTGCGTGTTGAGGACCATCAGCTCATCGGTGCTGCCGTCGCCCGGAAGGACCCCAACGAGCTGGGAAGTGCTCGTCTGCTTCACGGAGGCGGTCAGCGTCAGCCGCGCTTTCGGAAGCCCCTGTGCGTACCGGCGGAGCTTCGCCCCGGTATCGCGATCGAGGATCAGGCCTGGCAGGCCGGTGATCGCGCTCCCGTAGGGGCCGTACTGGCCGGCCGCGCAGGCGGGTGATGCGTCGAACGTGATCAGCATCCCGGTCGCGCCCGCGTCCGCGAACACGCTCGCGGGGGGAATCAGCGAGAGCGCGATCCGCTTGAAGTTGGGGGTGGCAAGCGGAGAGGTGCCGGGGTCGTACTCGTACGTCGTGAGCGGCGCGAAGTCGCGCTCGGTCAGCGGGGAGGTCTGACAGTCGAGCAGCACGATCCTTCCGGCGACGCCGCCGGGAATTCCCGCGATCGCGGCCCGAGCCCAGTCGGCGAGCTCGTCGCGCAGTCGCTCGATCGCCCAGCGCAGCGTCATGATGTCCTGCGGGTCTCCGGAAAGTCCAAGCGGTGGCACGGCACCGAGATACGCAAGCGGTGCGGTGACGCCTGAGGCCGCCGTGTTCCCGGAGTAGGGCATGTACGAGGCGACGGGCACGGTTCCGCGTCCCGGTCCCTCGAGGAGTTCGAGCGACCAATCCTGCGCGAGCCAGCGGGTGAACGGGAACTCGTCGCGCGGGAGCATCTGGCACCCCGCCGAGCGGAACCCTGCGTCGAGCCAGTCGATGAACGCGTTGTGAGGATCGCTTCCCGGGAGCCGCTGCCCGAGATCGACCATGTGCTTGACGTCGCGGTACATGTCCTGCGCCGTCGGCAGCAGTCCGGCGTCCACACCTCCGGCGCCAACGAGCGCGGGCGGCAACGCGGCCGTGGCGCTCGCGGCGTTGGCGACGCCAAACGCTGCCGACGCGGCGAGGCCGCGCATCAGGAGCTCGCGGCGCGACAGCCACCGCGCATCCCGCGGCTCGGTCATCCGAGTCGCCTGGGCGCTCGTCTTGCTCATCCTCCTCTCCCTCCCTGCACGAACGAAGCTGTCGAGGCGATCTTGACAAGCAACGCGCTGGTTGACTACGCCCGACCGGGGGGTCAAGTACACCCGAGTAGGGGTTACCTGCGCGCGCGCCGGCTGTCATCCTGCATCCTGTAGGAACGGGAGTCGCAGGGATGAGAGATTCAATACGGATCAGCACGCCTACGAGGCGGGAGTTACTCGGGCGCGGCGCCAGGCTCGCCGCCGCCGGCGCTACCGCGAACCTGCTGGCGGCGCCGCCGGCGCTTGCCGCCGGGCGGGCGCTGGGCCGGCGGGCGGGCCGCGGCCAGGTGCCGTTGCCGACTCCTGCTCAGGTCCGCGCCGGGTTCACCAAGATGGTCGAGTTCGGTCCACGGCTCACGGCCTCTGATCCCCACAGCCAGTACATCGACTGGCTCGAACAGGAGTTCATCGACGCGGGGCTGCAGATGCTGCCGCGCGACAATTACACGACCGACCGCTGGCTGGCGGAGCAGGTCGGTCTCGACATCATGAGCGGGCCATCGGCGGGGCCCGTTCGGATCGCGACCTACTACCCCCGCTCGCAGGAGACTCCGGCCGGCGGGGTGAGCGGCCCGCTGGTGTACGGCGGAACCGCCCCCGTCCCGAGCGTCAGCTTCACCGACATCGCCGACGGCGAGGCATCCCTCGGTGCGTATCCGGCGCAGTTGTCGTCCTGGGCCGCCGGCTTGCCGAGCCTGCTCGAGGGAGGACCCCAGGGCAGCATCCTGGTCGTCGATCTCCCGATCCCGGCGCCGATGACGGCGGGGGCGCTGATGCCGGACTCGACCTACCGGTACTGGCCGGGACACACGTTTGCCGACTGGGCCGCGTCCGACTACAAGCGCCTCTGGATCGAGCCCGGCCTGAGTATCCCGCTGGCGCCGTTCCAGGAGATCGGTGCGATCGGAGTCGTGTTCATCGTCGACGCCTCCTACGAGGCGCTCAAGGGTGGCTACCTGCCGTTCACGAACGGGTTCGAGCCGCTCCCGGCGCTGTACGTCGATCGTGACACCGGGCAGGCGTTGCGCGAGCAGGCGGCCGGCCGGCCCGCCACGCGGCTGACGCTGACCGCATCGCGCGGCAACGCGCCGACCCAGGCGATCACCGCCGTGCTGCCCGGTGAGAGCAGCGAGGTGCTGATCTTCAACACGCACACCGACGGGCAGGGGTTCGTCGAGGAGAACGGAGGCGTCGCGTTCACGCAGCTCGCGCGTCACTTCGCCTCGCTGCCCGCCGGGAAGCGGTTGAAGCGGACGCTCGTGTTCGCCGCGTGGCCAGGCCACATGGTCGCCGACCTGCCGCAGACCCAGGGTTGGATCGACGACCATCCGGACCTCGTCAAACGGGCGGCCGCGGCGCTCACCGTGGAGCACCTCGGCTGCACTGAGTGGACCGACAGCGTCGGCGCCGGCTACCGGCCGACCGGGTTGCCCGAGATGTTCGCGGTATGGACAACGCAGGGCGAGATGTTCAAGCAGACGCGGAACACCGTGATCGCTAACAACCTCGCCCGGACGGTGCTGATGCGTCCTCCGGCGCAGTTCGGTGTCGGCGCAGCCTTCCAATCGTCGGGTGTCCCGCAGATCGGTGCGATCGCCGGCCCCGAGTACCTGCTCACGGTGTCCGCAAGCGGCGATCTCGACAAGCTCGACGAGCGCCTCGCGGCGCGGCAGATCGCATGGCTCGCAGATCTGGCGAGGCAGCTCGACCCGATACCCGCGAGCACGTTGCGCCAGGGCGATCCGACGCTCGGCGTGGCGGCGCCGTAATCCGCCTGAACTCGTTTACGCCACGGGTGATGGGGTAGGCGACCCGCAACCCCGAGGCGAAAGGCAGGAAATCGTGCGCACACACGCCCGCGCGGGCCGCGTTCTCATTGCCCTACTGGCCATCGGTGCGCTCCTCCCCGCCGCTGTCTGGGCGGGCCAGAAGGCTGTCTCCGGGCAGCAGAGCCTGCAGATCAAGGTCACGGTGAAGCCCGCGCGAGCCGGCGCCAAGGGGGCGTCGCTGCGCTTTCAGTCGGAGTACCTGAGCACGAAGCCGGGGGGGCAGCAGCCGGGGTACAACGCCAAGACCACGACCTTCACGGAGCCGAAGGGATTTTCCATCAACGCCTCCGCCGTCCCAAGCTGCTTCGAGAGCAAGGTCCTGAAGGCCAAAGGCAATGCACCATCGGTGTGTCCCGCAAGCGCGAAGGTCGGTCACGGCTCGGTCGTCGTCAACGCACGGCCGTCGATCAAGTCGTTGATCACCGGCACGATCGTGGTGTACAACGGGATCGACGACGGCGGCGCCGGCGGCTATCCGAAGGGCTCGCGCGAGCTGATCCTCTACATCAATACATCGGTCGGCATCAAGCTCGCCAACTTCCTGCATATCGTCAAGGCCCCGGCCGGGAGCGCGAAGCTCACCGGAACCTCGACCAAGCCATCAAAGCCCGGCATTACGCCCGGTAGCTACACACTCCAGAGGCTCGACCTGACGGTCTCTGGCTCGGGCAACAAGCCGTATCTCATCAACCCGCCGACGTGCAAGGGCAGCTGGCCGTTCTCGCTGACGATCACCAACTGGTTCGGCCAGCCGTCGGTCACGGCGAGCGACAGCGTCACCTGCACCCAGTAGCGAAGCGGCCGCGACGTGACGCGCATCTTCAAGAACGAGGACTTCGAATTCGGCCTGGCGATCGCCCTGGGAGGCGCGTACAGCGGCCAGGCCGACATCGGCGAGTGCCTGGCAATCGCCGGGCGGATCAAGAACGGCGACGCGGACTCGTGGGTCAGGCAGTGGACGGACGGCGGCGGCCGCGCGCGCGAGACCGCGACCACGGCCGAGTCCGCCGGCCACCGCGTCAGCGCGCGCCAGGCGTGGCTGCGGGCGGCAACCTACTTCTCGATCGCGACCTATCAGGTGGCCGGCGCCAAGGAGGGCGACTCATTCGAGCAGCTGTGGGGCGAGCACCGCGACTGCTGGGATCGCGCCGTGGCGTTGTTCGAGCCTCCCGTCGAGCACGTCGCAATCCCCTACGAGGACGCCACGCTCGAGGGCTACTTCTTCAAGGTCGACGACTCCGGAGCGAAGCGCCCACTCGCGATCCTCAACAACGGCAGCGACGCGCCGGTGTCGGCGATGTGGCAGCAGGGGGAGCGGCGGGGATCGCGCGCGGCTACAACTGCCTGACATTCGACGGTCCCGGCCAGAACGCGGCGCTGGTGCGAGCGCACCTGTACTTCAGGCCCGACTGGGAGGCGGTGATCACCCCGGTCGTCGACTACGCGCTGTCGCGGCCCGAGGTCGATCCCGACCGGATCGCCCTGCTCGGGGTGAGCCAGGCCGGCTACTGGGTGCCGCGCGCGGTCGCTTTCGAGCACCGGATCGCCGCGGCGGTCGCCGATCCCGGCGTGATGGACGTGGGGACTACCTGGCGCGAGAAGCTGCCCAAGTCGATGCTCCGCCAGCTCGAGCAGGGCGAGCAGGAGAAGTTCGACCGCAACATGTCGATGGCCGAGCACTTCGTCAGGGGGATGCGCGCTCAGCTCGAATTCCGTATGCGCCCGTTCGGGATGACCTCGACGTACGACGTCTACAAGGCGCTCGAGGAGTACAAGCTGGACGGCCTCGTCGAGCAGATCCGGTGCCCGATGCTGATCTGTGATCCCGACAACGAGCACTTCTGGCCCGGGCAGGCCCGCGAGCTGTATGAAGCGCTCCCGGGACCCAAGGAGATCGTCAGGTTCACCGCCGAGGAGGGGTCAGACTGGCACTGCGAGCCCCGCTCGCCCGGGATTCGCGATCAGCGTGTGTTCGACTGGCTCGACGACACGCTGCCCGCCGATCGGTAGTCGGCGTTCACTCCCGGCTCGAGCGCACCAGCTTCCGGCGGCTGGTGGCATCGAGCGTCGCCTTCCGCAACCTGATCGCGTGCGGGGTGATCTCGACCGACTCGTCGGCGCGCAGGAACTCGAGCGCCTGGTCAAGTGACAGCTCGCGTTTGGGGATCAGTCGCACCAGCTCGTCCGCGGTCGACGAGCGCATGTTGGTCAGGTGCTTCTCCTTGGTGGCGTTGACGTCGAGATCTTCGGCGCGTGAGCTCTCGCCGACGATCATCCCCTCGTACACCTCCTCGCCGGGTGCCACGAACAGCGTGCCGCGCTCCTGGAGGTTGAACAGCGCGAACGCGGCGACCCTGCCGCGTCGGTCGGCGACCAGCGATCCGGTCGGGCGGGTCCGCAACTCGCCCTGCCACTCCTCCCAGCGGTCGAACACGTGGTGCATGATCCCGGTGCCGCGTGTTTCGGTCAGGAACTCCGTGCGGAACCCGATCAGCGCACGCGCCGGCACGAGGTACTCCATTCGGACCCACCCGGTGCCGTGGTTGACCATTTGCTCGAGGCGCCCCTTGCGCAAGGCCATCAGCTGCGTGATCACCCCCACGTAGTCGTCGGGCGCGTCGATGCTCATCCGCTCGATCGGCTCGGACAGCTTCCGGTCGATCTCGCGGGTGACGACCTGGGGCTTGCCGACCGTCAGCTCGAATCCCTCGCGGCGCATCAGCTCGACCAGCACCGCGAGTGCCATCTCTCCGCGGCCCTGGACCTCCCAGACGTCGGGGCGCTCGGTGTCGTACACGCGCAGCGAGACGTTTCCGACGAGTTCGCGGTCGAGCCGGCCCTTGACCTGGCTCGCCGTCAGCTTGTCGCCGTCCTGGCCGGCGAGCGGCGAGGTGTTAATCCCGATCGTGACCGACAGCGACGGCTCGTCGACGGTGATCACCGGGAGTGGGCGCGGATCATCGGGATCGGCCAGCGTCTCGCCGATCGTGATCTCGGGAATGCCCGCGACGGAGATGATCTCGCCCGCGGCGGCCGCTTCGGCCTCGACGCGATCGAGCGCCTCCGTCACGTAGAGCTCGCTCACCTTGACGCGCTCGATCCGGCCGTCGGCGCGGCACCAGGCGACCGTCTCGCCGCGTCTGACCATGCCGTTGCGCACGCGGCAGATTGCGATCCGCCCGACGTACGGCGAGGAGTCGAGGTTGGTGACGTGTGCCTGGAACGGGTGCGCGGGATCGTGCTCGGGCGCCGGCACGTGCTCGACCAGCAGCTTCAGCAGCGGCCCGAGGTCGGTGCCTGGCTGGGCAGCGTCAAGCGATGCCCAGCCTGCCTTGGCGTTCGTGTAGACGATCGGAAAGTCGATCTGGGACTCGTCCGCGTCGAGGTCGAGGAACAGCTCGTAGACCTCGTCGACCACCTCGTCGATTCGGGCGTCTGGCCGATCGACCTTGTTGACGACGAGAATCACCGGCAGGCGCGCCTCGAGCGCCTTGCGGAGCACGAACCGTGTCTGGGGAAGCGGGCCCTCGCTCGCGTCGACCAGCAGCAGCACGCCGTCGACCATCGTCAGAGCCCGCTCCACCTCGCCCCCGAAGTCGGCGTGTCCGGGCGTGTCGACGATGTTCAGCTTGACGCCGCCGTAGTGGACGGCCGTGTTCTTGGAGAGGATCGTGATCCCCTTCTCTCGCTCGAGGTCCATCGAGTCGAGCACCCGATCGTCGACCTGCTGGCCCGAGCGAAACGCTCCCGATTGCCACAGCAGGGCGTCGACGAGCGTCGTCTTGCCGTGGTCGACGTGAGCGACGATCGCGATGTTGCGGATGTCCTCGCGGGTGGCCATCGCAGCCACGATAGAAGGCCGACACGCCACAACCCCCGGACGACCCCCGGACGCCCTTCGGCGTCAGTCGCGAGCCCGGCTCAGAGCTGCTGCCACTTTCGTAGATCCGCGAGCTTCGCCTTCTCGCGCGCGTTGCGCCTCTTGCGCCACTCCTTATGCGCCGCCTCGTTGCGCTCGGCGATCTGCTTCTTGAGCTCGGCGACCGCTGCATCTGCGGTCGATCGCCCGGGACCCGGGCTGTTTGGCTCAGCCATTGGAGTGCCTTCCCTCGTGTGCTCCCTCGAAGATCAGCCACGGGAGAATGCGAGAGCACGACACTCGGCGGTGGACCTGCATGTGTGAGTCTAGGCCCTGGAGCGGCGCGAGGTAGGAGAGGCCGCGGGGTTCGAGCCGGCCTGGTGGGTCAGGACCGAGCGCGTACGACGGCGAATGGGCGCTTGAGGCTCATGTGCCGCGAATCGGACACCCGCCAGCACAGCATCGCCATCCCCGCCGCGGTGATGAGGACGGCAGGCCAGGCGCCGATGACGAGGCCGAGCACGTGCGAGAGCGCGAACGCGAGTACGCCCGCGATCGTCAGCGCCACCACCGTCCTCCGATCGTCTCTCCGCAGCCACGTTGCGACACACGCGATCGCAAACACGGCAAGCACGAGCCCACCGAGCGGACGCGAGCCGCTGGCGACGGCCACCGCATAGCCGGCGATCAGCCCGGCGGCTGCTATCGGTGCTGTCGCGAGGCGCGATCTCACGTCCTGCATTATCACCGCTCCGGAGCGAGATCAGACAGCGCCGACGATGCTGCGTGCAGGCACTGGATCACCGACAGCAACCGTGTCAACTCGTCGGTTGAGAATTCAGCCGTCGCCCGGCGTGCTCGCGCGCGGGCGAAAGCGGCATCGACAGCGGAGAGCGCGCCGTCGGCGCGCGCGAGGCTGCGCTCCAGTCCGCCGTCCGTCGAGCGGGCCGCGACGGCGTCGGCAGCATCGGCCAGGCTGTTCGCGGCGTCTTGAAGCTCGCTACCGATCAGCGACGGCGCCGTGTCGTCCGCCCCGTCGCCGGCGGTCCCGACGAGCGAACGGACGTGGTCGACCAGGGAATCGACCGCTGCCACCTGGCGCTGGAGCAGTTGGCCGCGTTCGCCCCGCTCGGACGGCTCGCGAGCGGCGTCTCCTAGCGCGACCGGTCGCGCCGAGCTGGCCCGAGTGAGCGCCGCGAGCCGGCGCGGGATCGCCTCGTCGGGGGACCCGCCCACGTATGCCAGCAGCGCTGAGCGGGCGAGCTCACCGGCGCGCTCGACGTCGGTCCGCAGGTCGGCGCGTAACCCCGCCGCGGCACGGCGGGGGAACACCACGAGCCCAACCACCACCGCGACGGCGCATCCGAGGGGAACGTTCGCGCCTCGGGCAAGCGCGTCGCCGACAGCTTGGTCGCCAGGAATCGCGGTTACCAGAAGCGTGGTGGCTGCGCCCAGTCTGGCGCCGGCGTCGAGCGACAGCACGGGCAGGATCACGAGCGCGACGAACACGGTCACCCCTGACACGATCGTCCCGCTCACCGGTAGCGCGAGCGCGCCCAGGCCAACGACCAGGCCGACGACCGTGGCGGTGATCCTGGAGACGGCCGCCCCGAGGCTCGCACCGAGCGTCCCGGCTGTTGCGACTACCGCGGAGATTCCTGCCCAGTAGGCGTCTTGGAGGCCCAAGAGATGCCCGAGCGAGACCGACAGCGCGGTGGCCACACCCGCCTTGGCGGCGAACTCGAACGACGAGCGGGTCGGCTTGCGGAGACGAAGCAACGTTCGCGAAAGGGTCGGGGCCCCCCTCTTCCCGGGGGACCCTACAAGCAGCCACGGGCGAGATGAGGGTCTGACGACGGCGCCCGCCGCGCGCAAGAAAGCCGCCGGCGGCTCGTTTGTTATCTGGACATGTCTCGTCGAGGTAGCTCGAGCTCGCCCCTCCGTCGACTCGCGATCTCGCTGGTTGCGGGCGCATCGGCGCGCACGGTGTGGCGCCGCAGGCGGCCGCGGAGTGAGCGGCCCGCGGAGGTGCTTGGGCCGAGAGCGGAGTCGCCGAGCGCTGGGCGCGGGCCGAGCGTCGCGCGCGCGCCAGCCGCCGAACACGCGCCGACCGCCGAACGGCCGGACGCGACGCCACGCAGTGGCGCCGAGCGATGGCTACCCGACGACTGGGCCCCGGCGGCCTCGGCGCCGGAGCCGCACAGCTCATCGGGCCGGCACGTCGAGCTCCAGCAGGCGGCGCGATGGCTTCCTGACGCGACGGCACGCCCGGCCTCCCAGCCTCAGCCGGCCGGCTCTCCGGGCTCACGCCGGATCCGCAGACCCGCACTCGTTGGCGCCGCGGTGTCGCTCGGAGCGGCCGTCGTCGCCGCCGCGCTTGTGAGCGCCGGCGGTGGCACCAGCGCCCACCAAACCGGGACGGCCGAGCGCGCTCAGGTACCCCGCTTGGCGCTGTCGCGCGTCGGGCGGCGGCAGGCTGCGTCTGGCGCTGTACACGTGTCGATCAACGCGCCGGCGGGCGCGGGCCCCGCTAGCGGGGCCGGAAGCACAAACGCCGGAGCGCTCGCAGGCGCCGCACCCGGTCGCGGAGCGTCTGGCGCGGGTGTCGTCAGCTCGCCGACCCACAGCGTGGCGGCCCCGTCCGAGTCGAGCTCGAGCGTGACGTCCGCCGCGACCTCAAGTGCGAGCTCCGCACCAGCGTCGGGATCCTCTGGCTCGGCCGCGAGCTCCGCATCTGCACCCGCGGGCTCGAGCACTGGGCCCTCGAGCTCCGCGCCGGGGTCCGGCTCGCCGGCACAGTCTGCGGTCAGCCAGGTCGAGAGCACCGTGGCGAGCGCGCCCAGCACAGTCGAGGCGGTCGTCTCGACGCCGTCGAAGCTTTCGCCGCCCACGCTGCCCTAGCGGCGGCGGGCTGTACCTGCTCCGACGGCGGCGTCTCAGCCCCCCTCGGCCGCCGTCTCAGCGAGGGACCACCGACACCCGGTGCTGCCCGGCGGGAACCTCGAGCTCGATCGCTCCGCCGACGCGCTGGATCGCGACCGCGGCACCGTCGACCTTGACCACGACCGAGCGGGGCCAGTTGCCGTCCAGCGTCAGACCGAGCGGCGAGCCGGTGCTGAGGAGACCATTCACGGGCCGGCGGTCCTGGATGCGCATCCTGACGGTGTGGAGGGTCACCGCCGCGGCGCCGCTGAGCGTCGCCTGGAAGCCGTTGCTCCCCGGAGGGGTCGCGGCGAGGTCGGTGTGCCAGGCCTGCCCGACCATCGTGTACGGGTAGCCCTGCTCGGGTCCGGCCGGACCACCCGCCTCGGGCGCCATCGTCCGCGTCGGGTCGGCGATCGCCAGCGAGCGTCCGTCGAACTTCGCGACCCCGCTCCTCTGGTCGACGGGCTCGAGCCCGGACATCCAGTAGGCGTGATCGAGGTTGAAGTCGAACTTGACGCCGCCGGAGTTGACCGTGTCGATCGCGTGCTCGAACACCATGCTGCGGATGTAGGTCACCTCGGGCGGATTGGGGTTGCGCACGAACTGGTGCTCGTAGTCGGCGCCCGCGACCCACTGGTCGACGATCGGCGGGCCGTAGTGCTCCTGGCCGGGGAACAGGTAGTACTCGTAGCGGTACCCAAGCTCCTGGAGCCGCTTGACCTGGAGCGTCACGCCGGTCGTCGGCACGAGCTCGTCGTTGGTGCCTTGGTATATGGCGTACGGAACCCACTTGAGGTTGTCGAGCAGCGGCTCGGTGTACTCCGCACGCGCGTCGCCGCCGTTGGCCTGCGTGTAACAGAGGCCGTCCCCGCCGACGTTGACGCCGTCGCATCCCTGGAAGTCGATGCCCGTGTACGCGCCCTGGGTTGGCGGCCCCGACGCCGGGAACGCTGCGGCGAACCAGTCCGGGTGCTCGATCGGGAGTAGGTAGGACGCCCAGCCACCCATCGAGTGGCCGGCGATGTACGTGCGGTTCTGGTCGATCGGGAACAGGCGATGCGAGTCGGCCCACACCTCGAGCGCGTCCTCCTGGCTGCGGCCCACGTACCACCCCGAGTCGCCGCGGCCGTCCGGGGTGATGACGATCGAGTGCTCGTGCTCGCCCATGTCCCAGATCACCCCCGGCGCGACGGCCGCGGCGATGTGGGCGTCGCCACCGCGGAAGTGGAACCAGTACTGAGTCGGCGTCAGCCGTCCTGCTACATAGTCCGAGGGCAGGTACACGCCGTAGTGCTGGAGGATCCCGTTGGTCCCGTCCTCCGAGGAGATCGATGGGCTGGAGGTAAAGATGCGGTCGTGGTAGCCGGCCCCCGGCTTGTAGCGCTCGTTTGCTCCCGCGGCCATGCGGTCGAGATCGGCGGTCGTGAAGAACTCGTCCATCGTCCCCTTGTAGAGCTCGAGCGCCTGCTCCTTGTCCCACCAGTTGCGTGCCGGCTCGCCGGTCCGGAACGCGACGTTGGCGACGTTCGGCTGGAGCGGCAGCGTCTGGAGCTGCGTGCCGCTCGTATCGGCGAGCCCGGCCGCGACGGCGACGCCGACGGAATGGATGCTCGCGCCGAGCAGCGACGCCGGCAGCTTCGCCTCGATCGCGTTGTTGTAGCCAGCCGCGTCGGTGGCCACCGAGCCGGAGGGCAGCTGATGGACGACGGCCGGGTTGGCCAGATCGACCCACGCACCGTAGTTGCCGTGGAGGAACACCGCGATGTCGCCCTTGCTGGTGCTCAGGCCGCCGTTGAACGGAACCTTGTACGTCGCCGAGCCGGGGCGCGTGTCGAGCAGGACCAGTAGCGCCGTCGCCGGCTTGGCGTCGTTCATCGTCGTCGTCCGCGCGAGCAGCCAGAGGTTGCGGGCGGGGTCGGTCCCGAGGCGGACCTGGTCAAGATCGGCCTCTGCCTCCATCGGGTCGTCGCCGTAGTTGGTACCTGGCGTCAGCGGTCCGGTCGGGATCCCGAACTCGCCGGGGAGGTACTGATAGGCCGGATCGAGCCGGTAGAACTCGGGCACCGCTGCGGTCAGGGGGTCGATCACCGCGAGCCGGGCCGCGTCCTGGCCGTTGTCCGGACCGTAGGCATCGAAGATGTGATCCTCGTAGACGAGCTCGCCGCGCGAGTACATCATCGCCCCGCCGTAGCCGGGCAGGGTCCCGCGCCAGTCGCCGACGTTCCCGTCGACCGTCCGCGGGCGATCGAAGGCCGGCGGAAGCGCCACGGCGGTGCCACCGCCCGCAGGGACCTGCGCGCGAAACACGGGCAGGGTCACGCCCCCCACGGGGAGAGCGGCTGCCGACGCGGGCACGGCGAGCGAGACGGCGATTGCGATCAGCAGGCGACGCACAGCTCGAATAACGGGGCGGGCGACGGAAACTGGCGCCAACGTCGCGGCGCCCCGCCTAACTCTTGACCGCCAGAGCGATTCGTTCGTTCGCGACGCTCAACGCCGGGAGGCGTGGGCGCGGCCGCCCCGTGGGCGGTTATCGTGCTGGCATGTTGCCGGGGCGCAGCAGCCGGGACCAGATCACGTGAGCGGGCGGATCCGTGCCTGAAGGCCTGACGCCGAGCGAAGTCGGTCGGGAGATCGCCGAGCACCACAAGCACGCCCGCGAGCAGCATGCCGATGAGGATCATGAGCACAAGCGCGACCGCTGGATGTCGGTGATCGAGGCGGTGATCCTCTCGACGGTGGCCGTGCTCGCGGCCTACTCGGGATTTGCCGCCGCCAAGTGGGGCACGAGGTCGTCGGTGTCGCTGGCGCGTGCGTCGACGCTCCGCGCCAAGGCCAGCCGAGCCGATCTCGCGGGGCTCCAAACCCGCACGCTTGACTCGGTCTCGTTCAACGCCTGGTTCAGCGCGTTCGTGGCCGGCAACGTCCGCGACCAGAAGCTCGCCGAGCGGCGCCTGCGTCCGGGCTACCGCCCGGCCTTCTTCGCGTGGCTCGCGACCGATCCGGCGCACAACCCGAACGCCCCTCCCGGTCCGGCATATATGCCTCAGTACGTGATCCCGCAGGAGGTCCAGGGCCGGTCCTTGGACCACCAGGCCGATGCCGCGTTCGCCGCCGGGGGGGGCGCCGGGAACACCGAGGACAACTACATCCGCGACACGGTGTTCCTCGCCACGGTCTTGTTCCTGGTCGGAATCAGCCCCCACTTCCCGCTCGCTAACGCGCGCTACGCGCTCGTCGGAGTGGGATTCGCGCTGCTCGTGTTCTCGGTGATCCAGCTCACCGGCCTGCCGTCCCCGCCGTAACAGGCGCCGGGCGGAGGCGGGGATGGGGCCGGGCGCTACGCGGGTCGCCGCCGCGCGAGGAGCCCCGCCACGCCGTAGGCCCAGCCGGTGATCAGCCCCGCGAACTTGAGGAGCGCGGCTGTGCGCGCGATCGATGCGAGCCGCGCGTCACCGTCGCGGGCGACGACCCCGAGTAGCGCCGCGTTCTCGATCGCATCACAGGTCCCGGCGGCGATCTGGATTGCCGTCACCGCGGGCGCCGCCGCCGACAGGGCACCGGCGCCGCGGGCCGTGAGCGCATCGCGGACATGGCCAGTCAGCCGGACGTTCAGCACCGTGTACGCGACGAGGTAGGGGAAGTCGAGGAGCAGCGACGCCCGCGCCGCCCTCCGGCCACCTGCGCCCCACGCGCGCAGTATCTCCTTGCTTCGATCGGGTCCCGCGAGCTCGAACGGGATGATCCCCGTCCCGCCCGTCGACTGCATCCGGCGATCCAGGACCGCCAGCGGGATCAGCAGGCCTGCGGTCGCGGCGGCCGGCGCTCGGAGGGAGTGGGATTGGTCCACGCCGGGAGCGAGCTTATTCCGCGACGGCCGGCTCAACGCCATGTACACCGGATCTTCTCTCTCCCCGCCGTCCGAAGCTGTATGTTCGCGCGGGGCTTCCGGTGGCAATCAGCGACAAGCAGCAAGAGCAGGCTACGTCGGCACAGCTGCCGCTCGGCCAGGCGCTCGACGAGGCGCCGATGACCCGGCTTCACAAGCGCTTCTGGCTGCTCGCCGCGCTGGGGATCCTGCTCGACGGCTTCGACTTCTTCATCATCGGGGTCGCGAACCCCCTCGTGAAGAAGGACTTTCACGTCGGCGCCACCCAGGTCGGGCTCGTGTCCTCGGCGGCGATCGTGGGAGCGGTATTCGGGGCCAGCCTGCTCGGGCCGCTCGGTGACAAGCTCGGCCGCGCCCGCATCTTCAAGTACGACCTCGTGATGTTCGTCGTCTTCTCGCTGCTGTGCCTCGTCGCGTGGAACGTCTGGGCGCTGATGGCGTTCCGGTTCGCGCTCGGCCTCGCGATCGGGCTCGACTACCCGATCGCCGCGAGCTACCTGGCGGAGGTGCTCCCGTCCAAGGGCCGCGGGCGCTGGCTGACGGGAGCCTTCAGCCTCCAGGCTGCCGGCATCGTTCTGGGCGCGACCGTCGGCGTCGTGATCCTCGAGCTGTTCCCGCACCTGTATTCGTGGCGGTTGCTGCTCGGCTTCGGCGCGGTCCCGGCGATCGTGATCATCTTCCTGCGCCGGGGCGTGCCGGAAAGTCCCCGGTGGCTGGCGCAGAACGGCCGCGAGCAGGAGGCCAAGGAGGTCGCCGACAGGCTCTCGCCCGTGCCGGTGGTGGTCACACCCGCCGACACCACGCGTGAGGAAGCCGTGCCGGAGGGGCTGAAGGCGTTCATCCAGCCTCAGCTCTTCAAGCGCCGCCTGATTCGGCGGACGATCTTCACCGCGGTGCCGTGGTTCCTGATGGACATCGCGACCTACGGCGTCGGGATCTTCACGCCGACGTTGCTGGCCGAGATCGTGGTCAAGCACGCGAACACGACGTTCATCGCCGACAACATCACCTCCACAAAGGGCACCGCGGCACTCGACCTGTTCCTCGTGATCGGCTTCGTGATCGCGATCGCGCTGGTCGACCGCGTCGGGAGGATCCCGCTACAGGTCACGGGCTTCGCGATGATGGCGGTCGCACTCTGCATGCTGGGGCTCGCCGAGGGGCTGCCGGGCGGCGGCAAGGACAATCTCGCACTCGTCATCGCGGGCTTCGCGCTGTTCAACACGTTCATGAACGCCGGCCCGAATGCCACGACGTACGCGCTGCCCGCCGAGGTGTTCCCATCCGAGGTGCGCGCTGCGGGGCATGGGTTCGCCGCGGGCTCCGCGAAGCTGGGCGCCGCGCTCGGCGTGTTCCTGTTCCCGATCCTCCAAGATGACATCGGCAACAGCGCGCTTCTCTATGTGATCGCCGGCTGCTGCGTCCTCGGACTGATCGTGACCTTGGTGTTCCGGATCGAGACCAAGGGGCGGTCGCTCAATGAGATCTCCGGCGCCGCGCTCGCCCCGCTGGCCGTGCGGCCGACTCCGCCCTAGCGTTCATCGAGCGGCTCGGGCGGAAGCGTCTCGAGGGCCTCGAGCTCGAACCGGAGGATCTCGACGAGGCGGGTCTCCGGCATCGCCTCGTCGAGCATCTCGAGCGCCTTGCGGTAACGCCGCAGCTTGACGCGGGACTCCTCGAGCGCCAGCCCGCGCGCGATCAGGATCCGGAGCTCGCGGACCTTGCTCACCTTGTCGGCCGCGAACACCGCGGGCGCGTAACCGCCCGCTTGGCGGACCCGCTCGAGCACCGCGTCCTTGCGCGCCTCCTCGTCGATGATCGCGGGGTCGTCGCTGACGACCGCCACCAGTTCGCAGACCTCGGCTCCGAACCGTGACCGGAGCTCGGCGGTATTGGTATCGGTGTCCTCCAGCACGTCGTGCAGCACCGCCGCCGCGACGACGTGATCGGGGTAGCCCGAGCGCTCGAGCAGGGAGGCGACCTCGAGCAGGTGCACGAGAAACGGCGCACCGTCGGCCGCGCGCCGCTGATCGCCGTGGCGCGCGCGTGCGTATTCGATCGCGGCCTGCGTCAGGGGGAGCTCGCGGAAGAAGCTGAGGTCCGGCGTCGAACCGGAATCCGGAGCCATCGGCGACCAGTCTCGCCCCCCGCGGTCGCGCGCAGGTAAACAGGTGTGAAGCCGCTATGCCAGCGCCAGGCGCCGCAGCAGCTTCCGCGGCCGGCGGCGGTACACGTTCTTCGCGCGTGCGAGCGCGTCGGCCTCGAGCTCGCGTCGCCGCCGCTCGATCAGGACGCGGAGGAGCTCGAGCTCTCCGGAGCCGAACGCGTCCGGTCGCGCGGCGGCGCGTTCCAGCAGGACCGCGAGGTCATGGTCCTCGCCGAGCACATCCGCCAGCCGGTGCGCGCGGCGTCCGAGCTTGGCGATCCGCTTCGGGCACGCCTGATCGAGCAGCTGCGCTGAGTGCCAGACGTCCTTGGTGCGCTTGCGCAGCTCGTGAAGGCGCTCCGGGGTGATGTGATCCTCGGCCTTGCGCCGGGCGCGGCGCGCGTTGGAGTAGATCCGCTTCAGTCCCGGCGCGAGCGCTTCAGGTCCTCCGTCGTCGGGCAGCGGCCAGAGCTCAACGCGAGCCCGGACGCCCGCGAGCGCGGAGACGACATTCGCTCGCCCCTCGGAGTCGGAGTCCTCGAGCGCCCGCGCATCGGCGCTGAGTGCCTCGCGAAACTGCGACCAGATCCCGTCGGGCAGCTCATCTGCGACGGGCTCCCGGAGCCCGTCGAGCGTCTCGATCAGGACCTGGGCGTCGCGGGCGCCCGCGAGCGAGCGACCCGCGTCACGGAGGATCGCATTCTCCTGGCCGAAGCGCTCCTTCCCCAGGTACGAGCGGCAGAGACGGAGGAGGGCCCGCAGCCGCTTGAGCGCCTTGCGGGCCTCATGGATCGCCTTCGGGCCGTCGCCCTCGCGAACCTCGATCATCGCGATCGCGAGATCGATCTGGCCGCGCGCGATTCTGGCCACCCCCTCACTCGGACTCTCGTCGCGGCCGAGGCGATAGCGGCGCACGCGGGCACGCTCCCCGCGATCGACGACCAGATCATGGACGGCCTTCCCTGCGGCAATCGCGCCGCCGGCAGCGACCGCCGCGCCCGCGGCGACGGCTGCACCTGGGGGAACCGCGCGGCTCTTACGTTTCGCCATATAGACGTTGTTCCCGCGTCGCGTCCTTGGCACACGGCCACTAGCCTGTTCTGGCGATGCTCAGGCACACGCGCCTCGCGCTGACTCTCGCTGCCGGGGTGATAGCGGCGCTCGTGATCGTCCTGTCGGTGCGGCAGCTGGACCGCTATGACCATCAGCGTGCGGCCGGGGCTCAGGTGCCCGCGCCGCTGGCCGTCGGGACCGAGCTCCAGCGGCCCCGGCCGGTCCCCGCGATCCGGCTCGTCGACTCGCGGGGCAGGCCGTTCTCGACGCGCCAGTGGCGCGGGAAGTGGGTCGTGCTCGCGCCGTCGATGACGCTGTGCCACGAGGTCTGCCCGATGACGACCGCCGCACTCGACCAGATCCGGGCGCAGGTGCAGAAGCTCGGTCTGGGCAGTCACGTCACGGTCGCGGAAGCCACCGTCGACCCGTGGCGGGACTCGCCATCCCGGCTGCGGGCATACGCACGGCTGAGCGGCGCGAGTTTCCAGCTGTTGACCGGGACGCAAGCGGAGATCAAGCGGCTGTGGAAGTTCTTCGCCGTCTACTACGCGCGCGTGCCTCAGGGCAAGCCTCCCGACGTCGACTGGCTGACCGGCAAGCCGGAGACGTTCGACGTCGACCACACCGACGCCGTGTTCATACTCGATCCGGCGGGCCAGGAGCGGATCGTCGACGAGGGCATGCCCGACGTCGGCGGCCGGCTTCCCGCGAGCCTGCACAAGCTGCTCAGCGACCAGGGCATCACCAACCTCGCCCACCCACAGCTGGGGTGGACGCCGCGCGAGATCGTGCAGGACCTCTACTTCCTGATGAACAAGAACCTTCCCGCGAGCGCGATCGCCCCGGTGAAGCCCCCGTCGCGCGCTCAGGCGGCGCGGGCCCTGTCGGACTCGCCGCACCCGCTGGCGGCGCTGCACCAGCAGGCGGGATCGCTGCTCGCGCCGAGCCAGTCGCTCCAGGCCGAGCTGCGCGCGCTGCGCGGATATCCGGTGGTGATCAACGCGTGGGCCTCGTGGTGCGGTCCGTGCCGCTCGGAGTTCTCATTGTTCGCCTCGGCATCTGCGCGGTACGGGCGTCGCGTCGCGTTCCTGGGAAACGACACCAACGACTCGGCCATCGACGCGCGCAAGTTCCTGAGCGAGCACCCGGTCAGCTACCCGAGCTACCAGAGCAGCCAGAACGCGCTGGGCTCGCTGGCGCAGATCGCGGGACTGCCGACCACCATCTTCGTAGGGCGCTCCGGGCGCGTCGTGTACGTACACACCGGCTCGTATGACACGCCGACGACGCTCGAGCAGGACATCGAGCGCTACGCCCTCGGCGCCTGACGCCTCTTACATCTCGCTTACGAGCCTCCGACGTTCCTGCGAGCACCGCGGACGATAATCATCTCCATGCGGGTCCTCGTGATCGAAGACGACGACGCGGTGCGTGCTGCCGTGCGACGCGCGCTGCTGCTGGACGGCTACGAGGTGTTGGTCGCTGAGAACGGAGAGAAGGGGATCCTGGGCGCCCAGTCCGACGTCCCCGACGCGATCGTCCTCGACCTCGGGCTGCCGGACATCGACGGCATGCAGGTCTGCCGCACGTTGCGAAGCTCCGGTAACCGCACCCCGATCCTGATGCTCACCGCCCGTGACGCCGTCGATGACCGGGTAGACGGGCTGGAGGCCGGCGCCGACGACTACCTCGTCAAGCCGTACGATGTCCGCGAGCTCCAGGCGCGGCTGCGCGCGATCATGCGCCGCCACGTGGAGGACGGCGACGGCCGCGTGATGCGGTTCGCCGAGCTCGAGCTCGATCCGGACCTGCACGGCGCCAGGGTCGGTGAGCGGATCATCGAGCTGACGCGCACCGAGTATCAGCTGCTCGAGCTGCTGATGCTCAACCCTCGCCGCGTGCTCACCTCCGAGCTGATCTACGACCGGGTGTGGGGATACGACTTCGGGCGCTCGGGCAACGCCCTGCGGGTCTACATCGGGTACCTGCGCCGCAAGCTCGAAGCAGAAGGCGACCGCCGCCTGATCCAGACCGTTCACGGCGTGGGGTACGTCCTGCGGGAGCCGTAGCCGGATGACGCACGCGCCCTTCGGAAGTGGCGAGCCAGGATGGCGAGCGAAGGTGCGCGTGTGAGCCTGCGAAGGCGAATCGCTGGGGCGGCCGCACTGGCGGTCGCGGGAGCGGCGATCGCCGTCGCGGTGATCGGCTACGTGACCACCCGCTCGCACCTGATCGGAGAGGTGCGCGGCGAGCTGCGTGCGCGGTCGGAGCAGTTCCTCGGCCCGCATCGGGGCGGTGGTGGGCCCGGCGGCGGGCCCGGCGGTGGCGAGGGCCAACCGGCGGCGCGGCCGGGCTTCCAGGTCCCGGGCCCACCGGCGCTGGGAGGAGCGGGCGGCTACTTCCAGGTGGTCGAGCCCGACGGGACGGTCGCTTTCGGGGGCGAGCTGCCGGTCAACCAGCGCGTGCTCAGCATCGCGCGTAATGGCGCGGGCAGCTTCTTCTCCGACGCCCGGGTGCGCGGCACCCACGTCGAGATCTACACGGTCTGGGACGCGGATGACCACCACGTCGTCCAGGTCGCCCTCCCGCTCACCGCCGACGACTCGGTCCTCAACGGGCTGCTGCTCCCGTACGGGCTGCTGATCGGTGGCGGGGTGCTTCTGGCTGTGCTGCTCGGGTTGGCGATCTCCCGCTCCGCGCTGCGCCCGATCGACCGTTTCGTTCGTCAGACCGAGGACGTCACCAGCTCGCTCGACCGCCCTGCTCGCCTCGAGGAGGTCGGCGCGGTCGAGCTCCGCCGCCTGGCTGCGAGCTTCAACGAGACGCTCGACGCGCTCGAGCGCTCGATCGAGGCTCAGCGCCAGCTCGTCGCCGACGCCTCGCACGAGCTGCGCACGCCGATCGCCGCGCTCCGCAGCAACATCCAGATCTTCCTCGAGTCCGACCGCCTCCCCGAGGAGGACCGCGCCGGGCTCCAGCAGTCGATCCTCGCCGAGCTCGACGAGCTGACGCAGGTGGTCGCGGACGTGCTCGCGCTCGCGCGCGGGTCGACCCCCACCAGCCGCCACGAGTCGATCGAGCTCGACACGCTCGTCCGCGAGGCCGTCGAGCGCACCCTGCGCCGCGCACCCGACCTGCGATTCGACCTGCGGCTCGCTCCGACCGTGATCGCGGGTGACCCCGACCGCGTGAATCGCGCTGTCACCAACCTCGTCGACAACGCGCGCAAGTGGAGCCCGCCCGACGGCGAGGTGGAGATCGATTTGCGCGAGGGCGTGCTGTCAGTGCGCGACCACGGCCCGGGGTTCAACGAGGGCGACCTGCCCCACGTGTTCGACCGCTTCTTCCGCGCGGATGGCGCGCGCCGGATGCCCGGCTCTGGCCTCGGCCTGGCGATCGTCAAGCAGGCGGCGGAGGCCGGCGGCGGCACAGCCGTCGCGGCAAACGCGGCGGATGGGGGAGCGGTCGTCTCGGTGCGGTTCGGCTGAAGCGGTCGATCGAGCGCGGGCTACGCGGGAACCGGCTGCTCCTTGGTCAGCTTGCGCAGCTCCTGGCGGGCGATCGTCCGCTTGTGGACCTCGTCGGGCCCGTCGGCGAGGCGGAGGGTCCGCAGGTGCGCGTACATGGTGGCCAGCGGGAAGTCCTCGGAGACGCCGCCGCCGCCGTGCACCTGGATCGCGCGATCGATCACCTTCAGCGCGACCTCCGGCGCAGCGACTTTGATCGAGGCGATCTCCGTGCGGGCGTGCTTGTTGCCGACGGTGTCCATCAGCCATGCGGCGTTCATCGTCAGCAGCCGCGCCATGTCGATCTCGATCCGCGACTCGGCGATCCAGTCCTGGATGTTGGCCCGCTCGGCCAGCGCCCTACCGAAGGTCACCCGCGACGCCGCGCGCTCGCACATCAGCTCGAGCGCGCGCTCGGCCGCGCCGATCGTGCGCATGCAGTGATGGATGCGCCCGGGCCCAAGACGGGCCTGGGCGATCAGAAAACCGTCGCCCTCGTTGGCGATCAGGTTCGAGGCGGGCACGCGCACGTCCTCGAACACGATCTCGGCGTGGCTCTCCTGGTCGATGTACCCGAACACCGGGAGGTTGCGGATGATGTTGACGCCGGGCGTATCGGGCTCGACGAGGATCATCGACTGCTGACGGAAGGTCGGCCCGTCGGGCTCGGTCTTGCCCATCACGATGAAGATCTTGCAGCGATCGCGCATCGCCCCCGACGCCCACCACTTGCGGCCGTTGAGGACGTAGTCATCGCCGTCGCGATCGATCCGCAGCTGGATGTTGGTGGCGTCCGAGCTCGCCACCTCCGGCTCGGTCATCACGAACGCCGACCGGATCTCCCCCTCGAGCAGGGGCGCGAGCCAGCGCTCCTTCTGCTCCGGGGAGCCGAACACCGTGAGGACCTCCATGTTGCCCGTGTCGGGCGCCGCGCAGTTGCACGCCTCCGAGGCGATGTGGCTGCGGCCCATGATCTCCGCGAGCGGGGCGTAGTCCACATTCGAGAGCCCGGGCGCAGAGCCGTCGGGGACCTCGTGGGGGAGGAACAGGTTCCACAGGCCGGCCTCTCGAGCGCGATCCTTGAGCTCCTCCATCACCGGCGGATGGCCGTGCGGGTTGCCCGCCTCGGCGAGCTGCTCCTCGTAAACACGCTCGTTGGGGTGGATGTGGTCGTCCATGAACGTCAGCAGACGTTCACGCAGCTCCTTGCAGCGATCGCTGAGCTCGAAATCCATGACGGTCCTCTCCTCGCGGTTGGCGGCGAGGATGATCGTATTTCAATAGGGTCCGGCAATGGACCTGGCCGACCGAACGATCGTGATCACCGGCGCCGGCAGCGGCATCGGCCGCGGGCTGGCCGAGCGGTTCGCGAAGGAGGCGCCACGCGCGCTCGTCCTCGCCGACATCGACGGGGACTCCGTCGAGGCGGTCGCCAAGGAGGTCGGGGGAGTGCCGGTTCAGACCGACGTCGGGCGCGAGGACGACGTCAAGGCACTGGTCGAACGCGCCCGCGAGGTGGCCGGGCCGATCGACGTGTTCTTCTCCAATGCCGGCGTCGGGGGGCCGGGCGGTGGGCCGCTCGAGGCGCCCGACGAGGAGTGGGAGCGGACGTGGCGGATCAACGTGATGGCCCACGTGTGGGCGGCCCGTGCATTGCTACCGGAGATGCTCGAGCGGGGCGACGGCTACCTGCTGAGCACCGCGTCGGCCGCCGGGATCCTCACGCAGGTCGGCGCGCAGGTCTACTCGGTCACCAAGCACGCGGCCGTCGCGGTCGCCGAGTGGCTCGCGATCACCTACGGCGACGCCGGCATCAAGGTGTCCTGCCTGTGCCCGCTGGGAGTGCGCACGCCGATGCTCGAGGGCGCGCTCGAGGACACGGTCGGAGGAGCGGCGCTGATGCGTGACGAGCTGCTCGAGCCCTCGGACGTGGCCGAGACGGTCGTCGAAGCGATCGGTGACGAGCGCTTTCTGATCTTCCCCCACCCGCAGGTCGGCAAGTACATGGCGTTCAAGGGCGCCGACAATGAGCGCTGGCTCGCGGGGATGCGGCGGATGGTGCGCCAGGCGCACGAGGGCGGCGCCTCGGGCCCCTAGCACGAGGACGGCGCCGCCGGCCGTCAAGGATGCAGGTGCAGTATGTGACGCACGTGGCGGAAGAAGCGGCCGAAGCGGCCGTGGCCCTGCGCCAGGAGCCCCGTCGCCCCGAACAGGAGCGCGAACAGCGCCGACGACCGTGAACAGGATCGCGAGCGTGTGCGGCCAGCGCCGCTCAAGGAAAGACCGGCCGTTCGCGAGCAGCCGCTCGGAGCGCGGTCCCGCGAACGTCAGCGTCGCGATGATCGCGAGCAGCGGCACGACGAAGCACACGTTGAAGATCAACAGCAGGACGAGTTGGCGCGGCGGCCCGAGGCCCGACGCCAGCACCGCCGCGATCGCCGCGAAGTACGGAAACGCGGTGGGCAGCTCGAGCGCGGTGATCGATGCGCCGAGCAGAGCACTCGACCGTGCCTTGGGGTCGCTCGCGGGTAGCCCGCGCGCGACCAGCCGCTCCCGGCTGCGCCACAGCATCGCCGCGGCGATCAGCAGTCCGACGCCGACGGCGATCTCGACCGCGTGCCGGACGGTCGCCTGGACGTGCGGCACCAGCGAGCGCGGAGAGCGCGCCGGGGCCGATCGCGATCAGCGCGCCACCGAGGAAGTAGACGAGGAACACCGAGATCGTGAACTCCGTGACCCGGCGGCGAGCCTGGTCTCCGGTAGCGAGATACAGCGCCGGCGCGATCGTTGTGGGGTTCAGCGAATCGGCAAGCCCGATCGAGATCACGAGGCCGAGGACACGCAGCATCGGGCCAATTCTTGCCGGACTGCGCCGCTCAGGCTAGCTCAGGCGAAATGAAGCTCCTCGGCTTCGTCGTCCTCGACCGGCTGCTCGCACGTCGGACACCACCAGCGAGCCTCCATCGGTCCCGCAGGCGGCGTGTCGCGGGGCGGTCCCGCCGCCGGTGTTCCGGGCGCCCCAGCCGGCCAGCATCCTCACGACGCCGGTCAGCTCGCGGCCGGCCGAACTGAGCTCGTAGACGAATCGGGGCGGCCGCTCGGAGTACGGCCGAGCCACGACCAGGGCGTCGCGCTCGAGCGCGCGAAGCCGCTGGCTGAGCACGTTGGGGGCGATTCCGGCGACCTCCTGCTGGAGCTCGCCGAACCGCCTCGGTCCCTCGAGGAGCGCGGCGATCACCAGCAGCGTCCAGCGGTCGCCGACGGAGTCGAGCGCACTGGCGAGCGCCGAGGGGGTGGCGCGTCTCGGCTCGGCCCGCGGCCGTGGTGCGGTGTCATTTCAGGTCATGACTCGAATGATATGATTGTCACTTGCAAGTTGCAAGTAACCTTGGTTTGAAGGAGTTGGTGATGGGATGTCTTTGCTGGAAGAGCTCGAGGCCTCAGTTCAGAGGGCGATCGAGCGGACCGGCCCGGCGGTGGTCGGGATCGGCCAGCGGATGGGGAAGGGGATCCGGGTTCGTGCTCGCGCCCGGGCCGCGTGCTGACCAACGCCCACAACGTGCGTCACGAAGAGGTGACGGTGACGTTCAGCGACGGCCGGCAGGAGACAGGTAGGGTGCTGGCTCGGACCCCGACCTCGATCTCGCGGTGATCGAGGTCGACACCGGCGACGTCGAGCCGGTCGACTGGCCCGAGGACGCGGACGGGGTGCCGGCTGGTCGCGCGGTGCTCGCCCTGGCCAACCCCGGTGGGCGCGGGCTGCGCGTGACTCCGGGGTTCGTCTCGTCGCAGCGCGCGAGCTTTCGTGGTCCCCGCGGCCGTCGAATCGCCGGCGCGATCGAGCACACCGCGCCGCTCCCGCGCGGTTCGTCGGGCGGGCCGTTGGTCGATGTCGAGGGACGGCTGCTCGGCATCAACGCGGTGCGGGTGGACGGCGGTCTGATCCTGGCGCTGCCCGGCCGACGCGTCGATGCGCGAGCGGGTGGAGGCGCTTGGCCGCGGCGAGCGCCCGAAGCGGTCCGCCTCGGGGTGGCGATCGCGCCGCCCCGCGTCGCGCGGCGGCTGCGCCGCGCGGTCGGCCTGCCCGAGCGCGACGGCGTGCTGGTCCGCGCGGTCGAGGGCGACAGCGCCGCAGAGCGCGCCGGCCTGGAGCGCGGCGACCTGATCGTGGCGGCCGGCGGCAGCGAGATCGACCGGATCGATGCGCTGTACGAGGCGCTCGATTCCGCTCGTGCCGGCGGCACGCTGGAGCTGACGATCGTGCGTGGCGCCGACGAGCGCGACGGTCACGGTCACGCTCTAGGAGGCGCGCGATGAGCACGACCGATCGAGCGCACCACGAGCACGCGACGAGCCGAGCGGCCGAGGCCGAGGCGCTCGACGCCTACTCCCGGGTCGTGGTCGACGTCGCCGAGCGGCTCGCGCCGTCGGTCGCCAACCTGCGCGTGATGCGGCGCGAGCCGGCGGCGGGCAGGTGCCGGCCGGCGCCGGCAGCGCGGTGGCGCTCACGCCCGACGGCTTCCTGCTCACCTCGGCGCACGTGGTCGCGGGACCGGGCCGCGCAGCGGACGCGCCACGTTCGTCGACGGCCGCGAGCTCAGCTTCGACGGTCGATCGGCGCCGACCGGCTGTCCGACCTCGCGGTGCTGCGCGCCGACGGCGACGAGCCTGATCCCGGCGATGCTCGGCGAGGCCGAGCAGCTGCGGGTCGGACAGCTCGTGGTCGCGATCGGCAACCCCCACGGGTTCGCCGGCTCGGTCACGGCCGGGGTCGTCTCGGCGCTCGGGCGGTCGCTGCCGGCGCGCTCGGGGCGGACCGTGCGCTACATCGACAACGTGATCCAGACCGACGCCGCGCTCAACCCCGGCAACTCGGGCGGCGCGCTGGTCGACAGCCGGCGGCGCGTGGTCGGGGTCAACACCGCGGTCGCCGGCGTCGGCCTCGGGCTGGCGGTGCCGATCAACGAGGTCACCCGGCAGATCATCGGCGCGCTGATGCGCGACGGCCGCGTCCGCCGCGCGTACATCGGGATCGCCGGCGGCCCGCGGCCGCTGCCGCCTCACGCGCGCGTGCGAGCTGGGCCGAAGCGCCGGCGTCGAGGTCGTCGAGGTCGTCGCAGGGCAGCCCCGCCCAGCGGCCGGCCTGCGCGCCGAGGACCTGATCGTCGAGCTCGGCGGGCAGGCCGATCGAGCGCGTCGACGACGTGCAGCGGCTGATGAGCCAGGACGGCGATCGGCCGCCCGCTGCCGATCCGGATGCTCCGCGGCGATCGCTGGCTCGATCTGGAGGTGTCTCCGATCGAGCTCGTCGAATAGCGGAGGCATCTCCCGGTCACGAGCCTGCGCTACACTGAGCGCTCGGCGCCGGGCGGCGTTCGTTTCGCGCCTGCGGTCCGGTAGCCGGACCCTGACCATCCCGTACGGAAGCGCCCAGATGGCCCGTGGAGACGTTCGGATCGCTGTGACTCTCGCCTGCGAAGAGTGCAAGCGCCGGAACTACCAGACGAATAAGAGCAAGCGGAACAATCCGGAGCGGCTGCAGCTGCGCAAGTACTGCCGCTGGTGCAGGTGCCACACGCCGCACCGCGAGACGCGCTGAGCTCGACCGGAGCGCTCCGTGGCCCGCAACCGTAAACGCGCCAAAGAACGGCGCGCCCGCCGGCCGCAGCCGGTCCGAGCCGCTGCCGACGCGACGGTCGCGGCAAGGCGTCGCCGAGCCCGAGCCGACGGCGCGCCCGAGCCGCGATCGAGCACGCGGCGACCGACGGACGCCGAGCCGGTCGAGCGCGACCGAGCCGGACGTCGGGCCGGCCCGACGCTCGAGCGCGCCGACGAGCTCGCGCCTGACCGACGCTCGAGCGCCGAGGAGCAACTCGAGGTCGGCCGACGCGCAGGAGCTCGAGCCTGGCGGCCGGAGGACGACGAGGTCGAGCGCGGAGGTCGAGCCCGACGGCCGGCGCCGGCGTCGAGGCGGCTCGGCGAGCGGCGGAGGTCCGCGGCGGCGAGCTGCACGCCGGCCGGCCGCGGCGCGGCGCCAGCGCGGCCGAATATGGTCGCGCGGCTGATCGGCTTCCTGCAGGGAAGCTGGCGCGAGCTGCAACGGGTACAGTGGCCGGATCGCCGTCAGGTGATGCAGGCCACCGGAGTCGTGATCGGGTTCGTGATCATCGCCGGGCGTCTTCCTCGGGCGTGTCGGACTGGGTCGCCCAGAAGCTCGTCACTTTCGTCTTGAAGTAGGCGCCGACGCGCGCCGCGGGCTAGAGAGGCCAATCGAACAACAGAATGTTTCGCTGGTACGTCGTAAACACATACTCGGGTCACGAGAACAAGGTCAAGCACAACCTCGAGCACCGGATCGTGTCGCTCGGGCAGCAGCAGGCGGTCAGGCAGATCGTCGTGCCGACCGAGTCGGTGTCGGAGATGAAGGACAACCAGAAGATCACGGTCGAGAAGCGCACGATGCCGGGCTACGTGCTCGTGAACATGGACCTCAACGAGGACTCGTGGTCGCTGGTCAAGGGCACGCCCGGGGTGACCGGCTTCGTCGGCGCGTCGAACGAGCCCGTCCCGCTCACCCAGGACGAGGTCAACCGCCTGCTCCACCGCGAGCAGGAGGTCGCGCCCGCGCAGCCGCGCCCAGTTCTCGATCGGTGAGTCGGTCAAGGTCATCTCGGGTCCGCTGTCAGACTTCTCCGGGCGAGATCTCCGAGGTGAACGAGGACGCCCAGCGGCTCAAGGTGCTGGTCTCGATCTTCGGCCGCGAGACGCCGGTGGAGGTCGGGTTCGACCAGGTGAAGAAGATCTAGGATGGCCGCGATGGCGAAGAAAGTCCTGACCCAGATCAAGCTGCAGGCGGTCGGCGGGCAGGCCAGCCCGGCCCCGCCGGTCGGTCCCGCGCTCGGTCAGCACGGCGTCAACATCATGGAGTTCGTCAAGGCGTTCAACGCGCAGACCCAGTCCGACGGCGGGCACCGTCATCCCGGTCGTGATCACGGTCTACGAGGACCGCTCGTTCACGTTCGAGACCAAGAGCCCGCCGGCCGCGGTGCTGATCAAGCAGGCGATGTCGCTGGAGAAGGGCTCGGCCGAGCCGAACCGCGAGAAGGTCGGGCACGATCACCCAGGACCAGCTGCGGCAGATCGCCGAGCAGCAAGATGAAGGACCTGAACGCCAACGACATCGACGCGGCCGCAAAGATCATCGCCGGGCACCGCCCGCTCGATGGGCGTGGAGGTCGTCTAGTCATGGCCCACCACGGCAAGGCCTACGAAGACGCGCTCAAGCGGCTCGACCGCGAGCGCGAGTATCAGCCGGCCGAGGCGGTCGCGCTAGTCAAGGAGCTGTCGCCACGCGAAGTTCGACGAGTCGGTCGAGCTGCACGTCCGCACGGGCCTGAACGTCCGTCACGCCGACGAGCAGCTGCGTGGCACGATCGCGCTCCCCAACGGGCTCGGCAAGGACGTCAAGATCACCGTGTTCGCTCAGGGCGACAAGGCCCGCGAGGCCGAGGAGGCGGGTGCCGACGTGGTCGGAGGCGAGGACCTCGCGCAGCGGATCCAGGACGGATTCGACGATTTCGACGTGGCGATCGCGACCCCTGACCTGATGCCGGTCGTCGGCCGGCTCGGCCGGATCCTCGGACCGGCGGGAAAGATGCCCAACCCCAAGGTCGGAACGGTGACGATGGACATCGCCAAGGCCGTCGAGGAGTCGAAGTCGGGAAAGATCGAGTACCGGACCGATCGCAACGCGATCGTGCACCTCGTGATCGGCAAGCGCGACTTCGAGGAGCAGCAGCCTGCTCGAGAACTACGCGGCCGTGATCGAGGAGCTGATCCGTGCCAAGCCGTCCGCGGCCAAGGGCCGCTACATCCGGACGGTCGTGATCGCCACCACGATGGGACCGGGGGTCAAGGTGGATCCGACGCCGCACCCGCGACATCGTCGAGGAGCCCGTAGCCGCGTAGACTGACGAGCCAGAAGACATGCCCGAGACCTTCGGCCGCGCTCATCGCGTAAGACCGGGGCAGGCGGAGCATCGAGACGAGTCCTGGCTTGATTTCGACGCCCGCCGAGTGCGGGCGTTATTCGTTCGAGAGGAACCATGAACCGAGACCAGAAAGCAGCAGTCGTAGAGGAGCTCGCGGAGGAGATCCGCGGCGCCGAGGCGATGTTCGCGGTCGACTACCGCGGGATCTCCGTGCCCGATGCGGCTGAGCTGCGGGCCCGGCTGCGAGGCGCGGACACCCGTTCCGGATCGTCAAGAACTCGCTGACCGAGCTCGCAGCGACAAGGCGGGGACCGAGTCGCTCAAGGCGCTGCTCGAGGGGCCGACGGCGCTGGCGTTCGTCGCCGGCGATGCGGCGCTCGCGGCGAAGGCGCTCAACGACATGGCCAGGTCGCTCGGGACGCTCGAGTTCAAGGGCGGGTTGATGGACGGCGCGGCCGTCACCGCCGACGAGATCCGCGTGATCGCCCGGCTCCCCGCACGCGATGTGCTCCACGGCCAGCTGGTCGGGATGATCGCCTCGCCGCTGGGCGGGCTCGTACGGACCCTGAACGCGCTTGTGTCCGGGCTCGCCTTGCAGCTTGGGCAGATCGCGGAAAAGGGGCTCGTCACCGGCGAAGCCCCGCCCACGCCTGAGGCCGGGCGCGCCTCAGAGGGCGACGGGGACGCCGAGGCGTCGGGCGCGACTGCCTCAGACGCGGACGAGGCTCCGCCCGAGACGGAGGCGGAGGCGCCTGCAGCAGAGGCGAAAACGCCTGAACCGGAGACTGCTGCAGACTCGGAGGACGCGTCCGCCTCGGAGGCACTCGCGCCCGAGGCAGAAGCCGAGCAATCGGAGCCTGAGGCGCACAGTGCCTCAGAGGCGGATGCATCCTCAGAGGCGGATGCACCGTCAGAGCCGGATGCGTCCACCGACGAACAAGCTCAAGAAACCGAAACAGAAGCCGCCTCCGACGAGGGGTCGGCGGAGGCACCCAAGGAGGAAGCATGACCACCACCACTCAAGAGTGGATCGACGAGCTCAAGGGCATCTCGGTGCTCGAGCTCAGCGAGCGCATCAAGGCGCTCGAGGAGACATTCGGCGTGTCGGCGACGGCCGTCGCCGCGGCCGCCCCTGCGGCGGCCGGGGGCGCCGGCGCGGACGGCGCTGATGGGGCCGAGGAGCAGACCACGTTCGACGTGTTCCTGACCGCGCCCGGCGACAAGAAGATCCAGGTGATCAAGGTCGTCCGCGCGGCGACCGGTCTCGGCCTCAAGGAGGCCAAGGCGCTGGTCGACGAAGCCCCCAAACCGATCAAGGAGGGCGTCGAGCGCGAGGAGGCCGACAAGCTGAAGGCCGAGCTCGAGGAGGCCGGAGGCGCAGTCGAGGTGAAGTAGCGCCATGCGTGGACCCTCTGTGGAGTCCCGTCAGGACGACTAGCGCAATGGCGCTGCAGCGAGACTTGCGGCGCGAGTTGCGTCAGGAGCCGGTACGCCTTCCGGCGGTGAGCGTCGTGGTGCCGACCTTTCAGAGGGGTGACACCCTCGAGCGCACGCTCGAGGCCCTGACTGCGACCGACTATCCGAGCGACCGGCTGGAGGTCATCGTCGTCAACAACGGCTCCACGGACTCCACTGCGGAGGTCCTGGGCCGGTTCCCGGTCTTCCGAACCGTGACCGAGAAGCACCCCGGGGTGTCAAAGGCGCGAAATCACGGTGCGACGCTCGCAACTGGCGAAGTGCTGATGTTCTTGGATGACGACATCATCGTCGCGCCCGACACCATCAGACGGCATATGGCGGTCAGAGCGGAGTACGAGAGCTACGCCGATTGCATCGTGGCGGGAAGGTCGGAGTTTCCTGCCGAGATACGTGCCGCACTCGAGAGCTCGCCGCTCGGGCGGTTTCGTCTCTGGGTCGAGGATTGTGCGCAGGCCACGGTTGTCGCTGTTCCCGGATCCAACGGGCGTATCTTCCCCGACGCCGTCCCGACACAGAACCTGACCATCGGCGCGGACTTCTTCCGAGCGCTCGGCGGCTTCGACGAACGCTTTCCGTCGATCGGCAACGAGGATCGCGATCTTTGCCTCCGCGCTGGCAAGGCCGGAGCGATCATCGTCCTCGACAGCGAGATTCCGGTGATTCACAACGACCAGCACGCGAGCCTGGACGTGATCTGCCGACGACAGGAGCGTGGGGCCGTGGGAGCCGTGTGCACCGCGCGCAAGCACCCGGAGCTTCCGCCACCCCCGTCGCTCGCACTCAACGGGCCGGTGCGGCGCGGGGATCCGGCTCGACTCGTAGCCAGGAAGCTAACCCGGGCAGCGCTGAGCCAACCCGTGTCGCTCGCCCTGGCGCGTCGCGTGGTGGCTCTCGCGGAGCGCCTGCGGCCCCGCGGAGGGTGGCCGCTCGAGGCTCTCTACCGCGCGTTGCTCGGCCTCTACGTGTTCCGTGGCATACGGCGCGGCCTCAGGTTGACCGCGCGTGAGCCCTGGGATCCCGCACTGCGGGAGATTTGAGGGCTGCCGCGCAGCTGTCCCAACCGGCGTACGTAGCACTCCTCGTGCTCGGTCACCCACCGCTGTGCCGAGAAGCTGAGGGCACGTGCGCGCGCCGCGCGACCCATTTCGGTCCACTGCGCTCTCTTGGACAGCGCTCGCTCGAGCGCGAGCCCGAGCGAGCGGGGGTCGGTGCCGGCCGCCAGGATCCCGTTGACCCCGTCATCGATCACCTCGGGAGCCACGCCGACCGCGGTCGTCACCACGGGCGTCGACATCGCCATCGCCTCGAGGATCGCGAATCCGAACGACTCGGCCAGGGCGGGGTGTACAAGCAGGTCTGCCGCGGCCAGCACCTCGGGAATGTCGGGTCGTGGGTCGAGCACGCGAACGACCTCGGAGAGTCCCAGCCTGGCCACGGCTGCCTTGGTCTCGGTGTCGTCCCCGATCCCGAGGATCGCAAGCCGGGCCTCAGGGTGGCGAGGAGAGAACGCCGAGAATGCCTGCAAGAGCGCGGCGACGTTCTTGATCCAGTGATGCTTGGCGACGACGAGGAGAACGAGCTTGTCCTCCCACTCGAGCTCCGCGCGAAAGCGATCTCCCGAGTGTGCTTCGGGATCGAAGCGCCGCAGGTCGAGGCCGTGGTGAATCACCTCGACCTTCTCCGGCGGGCAGTCGTAGTCGTCGAAGAAGCCCTGTGCCATCTGGCGCGAGGGGGCGATCGCGACATCGCTGAAGCGGCAGAGCGTCCGGTCGACTTCCAGCAGCAGACGGCGGTTGTGGAGCGGCACCTCGTGGGAATGGTGGCCTGTGAACACGACGAGGGGGGTCCGCGCGAGGGCGGCTGCCGCGACCCCGACGATCGACGCCTCGAGTAGATGCATCTGGAGCACGTCGACCTCTTCGCGGTGCAGCCGTCGTGCGAGGCGAACCACTGCGCGCGGATAATCACGGCGCGTCCGCGCGTCCAGCGCGAAGGTCCTCACGCCTTCTGCGCCGAGCCGCTCGTGGAGAGCGCCGTGCCCGCGCAGCGACCCAACACTGAGCTCAAATCGAGCGCGGTCGGTGTACTCCGCGATCAGTGAGAAGTAACCAGCGGCGTCAGATGTGTCGATGAAATGGAGAACGCGCAGCCGCCGATCGGCAGCGGCGCCCTTCGCTAGGCTGGTCGCATCCCGGGTCGAACTTTGGACGCCTTCGATCAATTTGGCCGCCTAGCTTCGGAGGATCGTTCCCCCACTGTTCTCGCCGGCAGGTACCCCTTCCAGGCAGAGTGCGAAGGCTACATAGTCGAGGATGTAGCGACCAAGCTTGGCCTAGATTCCTCGCACACGCTGCTGGAGATCGGGTGCGGTGCCGGAGCCGTGCTCGAGCCGCTGACACGGCGGGTCCAGCATGCCACAGGGGTCGACCATCCATCGTTTCGGCATGCGCTCGAAGCGCGATCGATCGACAACCTCACTTTCGTCCCCGGGCGCTGGCCGGACATGCGGCTCTCGGCAAAGTTCGATCGGGTGCTCGTCTATTCCGTACTTCACTACCTACCGACGGCCGAGGACGCACTCGAGTTTGTCGACGCGTGCGTCGATCAGCTGGCGGCGGACGGGCGGCTGCTACTGGGAGACCTGCCAAACCAGAGCGCCAAGAATCGATTCACCGCCACCGCCTGGGGCAAGGAATTCAGCGAGCGCTGGCGCGAACGCGTGCGCGGTTGCGAAGGCACGGGGGAGCTGGCGTCGCTCGGGGAGGAGCTCGTCCCGTTCATGGATGATCACTTCGTTCTCGAGCTGATCTCGCGCTACCGAGCTCGCGGCTTAGAGGCCTACGTGCTCCCGCAGCCCCGGGAGTTACCGTTCGCGAACTCGCGTGAGGACGTACTTGTGTGGCGCCGGCCGGCATGAGCACGCGTGCCGCGGCTCCGGCCGCCTTGCAGCCGGAGCCGACAACGGTGCACGACGCGATAGTTACTGTCACTGAGGCCGAGCGCCTCCTCGAGGACTGGTTCGGTCGACCTGTTCTGTTGCTCGCCTCGGGTCGAAGCGGGATCTTCCTGCTGATGCGCCACGCCGGACTGGTCCGGGCTGACAGCGCGATCGAGATCTCGCGATTTCATTCACGGTGTGTGCTCAACGCCCTCACGTACCACGCAATCCCGGTGCTGGCGCCGGCGGCCGCGGACGCGTGCTTGCTTTTTCACCAGTTCGGCTTCCCGCAGAAAACCCGTGGGCGTGGCTTCGTGATCGAGGATCTTGCCCATGGGTTCTTCGCGACGCCGGGCTCGGGCGAACGTTCCTGGGCGGGAGATTTCGCGATCTTCAGCCTGCCGAAGTTCTTCGGCGTGGCCGGATTGGGTGGGGGGATCATCGCCAGCACGGGGGAGCAGATCGCCGCACTGCGAGCGTTGTTGGGCGAATTTCCTCGCGCCGACGAAGACGTCCATTCGTGGATGCGGCAGGTGTACGTCGAGTCGTTCGTCGGACATCGGGGCGACGCCGCCGACGCGTTGTGGTTGGAGGCCATGTACGAGCTGCTGTTCACCTTCCCAGCGCCGGATCCGCTCGCGCTGTCGGGGCTCCCGCGTACCGCGGGCGAGCTGGCGGAGGCAGGTGCCAGGCGGGCGCAGCGGGTCGAGGTCTTCAGGTCTCACTTTCCCAACGCGCCCTCCGGACTCTGGCCCGATTCCCGACTGGTGCCCTATGGGCTTCCGTTCTTCGCCCGCGGCGAGGCCGAGCTGGAGGGCGCCCTGGCCGAGGCGCGCGCGGGTGGCTTGATGGCCGAGCGCTGCCACATCGATGTCCGGCGAGATATGAACAGCCCCGACTACCGGCCCTGCCTGCTGCTGCCCGCGCACCACGAAGTGGACCAAGCGCGGTTCGAGTCGGTGTGCCGCGCACTCGTGCCGCTCGCGGCCTGAGCCCCTACCCGTTCCTTAGCCGTCCCGCGAGCCCCATCACCGCGAGGATCTCCGGCATCGGCGCCAGATCCCTTCGCGGGCCAAGGGCGCGGACGATCTGCCGGATCTGCTCCAGGTCCTCACTCCGGTCGATCGTGAGCCGGATGTCGCTCAGATCGACCGGGAGCGACACGTGGCAGCGCGGAAACCGGGGCTCGTCACGTCGCAGCGCCGTGGTCACGTGCTCGCGGTCGGCCGGGGTCAGGTTCTCCGCGGCAAGCGCGAACAGCGCGCCGCTGTCGAACACCTCGCAATCCATCCCGTCCGGAAACGTCGCCGGATCGAGGTTGCTCGCGTACACGCAATCGTGCTGGAAGTAGTCATCAACCACCCGGTCGACGATCGCCGGGTCGATCAGCGGACAGTCACCCGTGATTCGTGCGATCGCCCCATCGAAGCCATCCGCGGCGTCGGCAAACCGAGTCAAGACGTCCTCCAGCGGGCCCCGGTGAACCCTTGTCCCGAGGGAGGTGGCGAGCGCCGCGACCGCTTCATCCGCTGGCGACACGCTCGTGGCCACGCAGATCTGATCCAGCCGGCGCGCCCGGCGGAGTCTGCGGATGAGCAGTTCGAGCAACGGCTCGCCCATGCCGCTGTCGGCGAGCACCTTCCCCGGCAGGCGCTCGGACGAGAAGCGTGCCTGGACGATCGCGAGTACGGGTTCGCGCTCAGGCGACGGCATCCACGCTCGCCAGACCCCGCACGGCTTCGAGATACCGGGCGAGCCGCGCGCGGAGCACCTGCTCTGCAAAATCACCCGAGAAGAAGCGCTCCCGAGCGTAGAGCGGCACCTCGGTCCCGCCGAAGCCGGCCTTGAACTTGCCGATCGCGCGCTCCTTCTCGCTCGGGAGGTGGTGGAGCAGCGGGGCCCCGGGCTCCGCGCCCGTCTCGTAGCGTGTGACACCGCGCTCCCGCAGCGCTCGCATCAGCTTCCACTGCAGCGCGTGGCCGAGCGGCTGCCCGCGGAACCTAGGGTCGTTGGCGGCGGAGGCGTAGTACGCGCCGTTCCCGAACAGGATCACAAGGATGGCTCCAGCGGGACGGCCATCGATCTCGGCGATGGCGAGGAGCGCGTGACCAAGGTCGAGCCAGCTGCGCATCAACTCGAACGTGGCCGCGGGGCGGGTCTGTCGACCGGCGGCCGCGTGGTGCAGCTCGCGATAAGCGTCGAAGTCGTGACTCGCGGAGCTGATCCGCACCTCGATCGAGCGCTGCGCGCGGCTGATCGACTGTCGGTGACCGTGCGCCATCTGCGCGAGCAGGTCTTCGTCCGAACGCGTCACGTCCACCAGCTTGGTACTCGTGGTGCGATCGAGGTATCCGCAGCGGACACTGGCCGTCACGAAGATGTCTGCGACTTCGGTGAATCCCGGCACGAGCGGGCTCAGCTGCACCGCTGACCGGGTGGCGTGGTGCGCCCGCGCCGCCTCGTCGATCGCCGCAAACGCGTACGCCATCACCTGCGCGCGCTCCCACCCCGCGAGCTCGGTGTCGACGGCCGGCGCCCAGCATGGCCCACCGCCAAAGCTCACCTCTGAGTGACCGGCTTCGTACTCCGTCGAGCGCTCGACCATCAGCGGCACGACTGCCACGAGCCTGTCACCCACTCGAACCCCGAACGCCACCGACTGACTGTGAGCCTCGGGCCGGTACCGCAATGTGTACTCTCGCCAGTAGGTCGAGTGCCAGAACCATCCGTGTCGCCGGCAGAACTCGTCCCAGGCGGGTTGGTCGTCGGCGACGGCCGAATCGACCGCCAGCTCAAGTCGCTTCACGAGCGTCCGGAACGGTGGAGGTGATCACGGCCTCGTCCATGCAGAGGGCAAATACAGCACAATCGATTGCCTTCCGTTGCGACGGGGACGAACGGGTCGGCGCAGGCCACGTCGGCCGTTGCCTGGCGCTGGCGGACGGGTTCTCCGCACGCGGTTGGCAGCCGATCTTCGTTGGCAGCTACGAGGGGCTCGCACGGACGCTGATATCGACGTCGGGTCATACCGTCGTCGCTCCGGCCGAAGGTGCCCCCGGCGGCATCGGCGTGGCATGCGATGCCGCGATCCTCGACTCCTACTCGCTCCAGGCGCACGACATCGCCCGACTGGCCCAGCGGACTCCTGCTGCCACGCTCGCCGAGGGCCCGTCCTCCCCAAACGCCATCCATGTCGACTTCCACCTGGACCGGTCGGGTGAGCAGGAGACGCGGTGGCTGCTCCCGGGTCCGCGATTTGCCCCGGTGGACCGTCGTTATCGGCAGACTCCGCGCGACGCTGCGCCGGTCCGCCGCGTATTGGTGACCCTGGGCGGCGGGATCGCGGGCTGCCGTGCGCTCCAGCTCGTCCGCGAGCAGATCGTGTCGCGATTCTCCGACGCGGAGATCGTCGAGCCCGGAGGGGGAGGCCCCAATGGGGGCGCCCACCGTCCCCTGTACGAGCTGGTCGAGGGCCTGGACCTCGCCGTTTGCGGCGCCGGCTTCACCGCTTATGAGCTGGCGACGGCGGGGGTGCCCTCGGTACTGGTCCAGCTCGCCGACAACCAGGGCCGCGTCGTCCGAGGGATGGCCGCGCACGGCCTCGCGCCGGTCACAGATGCACGGCGGCCGGACTTCCCGTCCCAGCTATCCGCCGGCCTCGAAGCCCTCGAATCACCTACCGCCCGGGCGCGGGTGGGGGCGCTGGCCGTCGGGGTGTTCGATGGAAGCGGCGTCGAACGGGCGGTCGATGCACTGATCTCCCGCTGGTTTGCCGCCAGCTAGTGGTCCACTAGAGTCACCCGCCGTGGAGCTCACGGACAAGACGATCCTGATCACCGGGGGAACCGGCTCGTTCGGGCGTGCCTGTCTCCACACGCTGCTGCGTGATCACCGGCCGCGGGTCGTGCGGATCTTCAGCCGCGACGAGCTCAAGCAATCAGAGATTGCTCGTCAGTATGGGGACGAGGATCGCCTGCGTCTGCTGATCGGCGATGTACGAGACCGCGAGCGGCTGGTTCGAGCCACCCGCGGGGTCGACCTGATCATCCACGCGGCCGCGCTCAAGCATGTACCGATCTGCGAGTACAACCCGTTCGAAGCGGTTCAGACGAATGTGATCGGAGCCGAGAACGTGGTCGCGGCCGCGCTCGAGAACGGCGTTGGGGCGACGATTCATATCTCCACCGATAAAGCGGTGAACCCTGTGAATCTCTACGGCGCCACAAAGCTCTGCGCCGAGAAGGTGATGACGCAGGGCAACTCGCTCGCGGGCGGTATTCCGTCGAGCTTTGCAAACGTCAGGTACGGGAACGTGGTCGGCAGCCGCGGATCCGTGATCCCGCTGTTTCTCGGGCAGGCCGAGCAGGGAGAGCTACGGATCACCGATGAGCGCATGACCAGGTTCTGGATCACGCTCGAGCAGGCCGTCGCGTTCGTGCTCAGCCGCGCCCGGATCATGGAAGGGGGGGAGGTGTTCGTCCCAAAGATTCCGTCGATGCGGGTCATGGACATCGCGGCGGCGATCGCCCCTGACGCCGAGTACGCGTTCACGGGCATCCGGCCTGGCGAAAAGCTCCACGAGGTGCTCGTCACCGAGGAGGAGTCGCGCCATGCCAGCGAGCTGCCGGACGCCTACGTAATCGCTCCCGAGTTTCATCCATGGCGGGCGGCGGCCTTCTCCCGTGGGGAGCCGCTGCCGGAGGGTTTTCGCTACGCCAGCGACACCAACGACGACTGGCTGTCGCCGGAGCGGCTCCGAGCGATGCTGCCGGAGCTCAAAGTGGAGACGTGACCGAGTTCCTCCCGTATGGCCGCCAGCAGATAACCGAGGAGGACATCCGGGCCGTCTGCGAGGCGCTGCGCGCGCCGCTGATCACCCAAGGTCCCCGGGTCGAGGCGTTTGAGGAGGCCTTCGCCGCCCACCTTGGGGCTCGACACGCGGTGGCGTTTGCGAACGGTACGGCCGCTCTGCACGGCGCGATGCACGCCTCGGGAGCAGGCCCCGGCGACAAGGTTCTGACCACGCCGATCGGGTTCGTGGCCTCGGCCAACTGTGCGTTGTTCGTCGGCGCGAGCCCGGTCTTCGCAGACGTGGAACGGGGCACCGCAAACCTCGATACCGAAACGCTCGCGGCACGCGGGTCGTCCTCGGATGCCCGCGTCTGCGTCGCGGTCTCGATGGCCGGCCATCCGGTCGAGCTCGCACCGTTACAGCCGCTCCGGCGCGCGCACGGGATGATCGTCATCGAAGACGCGAGCCACGCGCTCGGTGCCAATCGCTCGGGGCCGGTCGGCAGCGACGGCCTCGCCGACATGACGACTTTCAGCCTCCACCCGGTGAAACACATCACCACCGGCGAGGGCGGCATGGTCACCACCGACGACGCCGAGCTCGCAGAACGGCTGCGCCGGTTCAGGACGCACGGGATCGTGAGGCGCGAGGACGCGAGCGATGTGCTCAAGGGGCCATGGCACTACGAGATCGCCGAGCTCGGTTTCAACTACCGGATCACCGACTTCCAGTGCGCGCTCGGGCACAGTCAGCTGGGGCGGCTTGACACCTTCGTCGCGCGCCGTAATGAGATCGCCGGCTGGTACCGGGACAGGCTCGTCCACCTCGACCAGGTACGGCTGCCCGCGGTGCCGCCGGCTGGGTGGACCCACGGTTACCACCTGTTCGTTGTCCGGTTCGCCGAGGGCGCAGAGCGCCGCGCGGCCGTCTATCGAGATCTCCGCGAAGCAGGCATCGGCACGCAGCTCCACTACATCCCGATTCCCCGCCACGCGCTCTATCGCAACCTTGGCTACGAAGGCGTTGCCGAGACGCTGACAGAGTCCGAGGCTTACTACCGCGAGGCGCTATCGCTTCCGATCTTCGTGGATATGACGGAGACCGACGTCGATCGAGTGGCTGAAGCGCTGGGGCGGTCGCTAGCCTCGCGTCCGTGAGCGCCAAGCGGAGCGCCGGGCCGACCCGGGGCGAGAAGTCTGAAGCCTGGTTACAACGAGCGCGGCCCCTGATTCCAGGCGGTTCGCAGACGATGAGCAAGTCGCCGTCGCAATGGGTCCAGGGCGTCAGCCCCAACTACGTGGCCAGAGCCGCCGGCGCTCATGTCTGGGACGTCGACGGCAACCGCTACCTCGACTTCCCGATGGCTCTTGGCCCGGTCCTGCTCGGCCACGCCTATCCCGCGGTGAACGAGGCGATCGCGGCGCAGCTGGCAGATGGCATCACCTTCACGCTGCCGCATCCGCTGGAGGTGGAGGTCGCCGAGCGGTTGCACGCGTTGGTGCCGGGAGCGGAGCGGGTCAGGTTCGCCAAGACCGGCTCGGACGTGACCTCCGCGGCTGTGAGGCTCGCGCGCGCGTCCACGGGGCGAGAGGTCGTGCTGGCGGCCGGATATCACGGCTGGCACGACTGGTACCTGGCGTCCACGTCGCGCAATCGGGGCGTTCCCGAGGCGCTGCGCAAGCTTGTCCACCCGGTCCCGTTCGGTGACCTCGATCAGCTCGCCGCCGCCATGGCTGCGCACCGCGAGGTGGCGGCGCTGATCCTCGAGCCCGCAACCGCGATTGCGCCGGGCAGCGACTATCTCCGCGCCGCGATCGAGCTCGCGCACGACCACGGGGCGCTGTGCATCTTCGACGAGGTGATCACCGGCTTCCGGTGGGCGCCCGGCGGCGCGCAGGAGCACTTCGGGGTACGAGCCGACCTGACGTGCTTTGGAAAGGCCCTCGGCAACGGCATGCCGATCTCGGCGCTCACCGGCCGGGCGGAGGTCATGGATCTGCTTGAGGATGTGTTCGTGTCAGGCACGCACGGAGGCGAGACGCTCTCGCTGGCGGCGGCGAGGGCGACGCTCGACGTCGTCGCCTCGGAGCCCGTGACCGCTCATATCTGGCGCCTCGGCTCTGTCCTGAGGGACGGCCTGTCGGAGCTGATCGGGCGCCACGGGCTTGAGGAGTGGGTCGATTGCCTGGGCTCAGCCCCATGGACGATCGTCGCGGTTCGCGAGCCCGACGGTCGCGAGGGCCTGCTGCCTGCGAAATCCCTGCTTCAGCAGGAGCTGGTCCGCCGCGGGGTGCTGTTCAACGGCTCGCACTTCGTCTCCTTCAGCCACTCGGACGAGGACATCGAGCAGGCCCTGCACGCCTACGACGAGGCCTTCGCTGTGCTTGCGGACGCGCTCCCGGACGCGGTCGACGAGCGTCTGATCGGCCCGCCTCTCTCACCGGTGTTCAGGCCAGTCCGATGACCGGCAAGCCGATGCTGGCGTCCGCATTCGAGATCGCGGGGCGCCTCGTCGGCGACGGCGCCAGTTGCTTTGTGATCGCGGAAGCGGGAGCGAACCACAACCGCGACTTCGGGATTGCGCTTGAGCTGATCGAGGTGGCCCACGACGCGGGGGCTGATGCGATCAAGTTCCAGGTCTATTCGGGCGCCTCGCTTTATTCCAGCAAGACCCCGCGGTTCGAGTACCTCGGCGACGACCGGCCGGTGCAGGAGATTCTGGAGGAGGCGTCGCTGCCACGCGACTGGCTGCCCCGGCTTGCGGATGCCTGCGCGTCCACCGGGATCACGTTTCTCGCCACCCCGTTCGACCACGCCGCGGTGGCCGAGCTCGACGCGGTGGGAGTGCCTGCGTTCAAGGTGGCTTCGTTCGAGCTGGTCGACCTCGAGCTGATCCGGGTCGCCGCGGAGCGCGGCCGGCCGCTGATCCTCTCCACCGGGATGGCGACCTATGGCGAGATCGACGACGCGCTGGACAGCGCCCGCGCGGGAGGGGCAACCGAGGTCGCACTGCTCAGGTGCGCCTCGTTGTATCCGGCCCCTGTGCGGATCATGAACCTCCGCGCGATGGACACGATGCGGGCAGCGTACGGGGTTCCAGTCGGGCTGTCGGACCACACCACGGGGATCGCGGTCGCGGCCGGTGGCGCCGCGCTCGGCATGGACATCCTCGAGAAGCACTTCACGCTGGACCGGGAGATGCGCGGCCCCGACCACCCGTTCGCGCTCGAGCCCGACGAGCTGCGCGCGATGATCGAGGGCGTTCGCGAAGTCGAGGCCGCCCTCGGGAGCGGACGAATCGACGGCCCGAGCGACGAGGAGCGCAAGGAGATGTACGCCCTGGCCCGGCCCAGCGTGGTCGCCGCGGCGGAGATTCCCGCCGGAACGGCAATCACGCGTGATCAGCTGACCGTCAAGCGCCCGGGCTTTGGAGTCCCGCCGAAGTACCTCGACCTGCTGGTCGGCCGTACCGCTCGGGTCACGATCGAGGCCGACGACGTGATCACCTGGGACATGGTTTGAGGGTTCTCGTTCTCGGCCTCGGCTCGATCGGAAGCCGGCACGCACGGCTGGTCGCGTCGTTGGGCCACGAAGTGCTCGCCTTTGACCCCCGTCCGCGGAAGCTGGACGGCATCGAGTCCGTCAGCACGCCAGAGGAGGGCCTGAAGCGCGCCGACGCGGCGATCGTGGCGACGCCGTCCGATGACCACTACGCGAGTGCTCGGCAGTGCCTGGATGCGGCGGTTCCGGCGCTGGTCGAGAAGCCCCTGGCGCTCACGCTGGACGACGCGCGTGACCTGGCGGCCCGCAGCGAGCAAGCCCGGCTGTGGCTCGGCGTTGGGATGAACCTCCGTTTCCATCCAGGCGTGCGGGCGCTGCGCTCGATTCTCAGAGAGCGGACCATCGGGCGACCGCTTCGCTGCTCGATCTGGTGCGGATCGTGGCTTCCAGGATGGCGGCCGGGTGCCGACTACCGGGATGCCTACAGCGCCCACGCCGAGCAGGGCGGCGGGGTCCTGCTCGACGCGATCCACGAGATCGACTACCTGCTCTGGCTGCTGGGCTCGGTCCGTCGAGTCAGCGCGCTTCTCGCTCACGTCTCGCCGCTCGAGACCGATACCGAGGACGTCGCACTACTCACCGCCGAGCTCGCCGGCGGCACCGTCGCGCAGATCGGGATCGACTACTTCGACCAGGCATACCACCGTGGCTGCCGAATCGTCGGCAGCGAGGGGTCGGTCGAGTGGTCCTGGGAGCGAGGCCGGGTCGAGGTGTTCGCCGAACGCGGAGCTTCGCCCGAGGTCCTACGCACCGAATGCGACGCGGATGCGATGTACCGCGCGGAGCTGTCGGATTTCCTGGAGGCGATCGAGACCGGACGTGGGCCGGCAACCGGTGCGAGCGAGGGAGCGGACGCGCTCGCCGTCGTGGAGGCAGCGCGAGAGTCGGCTCGGACCGGCAGGGCGGTCGATGTGCAGCCCGCGATCGTGCTGCGGCCGGCGCGGGCCACCGATCGCGAGGCGATCCTCCGGTGGCGCAACGATCAGGCGAGTCGTGCGGCGTCGCGCAACACGAGCCCGATCGGAGGAGAGGAGCACGAACGGTGGCTGAGGACGCGGCTCGCGGACGAACGCACCAACCTGCTGGTCGCCGAGCTCGACGGGCAGGCGATCGGGCAGGTCCGTCTGGAGCGGTTGCGCCCAGGGTCGCTCGAGGTCAGCATCACGCTCGAGCCTGCGGTCCGGGGGCGAGGGTGGGCGCGCAAGCTGCTCGAGCAGGCAATCGAGGCCGCCGGCTCGGTGGCGGACGCCACGGTGCTGGTCGCTCACATCCGTCCAGAGAACGAAGCGTCGCGCCGCGCCTTCGAGGCGACCGGATTTCGGCGGACGCGTGGCGAAGAAGACGGCTTCGAGCAGTTCCAACTCGAGCTCGTGGGCAGGCTGGACGTGCCGAAGATCGATGCCTGACTCCGCGGAGACGAGGCGGCTGTTCCGAGCTGACACCCCGGCGGATGCGTTCTGCGCGGCGATCGTGGCCGAGTACCTGCCGGCCGGCCACGACGTCCTGGCGATCAGCAGCGACAAACGCGACGTGGAGTCCAGCGAGGACTGGGAGTTCGCCCTTCGTGCAGCGGCAGGAGCGTATCCGTGGACCCGAGTCCAGAGCGTGTCAGGACTGCCCCTGGCGAAGCATGTCTACCGGCGATACTCGCCGATCCGCCGACTGCGGGACACCGTCTCCACGCTGTCAGAGCTCGAGCGGGCGCTGTCCACCGAGTTCGATGAGCTCTATCTCTCGCTCCCGCACCATCCGGACGTAGCGATCCTCAAGCAGCTGATGCCGCGTGCACGTACCTTCTATTACCCGCACTCGTTTGGGAGCCTTCTCCCCTCCGAGATCGTCGTCCAGGCACGATTCCTGTCGCCGCAGCGCCGACCGCGGGTAACCGCTCTGCACCGCGTTGTCGACGCGGCCAAGGCCGCCGCGTTCGGCGCGCGAGCCCGCCCGTTGCGTAGCCTGGAGCTCGACGGCGTTTTCACCTTCAACGCGGTGGCGCCGTGGAGCGAGACGATCCGGCTAGAGCATCTGCTGTCGCGCTCGCGGATGCTCGAGCTGTTCGAGAAGCTGCCCGACACGGTGAGGCACCATTTCGGTGCGCTGGCGGACGCCGCGGGGCCGTGCGGAGTGCTGTTCCTCAGCGTGCCCGGCCAGAACCGGCCGATACCCGACGCCGACGAGCTGACCACCTACCGCGATCTGGCCGGGCGTGTCCTCGATGCCTCCGAAAGCCGCAGCCTGGTCGTCAAGCCACATCCGCGGGGCTCCCGGAAGTGGGGGGCAAGCGTCATATCGCATCTGCGCTCGGACCTCGGCTTTCAGGTGACCGACGCGAGCCGGTACGCCGAACTTCCTGCGGAGGTGGTTCTCGCCGGGTTCGATGTTGAGGCCTGTATCGGCCTTGCGTCGGCAGCACTGCTGTCGTTCTCGAGGATCCATCGGGCGCCGGCGCTCTTCTCTCAGGAGGCTCAGCGTGCGCTGTGGACCCAGCAGGATTTCTCCGAAGAGCTGATGAGCGCGTGGCTGGCTGCCGCCGACGACCTGGTCACGGTCGTCGACTAGTCCACCTACTCCAGCCGCGAAGCATGCTGCGGAGCCCTCTGGGCAGCCACGCCCCGGCCTCGCGCGCTCGCTCGGCCAGGAGCCGACGGTGGGTGAGCTCGCCGGAGTAGAAAGCGCGCGCGCCGTCGTCGAATCCGCTCAGCAGATCCGGCCGCTCGTACCCGACGGCGGAGCGCAGGAGCACGAACATAAGCTCTGCGGTGGCCGACCGCATCGCCTGGGCGGAGCTCGGACTGCTCGACGCGACCTCCTCGTCAATGAAGGCGAGCAGGTCCTGGATCTGCGCCCATCTGGGGACGAGGTGAAAGTACGGCCGGCCGATCCCGTCTCTGATGCGCGTCTCGGCTTCGGCGCCTTGCGCCACGACCGCCTGATCCCACCACAGGCACGTCCCCGCGCTCAGGAGCCGGCAGGCGAGCAGCAGTTGGGGATAGACGAGCGCGGCCTGAGAGGAAGCCTCGATCCGCGCTCGTACTGCCGGCATCCCCAGCTGCCGTGCTGCCGCGACGCCGTACACCAGACCTGGCGCGTGCGCGCTGGCGGCAAAGAAATCTTGCGGGGCGATCTGGCTCACGGTGCGGCGCCCGCGCCATAGCCGGCCGCCGAGGTAAAACTGGGTCGAAACGAACAGAGGGGCACGGTCGGCGAGCAGCGCGAGGAGCCCAGGTAGCCGGTCGGGCAACACCACATCGTCGTCGCTCGTGACGAGCAGGTACTCGGTCTGGCACTCGGCGAACAGGCGCATGAAATTCCGCGCGTATCCGACCCGGTCAGGGTTGCGGAAGACCTTGACGCCGGAATCGCCTGCCGCTTCGACGAGACTGTCGTAGGTCCCGTCGGTCGACGCGTCGTCGATGACGATCACCTCGACCGCACGTGTTGCTCCCGAAGCGGCCAGATCCGCGATTCGCTGACTGGCGACATCCCCGCGGTTGAACGTCGGGATGCCGATTGTCAGCGTAGAGCGGGGAGTCTGGTGCGGCCACTCGGTGGCGTCGCTGGCCTTGTTGTGCGCGCTCAAGCGTTCCACCGCGGGTCGGGCAGGGTTCGGGCTCGGCAGCCCGCCCGGCCAGCAAGTGTACGCAACGATTCAGGCCCTGAAGGCGGGGGTCTGGAGCCGCGTCGGTTAGGCTGTGGGGTGGCCATGGGCCACTGGGCCGTTCCTAGCCGACGATGTCTGTACCTACCACCCAGACTCGCGAAGAGTTCGACGGGGCGACCCTCCGTCCGATGCAGGTTCGCACGGCCACCAGTGCGCGGGTGCGGCTCAAGGACATCCCCAGTTACGCGCCGGTCATTCGAGTCCTGGCAACCCGGGACTTGAAGTCGCGCTACAAGCAGTCACTATTCGGCCCCGCGTGGGTGCTTTTTCAGCCGCTGGCCCTGTTGATTGCCTTCACTGTTGGGTTTCGCCAGGTCGCCCATGTGACTAGTCAGGGCGTTCCGTACCTGCTGTATGCGCTCGCGGGGCTGACCGTGTGGACTTACTTCCAGTCGGGGGTGATGGCGTCCACGCCATCGATCATCAACAACCTCCCGCTGGTCAAGTACACCGCCTGCCCCCGACTCGCGCTGCCGATCGCCGCACTTGTCGCGAACTTGCCGTCACTCGTGGTGACTGCGGCGGCGACGGTGATCGCGTGCGTTGCCAGCGGCTTTCTCGAGCCACAGCTTGCGCTTCTTCCGTTGATCGTGGTGTGGACCATTGCGCTAGTCAGTGCATTTGCGATCACGCTTGGCAGCATGACCGTGCGGGCGCGCGACGTCGGCAGCATCTTGCCGTTCCTGCTCCAGGTGGCGCTGTTCCTCTCTCCCGTCGCGTACGGCATCTCGGGCCTCTCGCCTACGCTGCGCACGATCATCTCGTTCAATCCGCTCACCGGACTGATCGAGGCTTGGCGCTGGGTGCTCCTCGGCCTTCGCCCCGGCACGCTTCCGCTGCTCACGTCCGCCGGGATCACGCTCGGGGGGCTCCTGTTCGGTTGGATCGCGTTCAGGTTTACCGAGCGCGCGATGGCAGATGAGATCTGACGCAAGTCCACAGCAGGCCTCACCGGCGGCCGGGGCGGTAGCCGGCGACGGGGCGGCGGTCGTGGTCGCCGAACATCTTTCGAAGACCTACCATCTCGGCGAGCACCTCCGCATCGAGGCGATGGTGGGGCGTCTCCTGCGACGACAGGAGCGCGACCACTTCGAGGCGCTCAATGACGTGAGCTTTGACGCGTACCCCGGTGAGTGTTTGGGGATCGTCGGAAGCAACGGATCCGGGAAGTCGACGATCCTCCAGGTCCTCGCCGGGATCACGGCGCCGACGAGTGGAATGATTGCGTCGCGGGGCACGATCATGCCGCTGCTGGCCGTCGGGGCGACATTTCACGGAGAGCTGACGGGGCGCGAAAACAGCGTGCTGTTCGGGACGATCCTCGGTCTCGCGCGTCGCACGATCCTGCCGCGGCTCGACGACATCGCCCGCTTCGCCGAGATAGAACGACACTTCGACACCCCGGTGAAGCGATACTCGCACGGGATGGTGTCTCGGCTTTGCTTCGCGATCGCGATGCTGTTCCCCGCGGACATCTATTGCTTCGACGAGGTACTGGCGGTCGTGGACGGGGAGTTCCGGGAGCGCTGTCTAGCCGAAATACGCAGCCTGGCGGACGGTGGTGCCACCGTCGTGGTCGTCAGCCACGACCTCGACCAGGTTGCTGCCGTCTCCAACCGGGTCATGTGGCTCGACCAGGGCCGCCTGCAGATGGTGGGCGCCGCCGAAGAGGTGCTTTCGCGGTACGAGGCTCACCTGCACACGGTGTCGCCCTGAAGCATGGGTCTGCCCGTCGGCGCGCTCGGGTTGCTGCTGGCTCAAGCCCGGTCTGACCCGTTTACCGGGTCCGTGCTCACGCTTGGAAAGCAGGACACGTGGATCACCGAGGCGGTTCTCCGTGAGCGGGCTGCGTCCGCGGCGGTCAAGCTCGCCGATGTTCCGCTCGAGATCAGCCCCAAGCCCGAGTTCGCACAGCACGGATACCTGACTGACGAGTCCGTCCTCCGCGCCATGGGGTTCACCGAGTACCACAGCCTGGATCTCTCGGCGTACGAGGAGTCGGACGTAATCCACGACCTGAACTCCGACGAGCTTCCGCAAGCGCTTGCCGGGAACTTCGACGTCGTACTCGATTCGGGGACGCTTGAGCACGTATTCCACCTCCCGAACGCCCTCCGCGCGATCGACCACCTGCTGCGTTGCGGGGGTCGCGCGATTCACCTCGAGGGTGCCTCGAACCTGGTCGACCACGGCTTCTACATGTTCTCGCCGACGTTTTTCTGGGACTACTACCGCGCCAACGGCTACGAGATCCGCGAGGTCAGGATTGTCCGTCTCACCCAGCGGCACGCAACCCGGCCGTGGGAAGTCTTCGAGTATCACCCCGGCTCGATGCTCGGGACGGCCTTCGGCGGTCTCGACGGCGGCATTTTCCACGTGTGGTGCGTCGCGAGGAAGACGTCGGAGTCCACCGGCAATGCGGTGCCCCAGCAGGGGACGTACGTAGAGGCGTGGGAAGCCGCCCAGGCGTCAGACCATGAGCCCGTTGCCGCCGGTTCTCCCCAGATGAGACCTTGGCGCCGGGCGCTACACCGGGTCACCACGCAACCCCAGCGGATAGCGGTCGGCGAGGCGTACCTGAAGCTGCTCCACTTGTCGTACCTCAATCGCTTTGCGTTTCTTAGGGGCCCGGTACGCATCGGGATCTCGCTCCGGCGGCGGAACTTCGGACTGCGCCGAATCGCGAAGTACTGACGCCTCTAAGCGGCAGGCAGCAGCATCACGACGGCAGAGGCGACCGTTTCGGTGTGTGAGGCGCTGACGACCAGCCGCGCGCCGCGGAGCTCTCGTCTCGCCGCACCGTCGAGAATGTTCACGGCCGGCGCGCCCCCGTTGGTGGACAGAAGCTCGATGTCCCGGTTCTCCACCCCGAGCAGGCGAGCGTCGCACTTGCGCACGGCCTCCTTCACGCACCACCGGACGGCCAGATGCGGCCGCGGCTCCCGCTGGGTCAGGCAGTAGTCAAGCTCGGCTTCGGAGAAGTTGCGCACGTAGAAGCTGTCCTCGCGATAGTCCGTCGCCTCCGGAAGGCTCGCGATCTCCTCGATGTCGTGACCGAGCGCGATGCCGACCCCGAACGCGTCCGCCGGTCCGGGTGCGTGGGCGACTGGAACCGAGGAAGCGGCGGCTGCCATGCCGGTATTGAGCGGCGCGTCGTCCGCCGCGTCTTGCACGTGAGCGCGCAGCTCGCCGAACGTCCGAATCGAGCGCGGATCCTCGATCCGCACGCCCAGACGGTTCTCGACCGCCGCGAAGAACCTGAACAGCCGCAGCGACCCGAACCCCTTGAGGCTCGCCGCGTCGAATCGCAGCACGTCGACCACTTCGGCCTCGGGGAGCTCCCAGAACCGGGCGACCAGCGCGCGGAGCTCCTCGATGCCGTCGATCACCCGTTCCATCCAGACAGGCAGAGGGTGCAGAGGTACGCCGAGGAACCGTTCTCGCGCACGACGGGGACGAGATAGGTGCGCGTCCCCGTCGCGCGCAGCCCGTCGGCATCGAGCATGCAGCGATCGCAGGCGGGCGCCCGCGCGGCCCGCTCGTGTTCCTCCAGCTCGGCTCGCAGTCCGGAAAGGAACTCACCGGCTCGCTGCCCGTCGGTGGCCCGATGGTCGAACGCGAGCGTGAGGGTCAGCACGCCGGGCAACGCGCGATCGCCACCCACGGCGAGGATCGCGCTCTGGTCCCGGTTGATCCGGGGCAGCACCTGGAACATGCCTCCCCCGGACAGGTCGGTGATCGTGAACGTGCCCTGAATCAGATCGTCCTCGGTCAGCTCGCCGCGCAGATACCGCATCGCGGCCGCGCCGATCGCCCGAGAGGTCTCCTCGGGCCCGAGCCGATCCGCGTCGCGCAGCACTGGCACCTTCAACCCCCGTCCGAGGTTCATCGCCACGCCGACGTTCACGCGAGCGTAGGCATGCAGCTCGTAGTCGTCGACATACCCGTTCAGCTCGGGGTGGTCGCGCAGTCGCGACGCGACTGCCGGAACGATGAAATCGAGGTATTGCAGCTGCCGGTCGCTCGACGCCGCGATCCGGGAGTCCAGGGAGTCGATGCGGAGCAGCACCGTGACCGCGCTCATCAGCACCCCCGATGCTTCGCGCAAATAGCGGATCTCCGTCCGCTTTGCGGCGTCCAGCGCGATCACCTGGTCCACCTCGGCCATGCCACCTCGCGTTCCGGTACCCGCAGGCGCACCGGGGTTCGCCACCGCGAGCACGTCCCGCTCGCGAACCAACGCGCGCCCCTCGAACATCGTCTCGTCGATGCCGAGCGTCCGCACCAGTTCCTCCGCCTTCTTCGAGAAGCGGGTCGCGGATGGCGATTGTCGGACAGCGGCAGCGGCGCTGTGCTCGGCGGTCACCTCCGGCTTGGTCGAGCTGATGGAGCCGATGGCCGCACCGACCGGGACCTGATCGAGTGCACGGGCGTCCTGGACGATGTACCCGGCGTGCTCGGCCTCGATCACCACATCGGCCTTCGAGGTCTCGATCTCGCAGACCGGCGTGCCCGTCTCGACGAGGGCGCCATCTTCGACCAGCCAGCGCACGAACACGACGTAGTCGTCATTGACGGTCTCGCGCGGGATGCTGATCGGCCAGCGCTCAGCCATACGCGGCATCCAGTGCCGCCTCGACCAGCGACCCCGAGTTTGGCAGCGACAGTTCCTCGAGCGGACGAGCGTTCGGGATCGGATGCGGCGCCGCGGCGATCCGCCGGGCGACGATTCGCCTGGCGAGCCGCTCGGTCAGCTGCGCGATCAGCTCGCTGCCGAAGCCCGCGAATCCTTGACCCTCTTCGGCCACGAGAATCCTGCCAGTCCGCGCCACCGAGGCGACGAATGGCGCCGGGTCCAGCGGATAGAGCTGGGCCGGGATCACGATCTCGGCCAGGAGCTCGTGGTCGGTGAAGAGCTCGAGCATCGCCAGCTCGGCGATCGGGACCATGCCTCCGTAGGCGACGATCGTCAGCTCCGCCGCGTCTAGGGCAGGCCGGATCCGGACGGCCGGGAACCGACCGGGGCCACGCTCGAGCACGAAGCCAGGCTCGACCCGATCGCTCGCCTGCTGCCCGTAGAGCGTCTTGCCTTCGATCACCAGGGTCGGCCGATCGACCGTCTCGATCAGGTCTCTGTAGAGCTGATGGGGGCTGTAGCGCGGATGGACGTTCAAGACCCGCAGGCCGGGCACGCCGAGCAAGTGCTTCTCAAGGCTCTGGCTGTGCGTCGGGCCGTACCCCCGGCGGCCGCCCATCGGCGTCCGCAGCACCAGCGGCACCCGCACCTGGTCGTTGTACATCCATTGGAACTTGGCCGCGTGGTTGATGAGCTGATCGGACGCCAGCATCACGAAGTCGCCGAACATGATCTCGACAATCGGCCGCCGCCCGGACAGCGCCAGCCCGGAGCCGACGCCGACGATCCCAGCCTCCGACACGGGGGTGTTGAACACGCGCTCGGGATGCTCGTCCGACAGGCCCTCGGTGACCTTGAACGCGCCTCCGTAGGGCGAGCGAATGTCCTCGCCCACCAGCAAAACCCGCTCGTCACCCTCCATCGCCTCGGAGAGTGCGCGGCGGATCAGGCCGACCATCCGACCCTGTTCGAAGCGCAGCTCGTGCCACGACTCGCCGTCGGTTTGCTCCGGCCCGGAGACGATCGCCTGCAGCGGAGCCGAATCGGCCGCGGCTACGGCATCGTCGATCCGCGCGCTGAGCTCCGCGCGGAGCCTGGTCAGCTCCTCGCAGGAGCCGAGCATGCGGTTGATCGGGTCGCGTTCGACGTAAGTCGCCAGCTCGGCGGGGTCGCGATTGTCGTCGCCCTTGGAGTGCGGGCCCAGGCGGTAGGTGTCGATCTGCAGAAACCGGGGCTCGCGGAGAGCACGGACGTCATCGATGGTCGAGCGGGCGAGCGCGAGCAACGCTTCCCACTCCCACGTGCTTCCGCACTCGGTTCTGATCCCTACCGCCTCCGCACGGCCGCGGATGCTCCCTGCGGTGGTCTCGCTCTGCGATGTCGATTGCGCGTAACCGTTGTTCTCGAGCACCACCAGCACGGGGAGCGACCAGCGCCCGATCAGGTTCAGTGCTTCATAGAGGGCGCCCTCTCCGAGTGCACCGTCGCCGACGAACAGGACCACGATCCGCTCCTCGCCCCGGAGCTTCGCGGCGAGCGCCAGCCCGGCGGCGACCGGGCTCATCCCCCCGAGGACTCCGTTCGAGAGAAACGTGCCCCGGAACAGATGCTGGCTGCCGCCGCGGCCACCGCAGGCTCCGGTCTCCTTCCCCATCACCTCGGCGATCAGTCCCTCGATGTCGTCGGTGCACGCGATGTAGTGACCGTGGCACCGGTGGTTGGAGAGCACGTAGTCGCCCTCGCGCAGCGCCGCGGCGACCGCGACCGCGCTCATCTCCTGGCCCACGCACGTGTGTACCGTGCCGAACACCTTCCCCTGGGCGAAAAGCTCGAGCAGCCGCTCCTCGGTCAGCCGGATCGACAAGGCGGTCCGAACCGCCGCGAAGCGCTCTGGATCCCGGTCATCCAGGGACGGGGTACTCGGTCCAGGGGCGGTGCGATCGATCAACAGTGGCCCTCCTCAGCGCTCGGCCGGTTGAGGACCGGCTCCGAATGTGCGCCTCCGATGCTCCCGCGGTGAATATAGCGGCTGCCCTTTGCGCCGCACGGGGCCAGAACAGCTGCCTTGCCGCCGCCGATCGGTAGGTTCCCTGCTGCGGTACAGGCGAGTGAGAAGCGGATGACCGAGGGCGTATACATCGAGTCGGCGATAAACGACGGCGGCGAGCCGGTAACGCTCGAAGGCCGCGTACGGCTGTACCCGGATGCGCGCATCCGGCGGTCCGAGTTCGCCGGCCCGGCGCTGCTGAATCGATTCACCTCGTGCGGGCCCGAGGTTTCGATGGGTCGCTATACCCAGCTGTCCGACTTCGGCTCGATCTCGCGCACGGACATCGGCAGCTTCTGCACGGTCGGGCTGAGAGCCTCGATCAACCCCTTCAACCATCCGATCAGCTGGCTGAGCGTCCACGAGTTCCAGTACCACGCTTATGCGTTCGACTTCATGCAGGAGTACCGGGAGTTCGAGCGGCTTCCGCGCGACGCCGCGAAGGCGAACCGAGCGGCGATCGGCAGCGACGTCTGGATCGGCAACAACGCCGTCGTGCTGGAGGGGGTAAAGGTCGGAAACGGCGCGGTGATCGGCGCCGGCTCGGTGGTGATGTTCGACGTCCCGAGCTACGCGATCGTGGCCGGTGTGCCTGCGGTCGTCCAGGGGATGCGCTTCCCCACCGGCATCGTCGACAGGCTAGAGCGGGTTCGATGGTGGGAGCTCGATCTAAAGGACCTGTCGGGGCTGCCATTCAACGATCTCGAGCGGTGCCTCGAGCGACTCGAGCAACTGCGCGGCATCACCCGGCACTGATGCGGCCGAGCATCCTGCGCTTGATCGTCGCCAGCTTCGCTCGCGGGGCGGATTTGTCGACGTGCCAGTAGTCGGCCCCGAGACAGCGGAGCCGCACCAGCAGTTCGATGGATCGGACGGTGCGACACGAGCGACGCTCCGTACGTAGCCAGGCGTCGGACGGCGGACGCGTGTGAAAGGCCACGGGCGCGCGGGCGAAGGCAAAGTGGTGGGGGGTCAAAAGTCGCGCGCCCATACGGCCACGTTCATCACGCTCCTGGGCATCAGGGGGTCCGGTTCCTTTTCGTCTGTGTCAATCGAGAACAAGGCGACTTGGTCGGAGTCCCGTACGACGTGAATATCGTCGAGCCGTGGGAACGCCCGCGGGATCCACTGAGCGTCAATTGCGCTGTTGGGCCAGAGGACCTCGGGGGTGGGAAGTGCCGAGTCGGGATGCATCCACGCCATCAGTGGCTGCAGAAAGTAGGTGTGGCAAATGAGGCCTTCGCCCGGTACCTCCCAGAAGAGATAGCCCGGGAATCGTGGCAGGGATGCTCCGGACCACATCCTGTCAATCGTTGCCTGGTGGGGATGGTCGACGACCAGCTGCGAGATCTCAGCCCCGGACAGCGCAAGTCCACTCCGCGCCGCGCTGATGCGCGAGAGTTCGCGGAGGCCTGCCTCGGAGACCTTCGGCCCGAATGCCAGCACCGCTCGCTTGCCGCCGGCGACCGCGTCGAGGGCGGCCTGCAGGCTGCCTGATGAAAGGCCGCTGTCCGGTTGCAGGGGTATGAACGCGGCGTCCTCGGCGCGTGCTCTGGTCGTGGCGTGGAGGTGGCAGCGTGACATGAATGCCAGCGTCGGTTCCTCGGGTCCCGGAGTTGTGATGGTGACGAACTCGACCGTCGCCAGGCGTGATAGCTGCTCGAACAGGGGTGATGCTTCGATCGTGCGTCGCGCGTCCTCCGGTGCGTAGAACACGTAACGCACCTCGCCCTGCTCCGCGAGCGCGTCGAGGTTGCCCGGTGCCAACTGTGTTGGCAGGGAAAGGTCGAGAAAGGCGGAGACGTACCAGCTCCCCCAAACGACGACGATGACGTGATACCGAGCGGGCAGCTTGGCGGTGGAACGATCCCTGGAACGGCCGGTCATGTCGCCGCGCACCCTATGCGCCGACCACGGTCGACGCGAGCCGCAGGACCTGGTGCTTCTTGATCGCTGACGTGTTGCCGACGATGTTTGCGGCGAGCGCGCCGCCGACGTTGCCCAGAAACGCCGCCACCTCCAGCGGGGCTCCACTTCCGAACGCGGCCGACGCGAGCGCGAAGTACGCGTCGCCGGCTCCAATCGTGTCCTTGACGTGAGTGGTGAACGCCGGCGTGGTCGCGAGCGCGTCGTCCTCACTCACCGCGACCGAGCCGGCGGCGCCGCGCGTCAGCCAGCCGCCCGAGGCGGAGAGGTGCGCCCGGAGCCGTCGCAGCAACGGCTCCTTCGGACCCTCACGGTCGCGGAAAGCGAGCGCGAGCTCAGCCTCGTCGACGGAAAACGAATCCGCACGGTGATACTTGGTGATCAGGTTGAAGCCGAAATTCGCCGTGTTCGTCTGGCAGTTGAGCGCAAGCCAGCGCGCGTCGCGCTCGACTAGTTCCCGCGTGATGGGGTCCAGGAGCCCGTGACCGTAATCGGCCACGAGGATCACGTCGTGCCGGCTCATCAGTGAAGCCAGGCGTTCCCGGAGCCGCTCGCGTGTCTCGTCTGTGATCGCATCCGCGGCGACGACATAGTTGACCGAGAAGACCTTTTGCAGCGGGTCCTGGCGGCGGTTGTCGACGACGAAGCGGCGCTTGATGACCGTTCGCGAGTGTGGATCGACTTCGAAGACGCGATCGACGTCCTCGGGGGCTCCGGGAGGGGCGGTGTCGAGCGTCAGCTCCTCTCCAGGTCCCGCGATGCCGGCAAGCGTCACAGTGCGGCAGACGTCCGACAGGTGCCTGGCAACGGCGTACGCGCCTCCCCATTGACGCTGACTGTCGCGATACCGCACCGACGGCGCATGGTCCTTGGACGTGATGCCTTGGAACTCGGTGTAGACGTACTCGTCGATGATCACGTCGCCGACCACGAGCACACGGAGATCCTCCATTCCGGCCAGCGCCGAGTGGATCGAATCCATCCCGTGGACGCCGCGAAACTCGGAGGAGAACGCCTTCAGCGGCGCCGGCATCACATCGAAGTGGTCGCTGAGGAGCTTCGTCGAGCTGTAGACGGCTCCGCCGACGAACTGAACCTCACCGCCGTGCTCGGTGACCCGCTCGACCTCACGCGACAGTGCGGACGTGGGGTCGGCCAGACGCGCGGCGTCGCCCTGGCCCTTGCAGTAGTGATCGGGCCGCAACGCATCGATGATCCCGATCGCGTCAGGCCCCTCCGCGAGCGTGACCCAGTCGACGCAATCGAGCGCGGCAAGCATGCTCAGCCGCACGTCCTCCGAGAAGACCGGACGTCCGGGCCCGCGGTCCACGTAGCGATCAGGCGTAATCGACACGACGAGCAGGTCGCCGAGGTCCCTCGCCCGCTGGAGATGACCGACGTGCCCCGGGTGGATCAGGTCGAAGATGCCGTGACAGAGGACGACGCTCTCGCCCGCTGACCGCGTCCGCTCGCGAATCCCCTGGAGCTCGTGGCGGTCGATGATCTTTCCGCTGAGCGCGAGGTCGCTGCTCATGCGTTGGGCAGGCGGTCGTGGTCAGGCCGCGAGGTGCTCAAACCAGCTCTCCGTGGCCTTCTCTATCGCTTCCGGTGTCCACACGGGTGCTTCACGCCAGTCCTCGATGTGCTCGAGCATCCTGCCGACGCCCTGCTCGAACGATACCGTCGGCTCCCAGCCGAGCAGCTCGCGAGCCTTGGTGATGTCCGCCCAGGTGCAGTCGGGTTCGCCAGGGCGCTTTGGGACGTGAACCACGTCCCCGCGGAGAAGCTCGACCAGTCGATTGACGCTTTGAGGCTCGCCGGAGGCGATGTTCAGAATTTCACCGGTGACCGATCTGGTGGCGGCACGTACCAGCGCCTCGACCACGTCGGTGACGTAGGTGAAATCACGACGCTGGGTTCCGTCGCCGACGACGGTGAATGGTTCACCGTGCAGCTTCTGGGCAAGAAACACTCCGAAAACCGCGCCATAGGTTCCGGTGGTCCGTGAGCGCGGTCCGTACACATTGAACAGCCGCAGCGACACCGTCGGCATCTTGTAACACGTGTGCCAGTGAGTCACCAGCTGTTCGCCGAGGAACTTCGTCTGTGCGTACGGATACCGCGTGTCAATCGGCGCTGTCTCCGGGGTGGGATATTCGTGCGGTATCCCATAGCACGTTGACGAGGCGAGGTAGACGAGGCGCTTCACCTGGGCTGCGCGAGCGGCCTCCAGCACGTTGAAGGTGCCGACGACGTTTGCCTCGAAATACCGGCGCGGCTGCTCGATCGACGGGACGATGTCGGCCATCCCCGCCAGATGGAACACGAGGTCGGCGCCGGCAAACGCCTGCTCAAGCTGGTCTGTGGAGATGTCCGCGTTCACCAGGTCGACCTGCTCGCGCACGTTCGCCAGGTTCGCCTCGCGTCCGCTACGAAAATCGTCGATCACGACCACGTCGTGACCTTCGTCCACCAGGCGATCGACAAGGTGGCTTCCGATGAAGCCTCCACCCCCAGTGACCACGCAGCGCTTGCGCCCGTCGATCATCGATAACGACGATACCAACGGGCTATCGAGTATGCTCGCGGGTTCGTGAACCACGTCGAGGCCATCTTCGAGAACTCGTCGAGCGGTCACGAGTTTGCAGAGGGGTATCTGGCTTATTTGAACGAGGTGCTGGGGCGGCTCGACCGTGACGCGATCGCAAAATTCGCGGACGAGTTGCTGGCGGCGCGCGCGCGAAGCGCACGCATCTTCTTTTTGGGCAACGGGGGGAGCGCCGCGACCGCAAGTCACTGGGTTAATGACTTGACACGATGGCGAGGCCGTCCGTTCCGGGCGTTGTCGCTGACCGAGAACGTTGCCGTGCTGACGGCGATCGCCAACGACTACGGCTACGAGCACGTGTTCCGTCAGCAGCTCGAGAATCAGATGGGCCCAGGGGATGTGGTGGTTGCGATCTCCGCCTCTGGGAACTCGGAGAACGTGGTGAGCGCGATCGAGTACGCCAACTCGAACGGCGGGATCACGGTGGCGCTGACCGGATTCGACGGCGGCCGTCTGACGAGGATCGCGCAGATCGTGGTGCATGCGCCCACGGTCGAGGGCGAGTACGGCCCCGCCGAGGATGTCCATCTGATCCTGGATCACGTGGTGACGTCCTACCTTTGGCAAGTCTGTGCCAAGGAGGAGCAGGAGTAGATGAGCCGGAAGATCCTGGTGACCGGCGGAGCCGGTTACGTCGGATCTGCGCTCGTGCCGAAGCTGATCGGGCGCGGCGATCTCGTCAACGTGCTCGACCTGTATCCCTGGGGCCCGTCGCCGTTCGCGCCCCACGAGCACCTCGAGGAGATCCGCGGCGACATCCGCGACGCGGACACGGTGGACCAGGCGGTGGCTGGAGCCGACGCAGTCATTCACCTGGCCTGCATCTCGAACGATCCGAGCTTCGAGCTCGACCCCGAGCTCGGACGATCGATCAACTACGACTGCTTCCCGCAGCTCGTTCGCTCGGCCAAGGCGAGTGGCGTCGAGCGCTTTATCTACGCGTCCTCGTCCTCGGTGTATGGGATCAAGGACGAGCAAGACGTACACGAGGATCTGCCGCTCGAGCCGCTGACCGACTACTCGCGCTTCAAGGCGCTGTGCGAGGAGGTGCTGCTCGATGCGCGCGAGCCCGGTTTCCGCGCGCTGGTGCTCCGTCCGGCGACCGTCTGCGGCTACTCCGCGCGGTTACGGCTCGACGTCGTCGTCAACCTGCTCACCAACCACGCGTACCACAGCCGCCGGATCAAGGTCTTCGGCGGCCCGCAGCGGCGCCCGAACATCCACATCGACGACGTCTGCGGCATCTACATGCTCGGCTTGGACGCAGACGCCGCGGAGATCGACGGGCGGATCTACAACGCCGGCTTCGAGAATCACCGGGTCAGCGAGCTCGCCGAGCTGGTGAGGCGGGTGGTGGGGGACGACGTGGAGATCATCAGCGAGCCGACGGACGACCTCCGCAGCTACCACATCTCCTCGAAGCGGATCGAGCGCGAGCTGGGCTTCACGCCGAGCCACACGATCGAGGAGGCGGTGAGCGATCTGGTGGCGGCGTTCGACGCAGGCAAGGTCCCGGACGCGATGGAGCACCCGCGGTACTACAACATCCGCACGATGCAGCGCGAATTCCTCGCTGGTCGAAGCTAGTCCTCCGCCAGCCGGCGTGAACAAGATCTGTGTAATCGGAGCGAACTCGTTCTCCGGCCAGGACTTCGTGGACCTGACGGCGGAGGAGATCGGCTGCGAGATCATCGGGATCAGCCGCTCGGCGGAGCGCTCGCCGGCGTTCAACCGGTACCGCCGCCGAGGAGACATCCGCTTCCGCTACCACCAGCTCGATCTCAATTCGGACGCGGCCGAAATCGCCGAGCTGCTCGAGCGCGAGCGCCCCGAGGTGATCGTCAACTTCGCGGCTCAGAGCGAGGTGGCGCCGTCGTGGGAGCGGCCGTGGGACTGGTATGAGACCAACGTCGTCGGACTGTCGAAGCTGACCCAGCGCCTGCGCCAGGCCGATTGGCTGAGCAAGTATGTGCACATCTCCTCTCCCGAGGTCTACGGCACCACCGAAGGGGTCGTGACGGAGAGCCACCCGATGGACCCCACCACCCCGTACGCGGCGTCCAAGGCAGCCGCAGACCTCCACCTGCTGACGCTCGTCAAGAACTTCGACTTCCCGCTCGCGTGGATCAGGGCGACGAACGTCTACGGAGCGGGCCAGCAGCTGTTCAAGATCATCCCGCGGTCATTCATCCGCCTGCGCGAGGGCGAGACGATCGAGCTCCACGGCGGCGGCACGGCTGTGAAGAGCTACATCCACATCCGCGACGTGTCCCGCGGAGAGCTCGCGGTTGCGACCGACCCGCGGGCACTCGGAGGCTGGCACCTTTCGCCGGACCGGGGCGTAGCGGTGCGCGATCTGGTGCGCCGGTGCTGCGCGATTGCGGGACGCGATTTCGAGCAGGCGACCCGCGACGTCGGAGAACGCCTGGGCCAGGATCGCGCTTACGTGATCTCCTCCGAGCGCGCTCGTCGAGAGCTCGGCTGGGCTCCGAGGGTCAAGCTCGACGACGGGCTAGCCGAGGTCTCCGCCTGGGTGGACGATCATTGGAAGGAGATCGCCGTCCTGCCGCATGAATACAAGCATCAGCCCTGAAGCCCTGACCCCTGGGCGCGCCGCCGTGTTCCTCGACCGGGACGGCGTGCTCGTCGAAGACGTTCATCTGCTGCGCGAGCCCGGCAGCGCCCGATTGATCCCGGGCGTGCCAGAGGCGCTCACGCGCCTGCGCGACGCGGGCCTGGCGCTGATCGTGGCGACCAACCAGGCCGTTGTCTCCCGCGGCGAGGCGACGATGGCCGAGGTCTCCGCCGTCAACGCGCACATCACCGACGAGATCCGTCGAGCCGGCGGGCCGGAGATCGAGGGCTGGTACATATGTCCCCACCATCCACACGCAGACCTTGACGAGTTCCGGGTCGAGTGCGACTGCCGGAAGCCCCGCCCCGGCCTGCTGCTTCGCGCCGCCCGCGACCACCATCTCGAGTTGCCGCGCTCGTTCATGGTCGGTGACCGCATCACCGATGTCGTGGCGGGTGATGCGGCAGGCTGCGCGACGGTGCTGGTGCGAAGCGGCGCTCGCGAGCGTCCTGGGATCGTAGTCGTGGATCCGCTTCCGGACCTGAAGCCGGACCACGCCTGTGAGAGCCTCGCTCAGGCGGCGGACTGGATCTTGGCCCGAGGTATACGAAGGTGAGGGCGCTGGTTCTCTGCGCCGGTCTCGGGACGAGGCTCGGAAGCCTCACTTCCGCTACGCCGAAGCCGCTGCTCGACCTTGCCGGGGCTCCGATCGTCGTGACCATCCTCGCCAACCTCGCCCGCCAGGACATCCGCGAGACGGCGGTGAACGTGCATTTCCAGCCGCAGGCGATCGTCTTGGCGCTTGGCACGGGCGAGCGGCTCGGCATCCGCATCACCTACTCGCACGAACGGCAGCTGCTCGGCACGCTGGGTGCGGCCAAGAGCCTCGAAGGCTTCCTCGCCGCGGAGGGTCCGTTTCTCCTCCACTACGGCGACGTGGTTACCGACCAGGACTTCGGAGAGCTCGTGTCGATGCACTCCCGGAGCGATGCTCTTGTCACGATCGCGGTGCACGAGCGCCCCGACTCCAACAGCGTCGCCGTGCTCGACCCCGACGGAAGTGTGGTGCGCTTCGTTGAGCGCCCCGAAGCCGACGATCCCGTGCGTGAGCGCTCGAGCTGGGTGTTCTCCGGGATCGCTGTGATCGATCCGGCCGCACTGGAAGACATCCCGACTGGTCCGAGCGACCTGCCGTCCGATCTATTCCCGCGCCTCGTGTCGCAGCGACGCCTCTATGCCGTGCCGATGACCGGCTACCGCTGCGCGATCGACTCCGTGGAGCGGTTGGAGCAGGCCCGGGCCGCGGTTCGCGACGGCCGATGCCGGACCTTCGTCAGCGCCGCCGCTCAGGCAGCCCGGGCCTCGCCGGCCTCCCGCACGTCGGGGAGCGGAATCAGCCACCGCCCGCCGCGCTCCGTGTAGCGGGAGTGGGTTCGCATGACCGGCTCCGCGAACCTCCACGCCAGCAGCACGACGACGTCGGGCGGGTCGTCGCCCGCGAGGACCTCAGGCCCCACGACCGGGAGGTGGTGCCCCGGGCTCGACAGCCCCTGCCGACTCGGGCGCTCGTCGACGATCGCGCGCATGAACTCGTCGAGCCCGAACGCGTACGTAAGCGTCGTCGAGGTCGCGGACGCGCCGAACCCGACGATGCTCGAGCCCGCCTCGGCCTCGCGGCGCAGGCGGCCGCGCACTTTCTCCCTGAGCTGAGCAATCCGTTGCGCGTAGGCACGGAGCGTGTCGGCTCTGTCGAGCCCGTCGATGCGCTCCTGGTCCACGTATGCCTCGACGGAAGGCTCGATCGAGCGAGGGCCGTCGATCGGCTGGGCGAATCCACGAATCGAGCCTCCCTTGGTGGGTACGGGGCGAACGTCGAACAGCTCGAGCCCGTGTCGCTCCAGAAACCGCTGGAGCGGTGCGACCGAGTGGTAGCAGAGGTGCTCGTGGTAGATGCTGTCGAAGACCAGGTTGTCGACCAGGTCCCGGAGGTAGGACACCTCGAACACGAACACGCCGTCAGGAGCGAGGAGCAGCCGGATCGCATCGGTGAGCGCCGCGAGGTCATCGGCATGCGCGTAGACGTTGTTCGCCGTCACCAGCGCCGCGTGGCCATGCTCGTCCACGATCCGCTCGGCCACCGGCGGCTCGAACTCCTCGGCGATCGTCAAGATCCCGGCTGCGGTTGCGCGTGCGGCGATCTCGCGAGCAGGGTCTACTCCCACCACTTCTAGCCGCCGCTCCTTCAGGAAACGCAGCAGCGTGCCGTCGTTACTCCCGATGTCGACGGCGAGCGACCCAGGCTGCATGCGCAACTCATCGCAGACCGCGTCCGCGTAGGACCGGAAGTGATCGACCAGGCCCGGGGAGCTCGACGAGGTGTAGAGGAAGTTGCTGAACAGGATCTCCGGGTCGACCACGTCCACGAGCTGAACGTGAGCGCACTCCCCGCACATGTGGATGTCTAGGGGGTAGGTGGGTTGGGCCTCGTCGGCCCGGTCCGGGGTGACAAACGCATCCGCGAGCGCCGAGGACGGCAGCGGCAGCACCAGCTCGAGCTCGCGGCTCTCGCACAGCCGGCAGGTCTCCCGGCGGTGCCAGCCCTCCGCGGTCACGTCAGCGAACCCTGGAAGATCAGTGACAGCCCACCGTCGGCGACAATCACCTGGCCGGTGATGTACGCCGCCGCGTCGCTGCAGAGGAACTCGATCAGCTCCGCGAACTCTTGCGCGCGTCCCATCCGCCGCAGGGGCGTGTACCGGACGCGCGCCTCGTAGACGTCGGGATGCTCGCGGAAGTAGGCCTCGGCCTCCTCCTTCAGCACGTGCCCGGGTGTGAGCGCGTTCACCCGGATGTCCGGTGCGAGGGCGACTGCGTAGTAGCGGACCATCGAATTCAGGGCCGCTTTGACGGCGTGGTAGCCAACCGCCTGGTCTCGCACGACCAGGTTGGACGAAAGCGAGCTGACGACGACGATCGAGCCCGGCTTCCCGGCCGGACGACCATCGACGAGACCTTCGATGATCTGCTTGGTCGCATCGACGCTGATCGCGATCTCGCGCCGCCACGCGTCCGGGTCCTCCCCGTCGCGGAGTCGCTGCAGGAAGATGAGCTGATCGAAGGTCGGGAAGTCCGTCTTGAGCCTTGCGACGGCGCGCTCAACCTCATCCCTCGCTGCGAGGTCGACGCCGATGTGCGCAACGCTGTCGACTCCCTGCGGAGCGCTTCGAGCTAGGACCGTGACAGCGTTCCCCGCGGCGACCAGCGATCGGGCAAGGACGCGCCCGATTCCCTTGCTCGCGCCAACGAGGATGCTGTGCTTCCCGTCGCTCACGAACGATCCTGGAGCTTGGAGACGCGCTCCTCCAGGCCGGCCATGTACTCCGTCCGGGCTTCGATCGCCGCTGGCGCGGGGGCCCACGGCGCGTAAACCGTGGCGGGCGGCTCGAACGGCCCGCTTGTGGTCTCCTGCACGACGAAAGCGGTCGACCTCACGAGCAGCGTATAAAAGAACGGCGCGTTTAACCGGCAATAGAACGGATGTTCCGACCCGTAAGGCCCTAGCCGCCGCGCGCTCGTGATGGAGCCCTCTTCGTCGAACAAGACGACGTCGGCCGTCCCGTCGATCACGTGAAAGGACACCGTCTTACCCGGATGCCGGTGCGGCTGTACGTACGTACGGCGATCGAGCACGATGAGCATCTCGTGGACCGCGTCCGATGCCTCCCGGTGTGCGCACAGACGCGCGCGCTTCAGCGGCGTGTCGGCAGCCAGCATCCGCAGGTGCTCGATCTCCGCGGGACCCGCCAGCACGACCTCGGCGTCCGACACGAGTACCGCTTTGCTCGGCGCAGTCACGCAGCCAGAGCGTACCGGGGGCTGCCCGGGAAAATCGACCAGAACTCCCCGCCGCGGGAGAGCCAGGATCGGTTGCCTTCGACGACGCGCTCCTCCGACTCCGGGCTCAGCGCCATCAGGCAGATCTCGATGTCGTCCTCGACGAGTGCGGCAGATCGCCTGATCGGGATCTCGGCCCCCGGGATCAGGCGACCCTGTTTGGCGGGATGGTCGTCGATCGCACAGCTCAGCAGAGGGCCCAGGTCGAAGACGTTGGCGAACATCGCCCCGACGTGTCCGGCACCGAACAGCGCGACGGAGCGGCCCTCGCGGCGCTGCTCATCGAGGAGGCCGACCCAGCGGGCTCGACGGTCCGGCAGCCCGGTCGCAAACCGGCGGGCACGCTCGAGCTCTGCCTGGGGTCCTGACCCCGTGCCGGGCGGAGCACCGCGCCGATCCACGCGCCGCGCGACCACGTCGAGTTGCGTGGCACGCGCCGGGCGGGCGGACCAAACCACGGAGAGTCCCAGGCGTTCGAGCGCCGCTCGGAGCGTGGCCTCCGTGAAGTACAGCGTGTGCTCCTCCCATAACACGCTCGGATCGATGCCCTCGAGCGCCGGCTCGCTGTCGGGTACCTCGACGAACACGTAGCCGCCGGGCGCCACTAGTGCGTCGAGCGCTGCCACTAGGCGACGGACGTCGTGCGCATGCTCGACCAGTGAGCGTGCGACCACGAGGTCGGCGCGGCCGTGCCGCGACACGAGGCCAGCGGCGGCCTCGGGACTCAACAGCTCCTGGAGCGTCTCGACGCCCGCGTGCTCGCGGTCCACGCCGAGCTCGGCTCGCCAGTCGATCGATCGGGGTCGCAGCCCCCGCAGCTCGAGCTGCTCGAGCACTGGCTGGTCGTGCTCGCCGAGGCCGACCGCCGTTGTGCCCGCGCCGAGCCCCTCGAGCGCCGAGAGGCGATCGGCGATCTCCTCGAGGTGCGTCTCGGGCTCCCGGTAGCTGACCCACGGCTCCCGTCGAGCCAGAGCTTGGCGCGGCGGCGGGTCCGAGAGCTGAACCAGCCCGCACACCGTGCAGGCCTCGAGCACGAGCCGGTAACGAAACGAAACGGCTCCGGGCGTCTCGGGGAAGCATCCCGTCAGCGGCTGCGGACCGAGGTCCGCCACCAGCTCCCCCTTGCCCCCGCAGACCTGGCAGCTCGAAACTGCCGGTTGTGTCGAGCGCGGGCGCGGCACAGGTCAAGTAGATTAGACAGCACATGGTTGTCCGCTCGACCGATGCGGACCTTCGGGGTATCGCGGCAGAGATCCGCGGGTCGCTGGTGGAGCTGTCGGGGCGCAACGGCGTCCCGCATCTGGCGTCTGGGTTGTCGTGCGTCGACATCCTCGTGGAGCTGTACTGGCGCCAGCTACGCGTCGATCCCGCCAATCCCGATGATCCGGACCGCGATCGGTTCATCCTCAGCAAGGGCCACGCGGCGCCGGTCCTATACGTGACCCTGGCCAAGCGCGGCTTCTTCGGGGAAGAGCTGCTCCAGACCGTGGGCGAGGACGGCAGCACGCTCCCGGAGCAGCCCAGCCCGGGCTCCGTACCGGGGATCGAGGCGGCGACCGGATCGCTGGGACACGGGCTCCCGCTCGGCGTCGGGCTCGCGCTCGGCGGGCGCCTCCAGGGCCGCGAAGCCGCCCGCGTGGTCGTGCTGATGAGCGACGGCGAATGCAACGAGGGATCGGTCTGGGAGGCCGCGATGATGGCCCCCGCCCTGCGGCTCGACCGGCTGACCGTGATCGTCGACTTCAACCGGTGGCAGGCGACCGGGCGGAGTCCCGAGGTCCTGGCGATCGAGCCGCTCGCCGAGAAGTTTTCGGCGTTCGGCTGGGCGGTGAGCGAGGGCGACGGCCACGACTTCCGCGCGCTGGCCGAGCGGCTCGGCGCCGGGCCTGATCCGAGCGGTCGCCCGACGGCGGTGATCGCCCATACCGTGAAGGGGCGCGGGATCTCGTTCATGGAGGACGACAACAACTGGCACTACCGGATCCCGAGCGAGACCGAGATCGAGGCCGCGCGGCTCGAGCTGGGGCTGGTGTCGGCATGAGAGACGCGTTTGCGCGCACGATCACCGAGCTCGCCGGGGAGGACGAGCGCGTCGTCCTCCTCTCGGGCGACATCGGCAACCGGCTGTTCGACGACTACAAGAGCCGGTTTCCGGACCGGTTCCTCAACTGCGGCGTCGCCGAGGCGAACATGGTCGGGATGGCCGCCGGTCTGGCGATGGCTGGACTACGGCCGTTCGCCTACACGATCACGCCGTTCGTCACCACTCGCGTGCTCGAGCAGATCAGGGTGGACGTCTGTTACCACGCCGTCCCCGTGACGATCGTCGGCGTCGGCTCGGGCCTTTGCTACGCGAACCTCGGCGCGACCCACCACTCGTGTGAGGACATCGCGTTCCTCCGAGCGCTGCCGGGGATGCGCGTGGTCTGCCCGGGCGATCCATGGGAGGTGGCCGCGGCTACATCCGCGGCGCTGGCCGGGAGCGCGCCCACCTACCTGCGCCTCGGCAAGAAGGGCGAGCCCGAGGTCCACGCCGGCCCTCCCGCCTTCGAGATCGGACGGGCGATCGAGCTTCGCCAGGGACGCGACGCGTGCCTGCTGGCGACGGGCAACATCCTCCCGGTCGCGCTCGAGGCCGCGGACATGCTCGCGGGATCGATCTCCTGTGGGGTCTTCAGCTTCCACACCGTCAAGCCCCTGGACGACGATGCGCTGCGCGGTGCCTTCGACGGCCACGAGCTGGTTGTGACCGTCGAGGAGCACAGCCTGATCGGCGGGTTCGGCTCGGCGGTGGCCGAATGGCTGGTCGACGGGCCATCGCGGCGGGCGCGGCAGCTGCGCATCGGCACCCGCGACGAGTTCATCCACGAGGCCGGCGACCAAGAGCACGCGCGGCGCCGGAACGGGCTGACCGCGGAAGCGATCGCCGGCCGCGTCCGCGAGGCGCTGGAGCTCTCGCGGGCCCCGGGATTCGTCTCGCTGAGGTGACGCCGATGCCCCGCATCGGGGTCGACTTCGACAACACGATCGTCTCGTACGACGACGTGTTTCACACCGTCGCGGTCGAGTGGGAGCTGATCCCGGAGTCGTTTGAGGCGAGCAAGGAGGCGATCCGGGACCGCCTTCGCGCCACCGGGCGCGAGGACAACTGGACACGGCTGCAGGGACATGTCTACGGGCCCGGGATGCGGCTGGCGAAGCCGTTTGCGGGCGTGGCGGAGTTCTTCGGCCGCTGCCGGGCGGACGCGATCGAGGCGGTGATCATCAGCCACAGAACGCGCAGGCCGTACCTCGGGCCACCGCACGACCTGCATGCGTTTGCTCAGACGTGGCTCGGCGAGCACGGCATTGCGGTCGACGCCCACTTCGAGCTCACCAAGCAGGGCAAGCTCGCCCGGATCGAGAGCGCACGCTGCACCCATTTCATCGACGATCTGCCGGAGTTCCTGACCGAGCCCGCGTTTCCGGACAGCGTCGAGCGGCTGCTGTTCGACCCAGCGGGTCTGAGCGGCGACCCCAACGGGTTGCCCTCCTCGATCCGCCGTCTTCACAGCTGGCGCGAGATCACCGCGGTGCTGCTCGCGAAATGATCGAGGTGCCGGCGAGCGCCGTGGCAGGGCTGCTGCAGGCGGCGGGAATGAATCCCGCAGCGGCGGAGCCGCGGCTCGCGCGGCTGGCGGGAGGAGCCAACAATCGCGTCTACGAGGTCAGAGCCGGCGACGAGCGAGCGGTGCTGAAGGTGTACTTCCGCGACGATCGGCCTCGGCTGCGGGCCGAGTTCTCGTTCCTGGAGTTCGCGCGAGCATCCGGCGCCGACGGCGTTCCCGCTCCGCTTGCCCGCGATGACCCTTCGGGAGTGGCGCTGTACGAGTTCGTTCCCGGTCGCCGGCTCTCGACTGGGGACGTCGACCTCGCCGCGGTCGAGCAGGCGGCGGCGCTGTTCGCGCGCGTCAACGAGCACCGGGATCGCCTGGAGCCGGACGAGCTACCCGACGGCGCCGAGGCCTGCTTCAGCATCGCCGAGCACCTCGAGCTGGTGGACCGGCGGGTGCGGGCTCTGATGGAGCTCAGCCCCGCGGACGACGTCGACGAGGCGGCCGCGGAGCTGGTCGCAGGCCGGCTCGCGCCGATGTGGACGAAAGCGAAGGACCGGGTGATCTCCGAGGCCGCGGTCCGGGGAATCGCCGTTGAGCAGACGCTTTCCGCCGCCGAGGTCTGCGTGTCCCCGTCAGATTTCGGCTTCCACAACGCACTGATCGACTCGTCGGGCCGGATCCGGTTCATCGACTTCGAGTACGCGGGCTGGGACGACCCCGCGAAGCTCGTCTGCGACTTCTTCGCGCAGGTGGCGCTGCCGGCGCCCCGAGAGCATCAGGCGGTGTTCGAACAGCTGGCGCTGGCACCGTTCGAGGAGAGCGTTCGGATCCGCGAGCGAGTGGCGCTGCTCACGCCCTCCTACGGCGTCAAGTGGGCGTGTATCGTCCTCAACGATTTCCTCCGCGAGGGCCGGGCGCGGCGGAGCTACGCGCTCGGTGGGGAGGAGGATCGCAAACGCCGCCTGGGCCAGATCGGGAAGGCACGGGCGGCGCTTGCCGGGTTGCCGACGAGCTGAGATGACCTACATCGACTTCCTGTCAGACGTTCACACGAGCACCAAGCGCGACTACCTGGCACGGGTCAACGAGATGCCAAAGGCCGAGGCGTCAGCGCGGGCCAGGCAATGGGGCTACGACTACTGGGACGGTGATCGCCGGACCGGATACGGCGGGTACACGTACGACGGGCGCTGGCAGCCGGTGGCGCGGGCGCTCGCCGAGCACTACCAGCTCCGAGCCGGCGACCGCGTGCTCGACGTGGGGTGCGGGAAGGGATTTCTCCTGTTCGATCTCCTTCAGCAGGTTCCCGGGCTCGAGGTGGCCGGGATCGACATCTCCGCGTACGCGATCGAGCACAGCCACGAGGGCGTCCGCGAGCGGCTGATTCAGGGGAGCGCCGCGGAGCTTCCCTGCGAGAGCGACAGCTTCGACCTCGTCATCAGTCTCAATGTGCTCCACAACCTGTACACCTACGAGCTCGAGCGAGCGCTGCGCGAGCTCGAACGGGTGGGCCGCCGCGAGAAGTACGTCGTCGTCGAGTCCTACCGCACCGAGTCCGAGAAGATGAACCTCCTGTACTGGCAGCTGACCTGCGAGCAGTTCTGCACCCCGGAGGAGTGGCAGTGGTGGTTCGACCGCTGCGGCTATACAGGGGACCACTCGTTCATCTACTTCGAATGACCACGACCACCGCCGCGATCCTCGCCGCCCAGCGCGAGCCGCTCGTGATCGACGAGATAGAGCTCCCGCCCTCCCTGAGCTTCGGCCAGGTGCTCGTCCGTGTGCGTTTCAGCGGCGTATGCGGATCTCAGGTAGGCGAGATCGACGGGGTCAAGGGCCCCGATCCCCACCTCCCCCACCTGCTGGGCCACGAAGGCGGTGGCGTCGTCGAGGCGGTTGGCGAAGGCGTCAGCACCGTGTCGGCCGGCGATCACGTGGTGCTTCACTGGCGTCCGGGAACCGGCGTGCGCGCCGGCACGCCCAGCTATTCATGGCGCGGCGAGAGACTGAACGCCGGCTGGGTCACGACCTTCAACCACCATGCCGTCGTCTCCGAGGATCGCGTCACCGCGATCCCGCGGCACTTCCCGCTCGACCTGGCGGCACTGCTGGGATGCGCGGTGACGACCGGCTTCGGGGTCATCACGCGTGATGCGAGAGTGATGCCGGGGGAATCGGTGGTCGTCCTCGGGGTCGGCGGAATCGGCCTCAGCGTGGTGCAGGCTGCCGCGCTGGCGTCCGCCTATCCGATCGTCGCGGTCGATCTCCACTCAAACCGCCTGGAGCTCGCGCGCCGGGTGGGGGCGACGCATGCGATTGACGCCGGTGAGGAGGAGGCCGACGACGCGCTCAGGGAGATCGTGGGTCCCGCGGGCGCCGACGTCTGTGTCGAGACGACCGGCAGCGGCCGCGTAATCGAGCGTGCGGTCGAGCTCACCGGCCCCGCCGGCAGGACGATCCTGGTGGGCGTGCCCGGGCCGGGTGATCGCGTCAACCTGCACACGTTGCAGTTTCATTTCGGCAAGCGGCTGATCGGATCCCATGGCGGGCAGGCAGAGCCCGCTACCGACATCCCGCGACTGATCCGTCTCGTGGAGGCCGGCCTCCTCGATCTCGGTCCGCTGGTGAGCGAACGCGCGCCGCTCGCAGACGTGAACGGCGCAATCGCCAGGATTCGCGGCGGAGAGTCCGCCGGAAGGATCCTGCTGGAGCTGTAGCCGCGGGCCGGGGCGGGTGAGGGCCCCCGGGCTAAGATCCGTGGTTACTGGTGGGCACGGACTCTGGAGACCGAAGCATGGAGCAGCAGCGGCGGGCGCAGTTCACCGAGGACGGGTACACGACGGTCGGTTCGGTACTGAGCGGGGACCAGGTCGCCGAGCTGCGGCGAGTGCTCGCGCAGGCGTTCACCGAGCCACCGGAGCTGAGCGATGACAGCGTGCAGAGGCTCGACGCGGCGTCGCGTTACCCCGCGGTTCGCGAGGTGCTCGAGGAGCCGCAGCTGCTGGCGGTGCTGCGCGAGCTCCTCGGCGAGCAGTTGATCTTCCTGCCTGACATGGTCGCCCACGACTCGGGCTTCCCGACGTGGCACAAGGACACGACCACGATGCAGCAGCGCGGCTATGACTTCTACCGGGACCCGCGCTTCCTGATGGTGCACGTCGGCGTCTACCTCCAGGACAACGGCCCCTACGGCGGCGGCCTGGATGTGATCCCCGGGAGCCACAGCAGCGACGCGGACCCGTTCGTCCGGCGTCCGAAGTCGCGGCTCGGCCAGATGCTGGACTACCGCCTCGTCGAGCCGCTGCGTACGCGCCGGGCGGTGAGCGTTCCGACGAAGGCGGGCGACGCGCTGATCTTCGACTTCCGGATCATCCACCGGGCGACGCTGCCGTCGGCCTGCCCGCGGGACGCGATCCCGCCCGAGCACCGCAAGTTCGCGATCTTTCTCTCCTGCACCGGTTCGGCCGAGCTCGCTCGCGTCTACCGCCAGTATCTGATCGAGCACGGCGGGTACGAATACCTCGAGCACCATGAGTATCCGGAGGACTTCCGAGCGCTGGCCGAGCAGCGGGACATCGTGCTCGTCTGAGCGCGACCGGTCGCCGGGTGTCGCAGCCTTTGGTATCCGTCGTAATTCCGGCGTACAACGCCGAGCGGACGATCCGCGTGACGCTGGACAGCGTGCTCGGCCAGACCGTGGATGACGTCGAGGTGATCGTCGTCGACGACGGCTCGAGCGACGGTACCGCCGGGCTCGTCCGCGCGGTTCCTGACGAGCGGGTGAGGGTGCTGACGCAACGGAACGCCGGTCACGCCGCAGCCCGCAACACGGGCATCGGCGACGCGCGCGGTCAGTTCGTGGCGGTCGTGGACGCGGACGATCTATGGGTTCCGCAAAAGCTCGAGCGCCAGCTCGAGTACTTCCGGCGCCAGCCCGGGGTCGGCGCCGTCCACGCCAGCGCGGTCCACGTCGACGACTCGCTGCGCCCCCTGTTCATCGGCTACTGCCGCGAAGGCGAGAACCGCTTGCTCGACGTGCTCTGCTTCCGCGGCCTGCCGGGGGTGATGTGCACGCTGATGGTGAAGCGCGAGCTCTTGAACGAGCTGGGAGGCTTCGACCCGTCGCTGATCATCCTGCAGGACTGGGAGCTCGCGATCCGGCTCGCGCGCCGCGGTCAGCTCCACTCGCTGTCGCAGCCGCTTGCGCTCTACCGCGTGCACGCGACCAACCAGAGCAAGCAGCTCGAGCTGCACGTCGAGCCCGGCGAGCGGATCCTGCGCGAGCTGTTCGCGGATCCGGAACTGCCGCGCGAGGTCCGCGCCCGGCGCGGCTACGTGTATGCCCGGTTCTACGCGATGCTGTGCGGGGGCGCCTTCCAGCTGGGGAGGTTCTCGACCGCGGCCCACTGGGCTCGGCGGGCGATCGCCTCCGACCCGCGCGTGCTCGGCTACCTCGCGTCGATCCCGTTGAGACGAGTCCGCAAGCGGAGGTCGCGGCGCCTGAGACCGGCTACCGCGCCAGCATCAGGCTGACGTTCCGCTCGAGCTCGTCGACGTCGACGATCACGTTCACGCGATCGATGTGGTCCCCGAAGTTCGCACCGTGCTTGCAGAACTGGGTGCGGTAGATGAGACGGGCGGCACGCGCGAGATTCTCATAGCACGGGTTCATCGCGGCACCGCCCGGCAGCCGCTCTCTGTAGAGCTCGAGCACTTGTCCTCCCTCGGGCATGAACAGGCAATTGGTCAGGCCGGCACCGTGTACCGACACCAGCGCCTCGCACTGGGCGAAGAGCTTCACCTGGTCGCAGAACGACAGCTCGCCTGGGTCCACGACCTCGAAGCCGAGGCTGGTCATACGTGACACGACCGCATCCTCGTTTTCGACCTTCCGCAGCGGGGCGTTGCTGCGTGTGATGTAGATCCGGCGCACGCTGTCGCTCGCGCTGCCGCACCGCGCCGTCAGCTCTCGCTTCAGCCACCCGATCTGCTCGGGGTTGAAGTTCCCGGACGCCGGATTTGCGACGACGGTCAGGTTGCGGGTCGCGACGCTGCGTCCGCGCGGCACCAGGAGAACTTCCCCGCAATCGAACAGGCTGAGGCTCTCTGCCGCGAACCGGGGATAGTCGGCGGGCAGCAGGATCTGGTGGCTGGCTGAATCGATGAACCTCAGCTTGACCACCGACTCGGTAAGCCAATGGTGATAGCCCGAAGACCAATGGTTGTGGATCAGCAGTGGGCGCTCTGCCCGGACTCGGAGCCGGGGCTCGGTGAACAGCTTGTACAGGGCGTAGCGGGCGAAGTGCCGAGATACTCGCGCCGGGACGTTGGGGAAGCTGGTGTCGCGAAGGAGCCGCAGGCGGCGGACCCCCAGCCCGGAATGCGTGACGAAGCAGCTCGGGTACGTGGTCACCGCGAGCTCGCCCGAAACGGGCTGTGGCGCCGGCGCCACCTAGGTAGCTCTCGCCACCCGGCGCTCCCACCACCGACGGGGCAGGCCCAGGGGGCGGCGGACGCTGCTCGGGTGGGCGCGCAGACCATGTGCGAGGCAGCGGAGCGAAGCGCGCAGCTGGCCGGCGTGCAGATACGAGCCCGAGCAGATCATCCAGTGGTTGCTATAGACGCGGGAACGAATGCGCGAGTACCTCGTGGCCTCGGGACGCGAGAAGAACTTGTCGAGGACCCCAAACGTGTCCCGCTCGAGCAGCGGGATGTCGCTGCTCATGTTGCCTGGGTATGTCCTGTAGAGCACCAGCGATTCGGGGACCGCGGCGAACTTCGTCGCCAGGGACAGTCGCAGCCAGTACTCCCAGTCGGCGCACTGGCTGAACGCAGGATCGAAGCCACCGATCTCGCGCGCCGCGGCTGTGCGGACGAGGGCGGACGAGGAACCGCCTGAGACGATGTTCGCCTTCAGCAGCAGCGCGGCGCAGAAGTCGTCGTAGTTCCTGGCAGGTATCGGCTCGATGATCCGGCAGTCACGGGTCACCCGCAGCGCGCCCGTGAAGCAGGCTCCGGTCTCCGGCTGTTCACGGAGCATGGCCAGCTGGCGCTCGAGCTTGTTCTCCCGCCACAGGTCGTCGGCATCGAGAAAGGCGATGAACGCGCCTCGCGCCTCGGCCATGCCCCGATTCCGCGCGCGAGCCACGCCGGCGTTTGCGGTCGAGATCACTCTGACTCGCTCGTCGCCGGTGCTGCCCGCGATCTGCGCAGTGGCGTCTCTCGAGCCGTCGTCGATCACCAGCACCTCGATCTCGGGGACGGTCTGAGCGAGCGCAGAGGTGAGCGTGTCGGCGATCGTGTCCTGAGCGTTGAACGCCGGAATCACGACCGACACCTCAGGTGCGCCCGGTGGAGCCATCCGACGCTCCACGATACGCCAGCTCACGATTGCCTCGCAAGCGAACGTCGCACGACAAAACGCCCGTCGGGACACGGAAACGCGCCGGGTCCCCAGGTTGCCGTCTGCCTCGGAACCCCCTACACTGCGCCCGTCAGCCAATAGCCGAAGCCGCCCGATGGATGCGAGGTCGCGCCACATACGTGGCCTTTGCGGGTGGGGTCCGTGAGAGCTGAACAGTCCTGCACAGGGCACCGATGCCGTGTGCTATCTTTGCTGGTCGCGCTTTATTTGAGCTGCCAGGCTCCCCGCGGGGTCCGGGTGAGGCTCGTGAGGCGCGGTCTCTGCCTCCCTCTCGACCGCCCGAGGAGTCGCCGTCTTGGCAACTAGTCACGCCCCCCGGACGCGCCGGAATTTCGCGCGTCTGAACAAGGTTCTCGATGTCCCCAACCTAATCGACATACAGCGCAGGTCCTTTTCCTGGCTCACCGACCCGAAGAAGGGTGGCCTGCGTGAGACGATCGACGACGTTTCGCCGATCGAGGATTACACCGGCAACCTCGCCGTCCAGTTTGGCGAGCTGACCTTCGACGAGCCGGTGGCAAATCTCGAGCAGTGCCGTGAGAAGGACCTCACGTACGCGCGGCCGCTGACGATCACGGTCTCGTTCATCAACCGGGAGACCGGCGAGATCCGCGAGCAGTCGGTGTTCATGGGCGACTTCCCGTGGATGACCGAGCGCGGCACGTTCATCATCAACGGCACCGAGCGCGTCGTCGTGACGCAGCTGGTCCGCTCCCCGGCGCGTACGTGATGGAGCCCAAGGACAGGGAGAAGCAGGTGTTTGTCGCCAACCTGATGCCGGCGCGCGGCTCCTGGCTCGAGCTCGAGATCGACAAGAAGGGGCGCGTCTACGTCCGCATCGACCGCAAGCGCAAGCTCCCGGTCACGGTGCTGCTCCGGGCGATGGGCTACGTCTCCGACGAGGAGATCCTGAAGCTCTTCGACAACTCGCTCTACATCCGCAACACGATCGAGTCAGACCCGGAGGCGATCCGCAGCGAGGAGGGCTCGCTGATCGAGCTGTTCAAGAAGCAGCGTCCGGGCGAGCCGCCGTCGATCGATGCCGCCAAGAGCCTGCTGCACCAGCTGTTCTTCGATCCCAAGCGTTATGACTTGACCCGGGTCGGTCGCTACAAGCTGAACTCGCGGCTCGGGCTCGACGTCGATCTCGACACCCGAACCCTCACCCACGACGACATCATCGCGCTGGTCAACGAGCTCGTCAGCCTCCCCAGGCTGCTCGGGATGCCCGAGAACCCCGACGAGGAGATCAAGGACTATGCGGCCGAGGCGATCGCGCTTCCGCGCGAGCCGATCGAGGAGCGCCTCGACGAGTACGAGCACTTCGGCAACCGTCGTCTCCGCACGGTCGGCGAGCTGATCCAGGAGGCATTCCGGATCGGCCTGTACCGGATGGAGCGGGTCGTCCGTGAACGGCTTACAACCGAGGACTCCGACACGATCACCCCGCAGACGATCGTCAACATCCGCCCCGTCGTGGCGGCGCTCAAGGAGTTCTTCGGCTCCAGCCAGCTCTCGCAGTTCATGGACCAGACCAACTCGCTCGCCGGCCTGACGCACCGCCGGCGGCTGAGCGCGCTCGGCGCGGGCGGTCTCACCCGCGAGCGCGCACCGATCGAGGTCCGCGACGTGCACCCCACCCACTACGGGCGGATGTGCCCGATCGAGACCCCCGAGGGTCCGAACATCGGCCTGATCGGCTCGCTGTCCTCATACGCGGAGATCTCCGAGCACGGGTTCGTCACGACCCCCTACCAGGTGGTCAAGAACGGCAAGGTGACCGACGAGGTCGTCCACCTGGACGCAACCCAGGAGGAGGAGCGGCTGATCGCCCAGGCGAACACGCCCGTGGACGGCTCCGGGAAGCTCACCGAGGCGGAGGTCATCTGCCGTACCCAGGCCGGCCACTACGTGACCGTGCCGCCGAAGGAGGTCGACCTGATCGACGTCTCGCCGGAGCAGATCTGGTCGGTCGCGACGGCGATGATCCCGTTCCTCGAGCACGACGACGCCAACCGGGCGCTGATGGGCTCGAACATGCAGCGCCAGGCGGTTCCGCTGCTCGTCACCGACGCGCCGCTGATCGGCACCGGGATGGAGCGCCGGGCCGCCGTCGACACCGGTGACGTCGTGATCGCGGAGCACCCCGGGACCGTCTCGTACGTCGACTCCGAGCAGATCGTGGTCGACCGTCGCTCAGGCGGTCAGGACGAGTACCCCCTGCAGAAGTTCATGCGGTCCAACCAGGGCACGTTGATCCACCAGAAGCCGATCGTCGGCGTAGGTGCGTCGGTCAAGCAGGGTGACGTGCTCGCCGATGGCTCAGCGACCGACGAGGGCGAGATGGCGCTCGGCAAGAACCTGCTGGTCGCCTTCATGTCCTGGGAGGGCTACAACTTCGAGGACGCGATCATCCTGTCCAAGCGACTCGTGTCGGATGACGAGCTCACCTCGATCCACATCGAGGAGTACGAGATCGACGCGCGGACCACGAAGTTGGGCGACGAGGAGATAACGCGAGACATTCCCAACCGCTCGGAGGAGTCGCTGCGTAACCTCGACGACCGCGGAATCGTGCGGATCGGAGCCGAGGTGCAGTCCGGCGACCTGCTCGTCGGCAAGGTCACGCCCAAGGGCGAGACCGAGCTGACCGCGGAGGAGAAGCTGATCCGGGCGATCTTCAAGGAGAAGGCCCGCGAGGTGCGTGACACCTCGCTCAAGGTCCCGCACGGTGAGGGGGGCGTCGTGATCGACGTCAAGACCTTCAGCCGCGACGAGGGCGACGACCTGCCGCCCGGGGTCAACGAGCTCGTGCGGGTGTTCGTGGCCAAGAAGCGCAAGATCGCCGAGGGCGACAAGCTCGCCGGACGCCACGGCAACAAGGGCGTGATCTCGAAGATCGTCGATGAGGAGGACATGCCGTTCATGGAGGACGGCACACCGGTCGACGTGATCCTCAACCCGCTTGGCGTCCCGAGTCGGATGAACCTCGGGCAGATCCTCGAGACCCACCTCGGGTGGGCGGCCGCCAACGGCTGGTATGACGACGGATCCGAGGCCTACAAGCAGGCCTCGAACGGCGGCAACGGCAAGGTGTACGTCGCCACGCCGGTGTTCGACGGGGCCACCGTCGGTGATGTCGACGCCGCGCTGGTCAACTGGCAGGACGAGCACAAGGGCTCGATCAAGATGGACGTCAACAAGCGCCGTCGCGTGGGCGAGCAGGCGTCCGGCAAGGTCACGCTGTTCAACGGCCGCTCCGGCGAGCCGTTCGAGGAGCAGGTGACCGTCGGGTACATGTACATCCTGAAGCTCTTGCACCTCGTGGACGACAAGATCCACGCGCGGTCGACCGGGCCCTACTCGCTCGTCACCCAGCAGCCGCTGGGCGGTAAGGCGCAGTTCGGCGGTCAGCGGTTCGGCGAGATGGAGGTGTGGGCACTCGAGGCCTACGGTGCCGCGTACACCCTCCAGGAGATGCTCACGATCAAGTCCGACGACACCGTCGGACGCGTCAAGGCCTACGAGGCGATCGTCAAGGGCGAGAACATCGCCGAGCCGTCGATCCCCGAGTCGTTCAAGGTCCTGCTCAAGGAGATGCAGTCGCTGGCGCTCGACGTCAACGTCGTCTCCGAGGAGGGCGAGCGCGCCGAGATGCGCGAAGAGGACGACGACCTCCTGAGGGCTGCCGAAGAGCTCGGCATCGATCTCAGTGGCGTACGCGCCACCGACGGCGCCGCCGCCGACGAGACGACCGAGCACGAGGGCGAGACCGTGGAGGCCTCCGAGGAGGAGGTCGAGGTCGAGGACCCCGGCCTCGAGCCCGGTGAGGAGCTCGAGGCGGTCGATCTCGCCGCTGACGGTGACGAGATGATCGACGAGAGCGTTCCGGCCGGCGAGGCGGAAGGCGTAACGGAAGAGGGCGAGGCGTGAGCGGAGCTACAGCCACCCTCACCTCCATCACTGATTTCACAAGCAGATAGAAGGGATCACTTTGATCGACATCAATAATTTCGACGCGATCGAGATCGGCCTCGCCTCCTCCAAGCAGATCCGCTCCTGGAGCTCGGGCGAGGTCACCAAGCCGGAGACGATCAACTACCGGACGCTCAAGCCCGAGAAGGACGGGCTCTTCTGCGAGCGCATCTTCGGTCCGACCAAGGACTGGGAGTGCTACTGCGGCAAGTACAAGCGCGTCCGCTACAAGGGAATCGTCTGCGAGCGCTGCGGCGTGGAAGTGACGCGTTCGAAGGTCCGCCGCGAGCGGATGGGTCACATCGACCTGGCTGCGCCCGTCTCCCACATCTGGTTCTTCAAGGGCGTCCCGAGCCGGATCGGCTACCTGCTCGACATGGCTCCTAAGGAGCTCGAGAAGGTCCTGTACTTCGCCGCCTCGGTGGTGACGTGGGTCGACGACGATGCGCGCGCCAAGGACGTCGAATCGCTTGAGAAGGAAGTCCTCAAGGTGCTCGACGCCTACGCCGCCGAGAAGGAGGAGCGGATCCTCGAGCTCAAGGAGTCGCTGGCCCGCCGCGAGCAGTACCTGGAGAACGGCAAGACCGGGCGTGACTTCAATGACGAGGACCACCTGTGGGCCGAGAGCCTCGACGTCAACATCGCCAAGGTCTCCAACGACGAGCGCGAGAAGCTGCTCAAGGAGCTTCGCAAGAGCTTCCAGGCGGACATCGACGACACCGAGGCCTACATCGAGGACGCGGCCGAGCGCCTGCGCCAGGTGTGGGAGCTGTTCAAGACGATGGGCCCCAAGGACATCGTCAACGACGAGTCGACCTTCCGCGAGCTCAAGGACCGCTTCGGCTCCCCCTACGGCTTCGGGGAGTACTTCCGTGGCGGGATGGGCGCCGAGTCGGTACGCGACCTGCTCCAGCAGGTCGACCTCGAGGCCGAGGCGGATGACCTCCAGGAGCAGGTCAAGACCGCCAAGGGCCAGAAGCAGGCCCGCGCGGTCAAGCGGCTGAAGGTCGTCTCCGCGTTCCTGAACTCGGGCAACAAGCCGGAGATGATGATCCTGGAGGCGGTCCCCGTGATCCCGCCGGAGCTACGCCCGATGGTCCAGCTCGACGGTGGCCGGTTCGCGACCTCCGACCTCAACGACCTCTACCGGCGGGTGATCAACCGCAACAACCGCCTCAAGCGGCTGCTCGACCTGGGCGCGCCGGAGATCATCGTCAACAACGAGAAGCGGATGCTCCAGGAGGCCGTCGACGCGCTGTTCGACAACGGCCGCCGCGGCCGGCCGGTGACGGGCCCGGGCAACCGCCCGCTGAAGTCGCTCTCGGACATGCTCAAGGGCAAGCAGGGGCGCTTCCGCCAGAACCTGCTCGGCAAGCGGGTCGACTACTCCGGACGGTCGGTGATCGTCTCCGGACCGTCGCTGCGGCTGCACCAGTGCGGCCTGCCGAAGCTGATGGCGCTCGAGCTGTTCAAGCCGTTCATCATGGCCCGGCTGGTCGAGCGCAAGTCGGCGCAGAACATCAAGGCGGCCAAGAAGATGGTCGACTCGATGATCCCCGAGGTGTGGGACGTGCTCGAGGAGGTCATCCACGAGCATCCGGTGCTGCTCAACCGCGCACCGACGCTCCACCGCCTCGGGCATCCAGGCGTTCGAGCCGGTGCTCGTCGAGGGCAAGGCGATCCAGGTCCACCCGCTCGTCTGCCACGCGTTCAACGCCGACTTCGACGGCGACCAGATGGCGGTGCACCTGCCGCTGTCCGCTGAGGCCCAGGCCGAGGCGCGGATCCTGATGCTGTCGTCCAACAACATCCTCTCGCCCGCACACGGGGCGCCGCTGGCGACCCCGACGCAGGACATGGTGCTCGGCGCCTACTACCTCACATACGGGCCTGACGCCGCCGATCTGGAGAAGATCGACCCGTGCGACGGCCGACCCGCGCCCGCACCGCTACCGCACCGCCCAGGAGGCGGAGTGGTCCTACGAGCACGGCGTGGTCAAGCTCCACGACCTGGCCGAGTACCGGCCGCTCGGGCGTGAGGGCGGCCACGTGCTGACGACGGTCGGGCGGATCATCTGCAACGACAAGATCGAGCGGGCGCTCGCGGAGGCGCTCGGCGACGAGTTCGACCCGAGCACCTACGAGTTCATCAACCGCTCGATGAAGAAGAAGGACACGACCAGGCTCGTCGACGACCTCGTGCAGGCCTACGGCGCCTCGACGATCTCGCAGGTGCTGGACGCGTTCAAGGACATCGGCTTCCACTTCGCCACCCAGGCGGGAGTGACGATCTCCAAGAACGACGTGCAGACGCCGCCCGAACAAGGCGGAGATCCTCGCTCGGTACGACGCGCGAGCTGGCGACGATCGAGGCCCAGTACGACAACGGCGAGATCAACCAGGAGGAGCGCCACGAGGCGGTCACCGAGCTGTGGGACCGAGCCACCAACGAGGTCGGCCAGGCGCTCGTACGACCACCTCGACGAGCTCAACCCGATCTACATGATGGCCAACTCCGGCGCCCGCGGGTCGTTCTCGCAGATCCGCCAGCTGGCCGGGATGCGCGGCCTGATGGCCAACCCGAAGGGCGAGATCATCGAGCGTCCGATCAAGGCCAACTTCATGGAGGGCCTGAGCGTGCTCGAGTACTTCATCTCGACCCACGGTGCCCGCAAGGGACTCGCGGACACGGCGCTGCGCACGGCGGACTCGGGCTACCTGACCCGGCGGCTGGTCGACGTCTCCCAGGACGTGATCATCCGCCAGGAGGACTGCGGCACCGAGGAGTTCATCGAGATGCCGGTGTCCAGCTCGAGGTCGACCCGAGACCCGCGGGCTGCGGCCGACCGGTGAGCCGAACGGCAACCTGATCGGGCGGATCGCCGCGCAGGACATCAAGACCAAGCGCGGCCGCGTGATCGTCGAGAAGGGCAAGGAGATCGACCGCGCCGAGCTCGCCGATCTGGTCGAGGCCTGGCACGACGACACCGAGAAGGGCCACGTGGTCACGGTGCCCGTGCGCTCGGTGCTCAAGTGCGAGGCGCCGACCGGCGTCTGCCAGGCCTGCTACGGCCGCTCGCTGGCGACGGGCAAGCTGGCCCAGATCGGCGACGCGGTCGGGATCATCGCCGCGCAGTCGATCGGCGAGCCGGGCACGCAGCTGACGATGCGGACGTTCCACACCGGCGGCGTCGCCGGCGCGGACATCACGCACGGTCTGCCGCGCGTGGTCGAGCTGTTCGAGGCGCGCAAGCCGAAGGGCCTGGCGAAGATCGCCGAGGTCGGCGGCAAGGTCTCGATCGAGGAGTCCGACAAGGCGGTCACGGTCGTGATCACCGACGACACCGGCGAGGAGCATCGCCACACGTTCCCGCGCCGCACGCGGCTGTTCGTCGAGCGAGGGCGAGAAGATCGAGCCGGGCACGCAGCTCAACGAGGGGTCGCTGTATCCGGCCGAGCTGCTGGCGGTCCGCGGACGGACCGAGACCGAGCCGTACCTCGTCCGCGAGGTCCAGGAGGTCTACAAGTCCCAGGGCGTCGACATCGACGACAAGCACATCGAGCTGATCGTGCGCCAGATGATGAAGCGGATGCGGGTCGACCAGAAGGGCGACACCGAGCTGCTGCCCGGCAGTTCGTCGACCGCCAGGAGTACGCCCAGATCAACAAGGCGGTGATCGACGCCGGCGGCGAGGCCGCCCAGGCCGAGGAGATCATCCTCGGGATCACCAAGGCGTCGCTCAACACCGACTCGTTCCTGTCGGCGGCGTCCTTCCAGGAGACCACCAAGGTCCTCACCGACGCGGCGCTCGAAGGCAAGATCGACCGCCTGGTCGGGCTCAAGGAGAACGTGATCATCGGCAAGCTGATCCCGGCCGCGACCGGACTCAAGCGCTACCGCCGGATCGAGATCGAGCCGTCCGAGCCGCTGCCTCGTGGGATGGACGACGTCGGCCTGCTCGACCACGACGATCTCGCGGCCGAGCTCGGGCTGACCGACGGCGAGGGCCTGACCGGGTTCGGTGGGCCCGAGCCGGACCTGTCCGACCTCGAGGGGATCGGCGACGGCCGCTCCTCGCTCGGGTTCGTCGACGAGCTCGCCGAGCTCGACGTCCCCGACGA